>CAYHRT010000118.1:0-12061 GCA_964359085.1 uncultured Bdellovibrio sp. | reverse complement strand
AGAGCTTTGAATATTGTGATGGTCGAGGATGATCGAGAGTTACTCGAATTATCCAGCGAGATTGTTCAAACCGAAGATTTTTCTGTTCAGACTTTTTCAAATGCCTATGATGCTCTTCCTTACATCAAGGAACATTGGTCTCATCTGGCGCTTGTCATCACCGATGTGCGAATGCCAAAGATGTCGGGTATAGAACTTTTTGTAAAGGTCAGAGAACTATCCCTTGATCTGCCCGTTTTGTTTTGCTCTGGTTCTAGCGATGTTTTAGATAATCCCGTGATAAAAAGCGATCCTCGTGTCGATCTATTAAAAAAACCCTATCCCCCTCAAGCCTTAATCGACATGGTGAAAAAGGTATTAGCAAAATGAGTTCTTTATCCGATGAGGAACGTTTCAAACAAGTTACTCTGTCACAAACTTTGGGCGTTTTGGGCCATGAGATCAGTAATGTCATGGCCATCATGGGTCTGCGCTTGGCCCAACTTGATAAGTGGCAAAAAAAAAATAAGGTGACCTTGCCCGAACCTATGAGCAAACTTTTTTCGTCGTTGAGCACTGATTTGCGCCGCTTTGATTGCATTATCTCGGGCATGTCCCAGTTAAGTGCTGTGACTGATACCAGAACAATGCAAGATACTTGCCTAGCAAAAATTATTACTCACGCCTTGGAGATAGAACCGCTTGAGTTTCTTATGGAAGAAATTATGCCCGAGCTTCGAGTTAAGGGCGATGCCTTTCAGTTGACGGCCATGTTCATTTCTCTCTTTCGCTACGGGCGCGGGGCCCATCGTGTCTGTGGCGCAGGATCTCCGATCAGTGTTGCTCTCAAGGCAGATCGGAGTGATAGAGGTCTTCAGCTCACGGTGAGTTTTGAGCAGGTAAAACTAACGGGCGAGCAGCTAGGTCAGGTATTTAAACCTTTTGTTAGTCCACCATCTCCAACAGAATGGGGTATTGAGGCATCCGTGGCCTATCGAATCGCCCAGAAAAATGGCCATTCTCTCAATATTGATGATGAGAAAGAGTCCTTGTGTTTTGTGCTGACCTTTTCCTGTGTATAATTCTTAGTTGTAGGAGGGATGGTTGGCGATAAAAGAAATCTTATATCTAGGAACGGATGAGACCTTTCTGCAGGAACTCAAGGCCTTCTATGTCAAAAAATTCCCCTCAGATGAATGTAATATTGAGACCATTAGCTTTGATCCTGGATGGTATGACGAATTTATCATCAAGGCCTTCCGCCCTCCTCACATTATCTTCATTACCTTTCCAAATCGGGAGATGTTGGCGAGCAATAGAGACAGTTTTTACAACGCCCTAATTCTTTTAAAACGTAATATGAAAACTCGCTCCACTGCTATTGTAGGTATCGTTGAAAACAAAAATAGCTTGCGAGAGCACCAAACATTTCTTGCCTGCGGTTTGCTTTTTTGTACCATTTTACGTGAATCGTTTTATAAGTTTTTGTGTGACACCTGTTATATCGCTTTTGGATATAACGTAGGGATGCCCGTTTTTGCCCGTGCCACCAATATCAATTGCACCTTTGAATTGACCTCTTTTGCTTCGATAGTCACTTTTAACAGTGAGCATATTGTGATTGACACCGACATCAAGACGGATGCGAAAAACTTGTCTGCCCATCTCCACCTCTTTGATGATTTTAAGGCCGACACCTTTGAAGTCTCAGAATTTTATCCTACCCCGCAAGAGGGGCATTACGATTATTCCTATAAACTCGCCATTCCCTACTGTGGGCCTTGGGATGAAATTACCGAAAAGACAATTGAAAAGGACACGGTGGAAACGTGGCTTGATTTTAATCGACAGGATTTCTATGTGCGTCGTGATTGTTTTTTTGTAATCGATCAGGATGTGCATCGCTTGGCCAGAATCAATAACACCTTTTATGACAAAGAAGTCTATGCCTATTGTAAGAATGATTTTAAATCCGACTTTGCTTGCATTGAAACTTTACGACCATTCATGATTTGGTTGAGCTTCGGTCATAGCATGGATGAGAACAAGAGCGAGGACGATTATGACCCGGTCTATGCCACCATCAAATATATTTCCAGCTGTCACAATTATCATCCCATCGTAGTCTTGTACGATTGTCCTTCTGGTGGTGAGGCGGCAAAAAAAGTTTACGGTTATAACAAGATGATTACCACCCAGGATTCCCCGACGGTGTCGGGGTTATACGAAATCACCAACATCTATCTGCATAAAAAAAATCAGACGGAAAGTGGATTGCCTTGGGCCATGTATAGTTTCAAATATAGTGATCTGCGTCGGGTGTGTGAGATTCCAGTGCAGGTCGAGATCACAGATTTAACCGAGCATGAGATAACTTTTTATTGTAAAAGCGTACTGCCTTTTTACTCGGTTCTCCGTTGTAGCGTGCCGGTTGATATGTTGATTACCATTGTTCCCCCGTGGTGGGACCTTCCGATTACGATTAGCAAGGGGCACCATTATATGGGCATTATCAATGGTGTTAGTATGGAAGATGAGAAGATCCTGCGCAAATTTGTGAATCAAATTATTTTTGTTCCAATCTCGGAATTTAAATATATTGAACAGTATTATCAGGAAAAAGAACCGCTTATGACCAGGGAAGAATACGAAGCCAAGCAGCAGAAGGCGCTTGAAGAATCTCGACAGGACAAGCGGGAAGTGGTTAATCGCCATCTCGGAAATAGGAGATCGAAATTATAAAGCGAGGTTGAGTTTGAAAAAGAAACTATTGATCGTCGACGATGAAGAAGCTATCCGTGAATTACTGGTGGATGTCCTGGAGGAGGCAGATCATGAAATTGCTACCGCCCAGAATGGTAAAGAGGCATTGCTACTTTCACAGCAGCTTCATTTTGACTGTATTTTAACGGATATTAGAATGCCCGTCATGTCAGGATTTGAGTTTATTAAGGAGCTGCGTAAGACAAATTCGACTGTCCCGGTCATTTTTTTCACTACGTTTAATGACAGTGAGAACATGAATCAGGCGTTGAAATATGGGGCCTTTGATTTTATTTCCAAACCCCATTTTGAGAAATTAATGGAAACTGTTAAAGCCGCTTACGCTTCGACAAATGACTCGGAAAATACTATCAACAAAATCAAAGACCTCATCTAGTGGGCCAGGAAAGCGTTGGCGAGCTTTAAGACCAAATCGGCTTCAAAACAGTAAATATTTTTTTTATCTTGAAGAAAGGTGCGCAGTGTGTCCTGGGCAGAAAGCTTCTGCCTCAGCATGATATTGGTGAAATGATCGGCCAGGCCAACGATCTTTGCTAGGGGATAAATCTTGGTGCTCGTGAGTCCTGAAGGAAAACCCGAGCCATCCATGGCTTCGTGGTGTTGTTCCACAATTTGTAAAATGGGCTCGGTAATCATAGGGATACTTTTTAAGAGTTCATATCCAAGGATGGGATGTTTTTTATAAATCTCTAGCTGGATGGGGGACATGAAGGCCGGGTCCATGAGGCGTATTTCCTGAGGAATTTTGATTTTGCCAATGTCATGGAGAAGGGCCCCCATGACGACGTTGTCTAAAGTGCGTCTTTTGGCCCAATCGGTAGCGTTGCAAATGATTGTGGAAAAAAAAGAGACCAAAAAGAGGTGGAGATATTTGGCATCAGTATCCTGGGCGACATAATCTTGTAAGAGGTAATTCAATTCGCGATCTGATTGAACATACTGATGAATATTTTCACTTAGTTGTTTTGCCTCTTCGACCAGGGCAGGCTTGATGCCGACGGTGTAGACTTCTTCCACAAACTTATCCACCATGTTTTGGGCAAGCACTATTTTAGTTGAGGGACTGACAGTGGTTTTACTCATGACTTTGCTGAGAAGAGTGTTGATGAAGTTGATATAGGTGCCGCGGTCGCGAGTTTTAAAATAAAAATATTCCACTTTTTTTGCCTGATATTCATTGAGACGTTCTTGCGCCAGAGAGTCCCCTTCATAGAGAATCTTTAAATATCTGTCTTTCCCGACACGGACATACAAGTCAAAGATGGCGCGATTGATCACCAGGGCACCGTCCGCTTGAATACGGGTAAATTCATTGTCAGAGGCAAAAACTTCTTGGCCTTCTTCGGGATGAGGATGCGGGGTGGGAGTAATGGCCTTTTTCCAACGATCGAAAAGTATATCACCGGCCAAGCATTTATTAAGAATCCGCATATCGAAAGGTTTGATCAAGAGATCGGTGGCACCCATTCTCTTTATTTCAGAATCGGCAAAATCGAGTTCTTCAAAGTAACTCTTACTGGGAAAGGTGAGCACAACTTTGAGGAGAGGGCCATGCACCCGGATAAAGCGCAGAACCTCAAGCGCCGAGTAGTTGCTAGTGGCGAAATCTAAAATAACGACATCATATTTTCTTTTATGAATGAAGGACTGAGCATCTCTTCCATTCATGACCACATCGAGCGTGTGGCCATTTCCTTGGATAAAGGCCTTAATTTTTCTTACCCAATCTTCGTTAGTTTCAGACAGCAGGATATTCATTATTCTAAGACATTATTTTTTCTTCGGAGTATTGATTTGCTTTTCATAGCGAGCAATTTCTTCGGGAGAGAGAGCTTCACGCTCAATAGTGCGGACACTGCTCAAGCTTCTCTTCATTTGTTCGCAGGAGTGAGTACCCCCATCTGCGTTTAGGGGGATATTTTTTCGCCCCTCTTTAAACCAAGTAATTTCCTTGCTACAAAATTTACACATTGCCATGGACGAAACCTCTTCTAGAATTTGTAGAATTTGCGCGAAAGGAGATTATTACTCGTTTGCAATGACTTTGTCGATCTCGCTGAAAACCGGAGTATCGTCATCTTCTTCAACCATCTTTTGAAATTCCTTAAAGCGTGCCACATCCTGCTCATCAATGGCCGCGATATCGCGCTGAGCAGTGTTTTTGGCAAGCTCTGTTCGGGTGGCCTGGGAACGGGCGAGTAAATCACTAATTTCTTCGTCGCGCTGTTGATCTAAAGCATAGGACTGAACCAAAGAAAAGGCCGAGAAAACGAGAAAGGTGATGAGAAAAAACGATTTAACCATAATCCCTCCTTGGATCAAGCAATCTGGCCTTACTATTATACGTCTTTTTTTATCTTTCTGCATCTGGCGGCATCAGGCAAAAAACATCTTTTCCTGACAGGCTTTTAAAATTCCGTGAGGTTATCAATAACAAAAAGGCCCTCAAATTGAGGGCCTTTGAAAAGTCTTTCCTGCAAACCGTTGAATTTAGAGAAGACGGGTTTTCTTTACAATGAATTCCTGTTTGAGAGGTGGCACTGGTTTGTTTAAGACCTTGCCTGTGAATTCCACTCGTAAATCAAGATTGATGATGTAGCCATGGGCCCAGGCAAAGGTCAGGCCCAGTTTATCGGTGTTGATTTTCACCGCGGTGCTGGCCGCTTCAGGTGAGAGTTGGAGGTCATTGGCATTCAGAACTTTATCTAAAACCACTTGGCCTTTACGCTCAACCTTCAAATGCAGACGAAGGAGATCAGGGCGAGTGACTTTGCCAATGGTAAAACTCAAATATTTCTTACGCAATTTGAAATCGTTAATGGGGGTGGAAACCGCTGAGAGAATGGTCATGGGAAGGACGTCCACATGGAAGAGTGCCTCAATTGAATCCACTTCCCCTTGAGTAGAACGGGCCAACTGACGAGTGGCCACCCATAAATGGTCGGGTGATAAACTTTGGGCCGCTAGGTCAAGTTCGCCGCGGTCAGAGAGATCCACTTTAAAGCGCGCCTTGGCGTTCTGGTCTCGGGCACTTTCAAATTGTACCGCCACTTTGGCTTCGTAGCGTTTGACCACTGCGGTGTAGGGGACTTGAATGGTGCGGGTACAAGCATAAGGCTCATTTCTGTAACGAGTTTCGTCTTGGCAAACCCGTTCTTCATAGGGAATTTGCTCACAAGCTTGTCTGGGTGGCATCCACTGACAGATTCGGCGCGGAACATTTTGACATTCGCGATCATTATAGGCGATCTGTCGACAGACTGGCGGCCCTTGTTCCTCACGACAGATTTGAGGTCCAGGAATGGTGCGACAAATATCTGGTCCTGGGATTTGATGGCATACGTTTTGGCCAGGAATCGTTCGACAAATCTGTTCTCCCGGAACTGTGCGACAGATGCGCTCACCTGGAACATTGTGACAGGTTCTTTCACCGGGAATATTGGTACAGACTTGTTGTCCGGGAACCGTTCGACATAATTGTGGTCCAGGAACGGTGCGGCAAATTTGTTCCCCAGGTACTGTTCTGCAAATTTGTGGGCCAGGAACATTACGACATTCGCCCGGAACAGAAACGTTTTCACACACACGCTGTACTTCTTGGCGGCAGATGCGACGGCCTGCCACTATTTCACAGACGGGAACCTTGCGATCTTCACAACGTTGTTCGGTACGGGCGGGTGAACAAACTTGTGTAGATGGTCCAGCATGACATTCTTGCCTGGATGGGCCGGCATGGCATTCTTGGCGACCTGGCCCATTGGTACATTCTTGTCTTGGTGGCCCAGCATGGCACTCCTGACGGCCTGGGCCTGTGGTACATTCTTGCCTTGGAGGTCCAGCATGACATTCCTGGCGGCCTGGGCCAGCATGGCACTCTTGGCGGTCAGGCGTGCGCTCACATACTTGACGTCCCGGTCCTGGTTGGCACACTTGCTGATCTGGTCCTGGGTGACAAACACGACGAATGGGACCAGGTGTACACTCTTGACGATAGCGGACGACGTCGCGGCATTGTTGCTCATCTTGCATACGACAATCTTCATATCCGGGTATGGTGCGGCACTCTTCTCGGTGTCGTGTGACCATCCGACATACATTTTCAGTATAAGGAATCTGGCGATTGCAGGTATCGGGCACATCCTCAGAGCGGTAGCGCGTTTCAGTTTGTTGGTTGGCCAATTGAGTATTTTCCTCACGTTGGCCTTGAAAGAGAAATTCATAGAAGCTTGTCAAATTGTCAGCATAAACTAAGCCGCTCATGACAACACATGCACTTACCAGCATTATTCCGGCGCATTTACGCGCCTTTTGTTTGAAGACCGTCATACTTACTCCCTTCTCAAGATAGGCCACAAAATTCCGTCTGATCTTTGCATCAAGTACTTAGAAGCTGTCAAACTATAGCGCTCTGCGTTAGAAAAAAGTTCCCAAAATGGAGCCATTTTGTCACTAGAACTGATAAAATTTTTGACTTGAAGGAGGAAAGCCATGCAGTCCAACTTTTTCATTTTTATAGTGTTAGTCAGTTTATTTTTCCCAAGGCACACCGAAGCCAGAATGTTTGAGAGCATTGATATTCCAGGGGCTTCTTGCGGTCGAGGAGATGCTTATTTTGTGATGGTGGATTTGCGTAATTTAAAAAAATTTGCCTTCTTTTTTGAGGGCGGTGGGGCCTGTTGGGATTTGCTTACCTGTGCGACCCAAGTAACGACGCAACTGGATCAACCTAAAGATTATTCTTTTAATGACGCTATCTTTTCTGACGATCCTAGTATTTCGCCCTTATCAGATTATTCCATCGTGTACTTTCCCTATTGTACCGGGGATTTGTTTGCCGGCAGTTTCAATACCAACTACCAAGGAATTTTCGAGGTGCAGCACCAAGGGCGCCATAATTTTCTATTGGGATTACAATCTGTTTTGACCATTTACGGGAGTCTGATTCGCCATGCGAAAGAGGCCGTGTACTACGGCTATTCAGCGGGGGCCTTAGGTCTCATGCTTAATTTTACCGATTTAGATCAACTTGTAGGTCAGTATATTCCACGAAAAACAGTGCTTCTCGATGGCATGGGCCTGCACTGGGATGAAGGAGTTTGGGCACGTTTCCAAGCCCCCTTACTTGAATCTATCAAGGAGGGGTTTGGTCGTATGAATGTGGTCTTCGATCCCAATGAGTGGCCGCTGGCGAAAAAGGCCATCGAAGTTTGCCACAAATATCCTGAGTACGAATTTGGCCTCCTCCAGGGCAGTATGGATTTGGTTATGGGCAGCATTTTTGGTTTTATGAGTCCCTTGACCCATCGCAGGCGGGTTTATGGTGATCAGGGTATTTACCAAAGTCTTATAGACCCTCGTGATAATTGTGCGGCGTTTGTGCCCGACACCTTTAAGCATACCTTTCTGGAAAAAGATGGTTCGATGGGGCTTTTAACTAGAACCCGGTCTGGGGTGACGGCCTACCAATTCGTTCAGGAACTTCTTAAAATCGGTGCTGGTGCAAGTTATCGCTAAAAATTATTGAACCAGATTATTGACACTCCTCTGAAGACACGGCAAAAATATGTTTTTTGTCAAACACCGAGGAAGTGTATGGGTTCAATGAAAGATGCTCTACTCAAGGCCGGAATTAAACCTGTAACGGTCGAAAATGAACGACCAAAGAGACCCGCCAAAGAAGTCGTGACCAAAGCGGTTGCGCACCAACAAGCGAGAGATTTTTGTGAAGTTTGCGAGATGATCATGCCGGATGTGGAACGATACAAGCATCGCAATCCTACCACCACCGCCCAGTGGATTTGTATCGGCTGTGCCGACAAAATAGAAATTCACGATGACACCCGCCAAACCTGTCAAAGCGAATATGCTAAGAAGGGGATTTTTAAGCGCTTTTTTGGCCCTACGAAAAGATTTCCGCTAGGGACGTCATCTTCCCGGTAATGTGCTACACCGATATTTAAGGGAGTATTTATGAAAAGAATGACCTCTTATGTTCTTGGAAGTTTGTTGTGTCTTTTAAGTGCGGGGACCTTCGCAGAAGTGAAGTTTGGTCCTGTCATCACGACAGAAGGTGTTCGCACGGTCTTTTATGAATCAAGAGGCGAATACTTCATCACCGAAGGTGATATCTTAGTTGAGCCGGCCTTAAAACGAGGTCTGAAAGCAACTGCCCGTCGCTCTGGTCGCTGGGATAATGGCATTGTCCCCTACGTGATTGATAGTTCAATTCCCAATCCTGCAAGGGTTGAGGAGGCCATCCAATATTTTAATACCTCGACTAAGATTCGGATGGTCCCCCGCACTAACGAAACTGCTTATGTTTTTTTTAAAGAAAACGGTACTGCCGATTGCAGTTCTTTCGTCGGTCGGATGGGAGGCAAGCAGGCCATCAATGTTCCTAACTGGTGTGGCGCAGGCAGTTTGATTCATGAAATCCTTCATGCTTTAGGTTATTACCATGAGCAGAGTCGGCCCGATCGCTCCAAGTGGATTAAGGTGAAGTGGTGTAACATTCAATTGAAACGCTGGTTTAATTTTTTCGCGGCACCTTTTGCCAAAAAGTTTGGCGCTTTCGATTTTGATTCCATCATGCTCTACCCATCCTTCAATGGTTTCAGCAAAGATCCCAATAAACCCACGATGACTAAACGAGATGGCAGCACCTTTTCGGCCCAACGGCGTGGTCTTTCTGCGGGCGACTTTGAGGCCCTAAAACAGATGTATCCGTAAAATTAAAGTTGAAATTGCACAGACAGGGGAAGATGGTCAGAAGAATTGATGTAGCTCAGATCTTCTCTCTTTAGCAACGTGAGACCACGATAATAGATATGGTCCAGGGGGTATCCCAGCGTGATTCTCCTCTCGCGATCAGCAAAGGGAACGGCGTTTAAATTATGACGTTCGGCCATCTCTTTTAGCAGCCGTGTTCGCGATGAACTCCAGGTATTAAAATCTCCACCTAGAATCAGAGGGCCCTTGTGTTTAGCAAGGCGTTTTTCAATGCGAATCAATTCGATGAGGAAATTGAAATCACTGACAAAATTAATGGCATGGACATTGGCCACCAACAGCTCACCCTTTTTAGTTTGGTAGGTGGTATAGAGCGAGACTTTGGGCGTACTCACGACAGGTTCAGTATACATCGTGGTTATTACTTCTCGGTTGGACGATTTATACTTGGAAGCCGTGGTGACTCCTGTGCGAGAAAAATCGCTATTGATCAAGCGAAAACTGGAAGCCATGGCCCATTCAAAAGGTCCAAGGCCGCGGAAAAAATCTACTATCTCATCGGGATAGACGGCTTCCTGAAATAAGACAAAATCTTTATTGCCAATGATGTTGGTAGTATCGCTAAACCATTGGGTATCTTCGGCCTTGTGAATATTCCATACCAATACGTTAATGATTTGATTGGCCTGAAGTAGGGCCCGTGTGCGTCCCTGTCCAATCGTTTCAAGGTTGCGGAAAACAGGGATTTGGGCATGGGTAGTATGCAGGGTGAACTGTAAAAGATAACAAAAGATAAAAGACCACCAAACTGCTCTTGTCATGAAAAACTCCCGCTAGTGTTCTGCCAGTCATTTATTATAACGAGTTCTTTGGTGCCCATGCAAAAATGTGAAATATTTACAGGTCAAATTTGCCTTCTCATGTAAAAAAGGGCGCCAGACTTCAATTCCCATCGCTGTTTCCGAAGAAGTGAGCATCTTAAATTCGGAGAGTATGCCATGGAAGGCGTTCAGCAAAGTAAGCTCGTTACTATTCTGTTATTGCTGCTTTTTGCTCCTGCCCTTGAAGGAAGTCGCGAGGTTAATGATCTGGTGGTTCCACTGTGCAGGGGATTTCTGCCTCCCAATACGATGAAAATTCCAGTGGGTTCTGAGTCCATCAGCAATGGCGTAACGGAAGATGAGTTCAATAAGATTATTTCGAAAGTTGAAACCCTCTATCGTCCCCGGGTGGCCAATTATGGGGGGACACTCCAAATACGAGGAGAATGGGGCAATAGCGAAGTAAATGCCTATGCTCAGAGGGAAGGTTCCAATTATGTGGTGCGAATGTTTGGTGGTTTGGCCCGGCACTATGCCATTACAGTGGATGCTCTGGCCTTGGTTTTATGCCATGAGATTGGACATCATATAGGAGGAGTGCCTCGCTACTCAACCGCCCAAGGACAGTGGGCCGCAGTCGAAGGGCAGGCCGATTACTTTGCCAATTTGAAATGTATGCGGCATGTATTTTTGCAAGATGACAATGAGGCGATCATCAAAAATAGGGTTGTGCCCAATGAAGCACGCACGCGTTGTGAACAGCAGTTTCCTCAAAGGATTGATCAACTGATTTGTATGAGAGGGGCGGTGGCCGGCCTGGCTTCGGGTGCTATCTTTGCTGCCCTTTCTCAGGCACCTGTACCTACGTTGGAAGGGCGAGATTCCAATGTGGTTTCCTCGACCTTTGAGGCCCATCCCCGCGCTCAATGTCGGGTAGATACTTATTTTTCTGCCTCGGTTTGTCCGGTTGATGAAGAGGTGGAAATAGGTCAGAGCGATGCTCGTGTGGGAGTGTGTTTAAAATCTGAGGGACAAGAATTCGCCGCTCGACCTTTGTGTTGGTATAAAGAGTCGGGTGGCGGAACTAATCCACCAAGTGCTGACCGGCCTATTGCTCCCAACGTCGGTGGGCTGAGTAGCATGACAACGCAACGGCCGGATGTCCTTATCCCCATTGCCATTGATGTACGTAATTTAAATGGTGCTCAAGGTTTTTTGCTGGAGGCCTCCAAGCCCAATCAGGTTTTTGCCAATCCCGATGGCGATCGTCCCGATTCGGCCAATGGTCTGGGTTATGAGAGTTACCGCAGTACTTTTGGAACGTACAATTTGCTTCCCATCAAACAATTACCGGGTTGGGGAACCTATCAGCTTCGCATTTTGGCACTTGATCAAAATGGTCGTCCGGTTGGGCGCTTTTCCCAAGTCCTGACGATAACTTTACGCCCGAACTGATAGATTATTTGTTTTTGAAATATTCGTTCAGGCCTTTACCTAAACTGGTGAGGTTTGGGCCCAGCACTTTTTCTAAGATGGCCTCGATTCCCGGCAGAATGGTTCGGGCCAGTAACTTCGGCACTCCAGGCACTTTTTCTGGGTAGAGTTTGATCTGGCAGGAGATTTTTAATTCGGTTTTATCGGGGCCTACTTCTGTGAAACTATTAAGGCCTTTCGCCTCAAAGAGATCATTGGCGAGAAAAGATTCCAACTGATATTCGACGCAATGTTTTTCATTGTGCCAGAGAGCA
>CAYHRT010000117.1:0-12166 GCA_964359085.1 uncultured Bdellovibrio sp. | reverse complement strand
GGCCCTCATTCTTACGTGGCCAATGGTCTCAGTCTTAGATGGCCAAACACAACCTGCTAACAGAAAATCGAGAAAGCGTGCCTTAGTCTTCTGATATCTTTGCTTGGTAAGAGCATTTTCTTCAGAAAATAAGAATGCAACTTTATCAAAGCTGTTTTCTTCCGGCAGAAGTCCTACGATATTATTGAGAATGTAACCTTTACTAAAGAGTTTTATAGCAGAATTCATTTCACTCATAATCCATCCTTGTTTGAGACGAATTATTTATACGTGGGATTTGCTTGAGCTGGGATGATTTAATGGATGCAGGGAATGTGAACGATTTACTGTCAAAAAATGATGTACGTCATGACCATGAATAACTCACATTCCTTTAAAAAAAATCGGTAAAGATCATGACCCTGTTTGTTTTTAGTCATTGTGAATAATCTGTTTTTTCACTACATATGGGCGCTTGTTTGTTAACCTTTTAATCAGGATTAGCGCCATGAGAATCTTAGCAATTTGTCGTCTGATGATTTTATTTTGCTTGCTTGTTTGCATGCGTATAACTCAAAGTAGTTCAACTACGGTCAGTGATCTTAAATCTGAGCTGGGTACTCTTGCCTTTGCTGGCCTTGATTTCTATAAAAATACCATCAATTTGACTCCACTCCAATATAATGATCAGGACAATCAAATTCCAAATATGCTTATCGATGATTATAAAGATGGCTTCATTGTGGCGCATGGTTTGGATTATTATATTGGAATTGGGCCTGCGACGACTTGGTTTTTTGAGAATATTACGAACGTATCTGACTATTTGTGGAAATATGTCGGTTTGGCGTTGGTAATTGATCGTGGTGTTGAATTTATGAGTTATGTTGGCAAGAAAGAAGACATAAAGGCGATTAAAAAACAAAAAAGAATTCCTTATTTTGCAACTGATATGCTTGGCTGGAAAGAAGGGGATAGCGTCTTCTTTCAAAGCGCAGGTGGGATTGCTTTTACCGGGAAAATTGGTGCCTATGGTTTTGGAATTGGCCCAACCTTTGTTGTCTCTGGATCTTGGGGAACCTATGTAGAAAAAATGGAGGATAACAAAGTCTTTGTCCAGCAGATGCAAGGAGAAGCGGGAAAGGCCCATTTAGTCGCGGGAACATATATTGCTGAGATCTCATGCGGCCTCATTAAAGAACTTACGAAAGGTTTTTCATATGTCTATGATTTGAATAACCAAGATGCCGCGAAGGCCTATGAGGATATGTTGAAAGGCAATGTCATACCAACTCAGAGGATGAGTGAAGGTCCGAGCAATTCATTTATAATAAAGGTTGATTCTTTTGACAAGGCCAAGCAAAGCCGAGTGCAGCAGTTTTCGATGGGAATACCTTTTCTTAATTATACCGCTAAACGTGAAAAATATTTTGAACATGTTACTCGAATTCTCGATTTGAACGACAAAACAACAGAAACCTATTTTGCTGGAAATTTTGCTCAAACCTACGGGCATGTTCTAAATCGACATAGAATTACCCGCGTGGGATTTTATACTGGACTCAAAGTTGATAATAATGAAGAAGAACGACAATTTGTTGATTATGCTGGAACTTTTAACTGGTACTATTCTTCCGATCACAGCAGTCCAAGAAAATTAAATCGGGCCTTAAAGCGACTGTTCAAGAAAACAGGACTGGAAAGCGAACTGGGCGCGAATTTTCCCAATGAAAAGAAACTTAAATATACAGCAATAACCTATAATTTAAATTTACCTTCTAGATTTATCAATTATATGATGAAAATGCATGCTGATAAACTTCTCCTAGAACAATATAAGCACGATACTCAAAGAGAGTTGGAACATTATTTTGAAAATCAATCCGATCCATACAATCTATGCCTGGCCCATATAACTAAAATTGATTGGCTCGGCTGTAAAAGCATGCATAAGCAATCTTTACGGCATTCATTTAAAAAAATGGGCCATTCCCTAGATACCATGCGCGATTCCATGATCGACAGAGAACAAGTAGAGGCAGAAGAATCGTCTTATAAAGAGTTTGTGCGCGGATTTACTGAATTTGGAAATACTTTCGTCCAAAATATTTTTCTCTTCAATACAGTCTATGCTGATGCCCAGAAATGTGGTCTTGAGACAAGTTATAAAATTGAAGGTGAGCGACTTTCAAGATATCTGAAGGAAAAAAAGTATAAAATTGAAAAGTCATGTATCGGTTCCCTCTGATTGTTCCTTCCTGGTAAAATAGCGAAGTACTTTTGTTTGTCAGTTTATCATTTTATCATGAGTAGTATCATTGGCCTTCTTAAGTAGATGCATTGCTCGTCTGTTCCATAAATTTAAAAATAGTTAAGGGTATTAAGTCCAACAATGGGATTGATGTAATGCCCAGAAATAAAAATGCAAGCTGGTTTTTTTATGTAATATCGTTAATTGTGCATCTCTGTGTTTTCTTCTTACTCCCGCTTGGCAAGAAACACGATTCCTTAAACACGGAATTGACAAGCACGCTAAAGATTGTCTTAGTCGGGCGTCAGATTAATCCGGAATTACTTGAAAAACTTAAGAAACGTCAGGTGGTCAATAATGAGTTTACTGGCGATGAGACGATCTCAAAAAATAATAGATTCTATGGAAAAAAAGATCAGACCTACAAAGTAGAAACAATCCCACGCAAAGTTGGACAATTTCACGAAGGTGCGGGCACCAAGAAAGAAGGATTCATTCATGAGAAAAAAAGAAAGAACCAGCTAAAGATGTCAGACCTGCTCATTAATAAACCAACCGATATTGATCAATTCGCCCTAAAAAAGGCCATGAATCATAAAACTTTTTTTATGAAAATTCCCGATGATGAGGAGGCCAGTAATAATGATTATCTTGAAGATGTTACGGTTGGAGAAGCGACGAATCTGAACACCCAAGAATATAAATTCTGGGGTTTTTATAATAGAATACGTCTCAGACTTGAGCCGATCTGGGAAAGTCTTCTGGATGAAAGAATTAGAAAATATTATGGCCTTGGCAGAAAGATAATTATTGGCACTCAAACATTGACCTTGATTAAAATTACCTTAGATGAAGAAGGAAATGTCTTTAAAATGAGAGTTCTTCACTCCTCAGGAATTGCCGAAATAGATGATGTTGCTATTGATGCCATTACCTTATCTGGCCCCTTTGGCAGTGTACCAAAGGGGATGCTCAATGAGAAATTAACAGAACTAGAGTGGGGGTTCGTCGTTCGCCCTTAGGGCCCTGAGATTTTCTGCTAATTCGATTTCAATATTGTAAGTTGGCATACTGATTTAATTTATTTCTATTCTGTAGATAAAGATATTTCCCTTTTTGTGAAATTAAACCCTCATCTTTGAAGTCGCTTAAAGTGCGTATAAGTGTTTCTTTGGCCACCCCGATCATCGAGGCCATCTCATCGCGGCTAAGGAGAATATCAAGTTTCTCATTATTGCTGTCTAACTCAACTCCGCCATAGTTTTCTGATAATGATAGGATGAGTTCGGCCAGTCGCTCTCTTACATTTTTTTGAGATAACGAGGAAATTCGATTCGTTGAGTTATGAATCTCGCGCGAGAGGCGATCAATAATATTGATCACAACTGGTTTTTCTTTTAAAACGCTATTGATAAAAAAATGTTTATCAAAAAAACAAACGACAGAGTCCTCTACTGCTTCGGCGGAGGTAGTGTAGAGCTGTTTCTCAAGAATTGAATTGAGCCCGATGGTATCTCCGGCCGAAGCGATATCTACAATAGTACAACTCCCATTGGAGGTTAATTTTGAAATTTTAATTTTTCCACTGCAGACCTCAAAGAGACCATAGTTCGGCGTCCCTTCAAAAAATAAAGTCGTTCCCTTCTTATAAAAGTTAGTCACCTTGTTTTTTGCCATTGAATCCAATGATTCATCTGGCAAATCGCAAAATAGTGACTTTTTGTACGTAGGGCAATCTTTGCAGTGCGCTGGTGTCTCCTGTCGATTGTTCATTTTTCCTCCAGACTCATAAGGTGTTAGTAAAATATTTCTCCAATATCTTTGGCAATTCTCGTCCCCGTTATTGCTATGTCTTATTAATCAAACTCTGGCATAGCAATTACTGAGTTCAAAGTTTACTAAGATTAAATAATTGTATGTGGATAATAGAGTTTGGTAATTATATCCATCAATATGGCAGATGAAGTTACTCAAGTAGGTATGAAATATTTTCGAGAGTTCGACGTGAGCATTAACTAAACATCAGTATGTCGGTTATCAGCATATGTTGCTAGTGGGGTCATGCTCACAGAGATCGGAAGTCAAATGCAGCTAGTGGTAGATGGAAATTATTTTTCTCCATGCGAGAGATAATTTAATAAAAAGATTCTTTTGTTTTTGCAAACTGTGCAAATTTCTTCCTTGGCATGATCAGAAATAAATAAGCACTGGCATACTTTGCATTTATTTTTGTCGAGTCGATACAGGAAAAGCTCATTGGTACCAAATATTCCCGTATAATCAAGATAATTTATAATAGGCTTGAATGATGCGATGTCGGCGAAGATCATGTTTGGACCTCATTGTTGTCGTTCGCGTGCCTCATGGAGATTAGGATATTAGAAAAATCTAAGATTGC
This sequence comes from uncultured Bdellovibrio sp., assembly GCA_964359085.1. Lineage (GTDB taxonomy): Bacteria > Bdellovibrionota > Bacteriovoracia > Bacteriovoracales > Bacteriovoracaceae > GWA2-49-15. The sequence goes on along the minus strand of CAYHRT010000117.1, from coordinate 7,538 downwards.
GCTGATGAATAATTTGGCGAGCAGTGATAGTGCTCAAGGCCTCATGCTTCTCTTCTCAGGAAGGCACTTGTTTTCGCATTGCGACATTCGGCAGATGTAAAAACTTTAAGATTTTATTGAATATTTCTTTTTTTTTCTCTTTCTTTCTTTCTTTCTTTCTTTCTTTATATATATAAAATTTGATTTTTTTTAGAAGACGAGGTCTATCAAAGATCAAAGACGAGACTGATTACGATCAGGCCATGATCATTTTTCTTGTCACGATAAATCTCATTATTTAAAATAGTGTAATTTGATCAAGATATAATCCTCAAACAAAGTATGTGAAATGAAAAAAGGGATTAAAAAATTAGCCTCTGAGAGGCGAGCCCCAGTAGGCGGTAATATCACAAAAGCAAAACTTAGGGGCATTCCATTTACCAGTGCCGAGGAGTTAAAAAATGCCCAAAATTTAATTCTGGTGGAAGCTTGGAAAAAGCTAGAAAGAGCAAGGGTGAAAAGGGAATTAACCAATCGTGATGAGTTCAAATTCTATGTTGATACTTTTAGGAAGGGTATTCGCTGCAAGTACGTCGACAATATAAATAATATAGCAGGAATCTCTCTGGATGATGATGACGTTATTAAAATTTCAATAAGTGAACAAGTTTTGCCTCGAAAGACCAGCGATCAAGAGTTGCTTGGAGTATTAATTGAAGCCATGGCTTCAGCCTTTTTACAAAACTATCTAAAGGCCATGGACATTATAGAGGATGTTGAAAGTATCGATAAGCGAATTATCGGTTCAGAGGCGTCCGCTAAGTTGAGCAACCGAAATTCGGAAGAAAAAGTAGAACGATAATTTATCGGCGCATCTCATTAAAAAACATTTCTTGATTTTCAATCTTGCACTGGTTACAGCAATAATCTAGCTTCATGGCCGGTGTAAAATTTTTGCCACATTCCACGCATTGGCGTTTTTTTATGTTTTCTCTTGGAACTTTTGCCTTAAAATCATCTGGGTACAGATCATCTGGAAACCCATTCTTGTGACTCGTTTTATTTGCATATCCCACGTCAGCACCTCTTCACTAGAGTTTATTTATGTTAAAAATTTGCATCAGTTTATATTTTCTGAACATGACGACTCTCTATTCTGGCATTGATTAAGGACATAATGCTTTTCCTGGGCCGTCACGCGCTGTGTCGTGGAGCGTTGCCGGGGCGATGATCAATACCGTGCAAAATAATGTAAATTCTTTGCAATATTCTAAGAAATCTTGCCAATTTAGGTAAAGTTGAGAAATATTCGTTGATTATATGACACTTAGCGCGAATAATAGGATTTGTTTAGACAATTCGCAATGGGATATATTATGACAATTTTGACATGAATTTATTAAACTTAAATCATCTGTATTATTTTTACATAATAGCCAGCACCGGCAGTATCCAAGGTGCTTGCAAAACGTTGGCGCTAACCCAGTCTACTTTGAGTAATCAATTAAAAGAATTAGAACTGTTTTTTGGTGACAAGCTCTTTGATAGAAAATCAAAACGTTTAATTTTAAATAAAAAGGGAAAGACGGTTTTTGAATATGCCGTGAAAATTTTTAATTTGAGAGATGAATTGACGGCGCTTATGAAATCCGGGAATGAAGCAGCTTCTTTCTTGCTCAATGTAGGTATTCTTGCAAACTGTGCTAAGGCCGATATCTGTTGCATTCTCAATGCTTTATGGGAGCATGAAAATCTCATTATAAATTCTCGGCAAGATTCATTAAGTATGCTGGTAGATTTATTATGTTCTAATGAGATTGATCTTATCTTTTCCGACAAACCCGTTGCGGTTGAAAAGCAACAATTTAAAAATAGAGAAATTTTCAAGAGAAAATTATTCTTCGTTGGGCATACTAAATACTTTGATTTGAAACAAAACTTTCCCTATTCATTGCAGGGGATTCCATTTTGTAATTATATCTATAATTACAAAGCGAAGGATTCTTTGGAAAAATTCCTGAAAAAATTTAATGTTTCGCCATGTATTGTTGGGCAATCTGATGATGTCCATCTCTTGCAGGCCATCGCGGAAGCTGGAAATGCCATTGTGGGTTTACCCGAAAATTTGGCGGAAGAATCGATTAAGAAAAATAAGGTGGTTAAATTTGGCGAGATTCCGGGCAGTCACGCGAGCATCTGGGCCATCTCGAGACAGGGTGATAAGTCTAGTAATTGTTTGAACGATGCTTTGGATAAAATAATGGAAAATGATATTTTCCAAAAGGCTTACTGATACCTCCTCGTAATTCGGTCTAACCATAATCAGCTGATACATTGATCTTCCTCGTTTTCAATATCATTTCACTATTTGAGAATTATTTTATGACATAAATCTCAATGGATGAGATATGGGGGATAGTATGGGTGAAAATGGCTTAACCTATGATTTAGAATTGGTTGGGATTAGTTTGGATAATAAAGAAAAAGATTTTATCGGCCAAGAATTGATTCAGCTTGATAAAAATATTCCAAAAAATAGCATGGTCCAATTATTAATCGAAAGGAAAAAAAATAGTCAAGCACTGCATGGAAATTTAAAGGTGTCATGCTCACAGCATGCTATTGAATCCAGCCAAGATGGTGCCAATATCTATCAACTTTGTAGGAAACTCTCGAAAGAGATTAATGGTCAAGCATATAAATTCATTTAAAACATCGCATCGAGTGTAATAAAGCAGTCAAGCCGATGACCTCCTTAATATCTGGTTTGTCGGTAACAGACTATAAATAATTATGATTATGTTTTTAAAAATGAACAAAAGGAGGATTTATGAAATTCACAGAATTAACGCCAGGGCGTTCTCCATTCTCATCATCGCTGTCTTCCTATTGGCCTTTTATCACTAGTTTTGATGCTGATCAATTTGAATCAGACATGAATGAGTTCATGCGTGATTTAGATAGTGAGACTGACTACACCCAGGACTTAGACTATGGGGGAAGAATCTTTCCCACTCTTGATGTCAAGGAAACTCCGGAAAGTTATAGCGTGGAGGCCGAGCTGCCAGGATTAACCGCCAAGGATGTGGAGATTGAAGTTGTCAATAACGCATTATTTATCAAAGGGGAAACGGCCAAAGAAGGGGAAGTTGGAAATGGATACATTTGTTGCGAGCGCACTCATGGCCCATTTTCTAGAAAAATTTCCTTTATGAAAGAAGTTAATTTGAACAACATTGATGCGGAATTGAAAAATGGTGTTCTGCACGTAGAACTTAAAAAGAAAGATGTAGAGCTTGCCAAACACAAGACCATTGAAATCCATCAATAGTTCGTACTGGGCCTACTCATAGTGGGGGGCCCGGTTATGTTTGTTCCGAAGGATAGGTTCTCTGTATGAAAATGAAATTTATGGGAGCAGTGCGAACCGTTACTGGGAGTAAAACTTTATGTCAATTTGGCCGGGTTAAATTTCTGGTGGACGCAGGACTTTTTCAAGGTTCAAAGAAAAATCGTCTCTTAAATTGGGAATTAGACTTTAATCCGAAAACGCTGGATTTTGTAATCTTAACTCATGCCCATATCGATCACATTGGTCTACTTCCCAAGCTGTATCGTGAAGGCATGCGCTGTCCCGTGTATTGCACTAAAGGGACTTTAGAACTGTCAGAAATTCTTCTTAAAGACTCTGCTCATATACAAGAAGAAGATGCCGAATTTGCCAATAAAACGGGACATTCGATCCATAAGCCGGCCCTCCCGCTTTATAGCGTTAAGGATGCAGAAAATATTTTGACTTTATTTAAAATTCTTCCTAGAGACGAATGGATAGACTTAGGTAAAGATCTCAAAGTCCGTTTTCTGCGTTCAGGCCATATCATTGGTTCTTCTTTTATCCAATTACTTTGTTCGGAAAATAATACCTCACAAATTGTTACTTTTTCTGGTGATCTTGGAAATGGCCGTTCGCTGATATTAAAACCGCCTGTTGAAATTTCAGAGACAGATTATTTAATTCTAGAATCAACTTATGGTGATCGCGTGCAAGTGCGGATCTCGCCAGAAGAAACTTTGGGAAGATATCTAAGAATCATTTTAAATCGTAATGGGGTCGTTATTATTCCGGCATTTAGTGTTGGACGGACTCAAGAGGTTTTATTTTTGATTAATGAACTGATGGTGGCAAAAAAAATCCGCGAGGTGCCAGTCTATTTAGACAGTCCCATGTCTTCGTCCGCTAATCGTATTTTTTTGGAGAATAAAGAAGATCATGTTTTAAAAATTGAAAATAATAAACTTATCTCATCCATTTCACCCAGCAGCTATCATGAAGTTGAATCTGTTGAAGAAAGTAAGAAGATTTCCAAAGAGAATGGTCCCATGATTATTGTGACCTCATCAGGCATGATTTCTGGAGGGCGTGTCTTACACCATTTAAAGCTACGCCTGCCCCATAAAGAAAATGGTGTGATCTTTGTGGGATATCAAGCAGAAGAGACAAAAGGACGCCTGTTAGTTGATGGGATTGATAAAATTCGAATTCATCATCAAGAAGTTCCCGTTCATGCTGACATTTTTAGTGTGGATGGGCTGACTGCTCATGCGGATTATATAGACATTCTTGCTTGGCTTGGACATTTAAAAAAAGCACCAAAATTAATAATTTTGAATCATGGTGAAGATAGGGCGTTAAAGCATCTGAAGCTTTTAATTGAAGGTGAGTTTAATTACAGGGTCGGTATCGCAGAACCTGGCCTCGAATTTGATACCCTGGCAAACATTGGAGATTGAGGAGGATTATGAAATCATTTAATTTAGAAAATATTACAGTTGAGGAGTACACCAGTCCATGTGATGAAGCTGTGCAAATTGAAGATCCGATCAAAAATGTGGAAGAAATTATGAACATGCGCGGAGTGAGACATATGCCTGTGTTAAACGGGACTGAAATTGTTGGAATTATCAGCCAAAGAGATTTGTTATTAGTCTCCAAGCATAATCAGAGTGTTCATTTCATAGCTGAAGATATTATGACGGAAGATCCATATATCGTTGATAAAGAAACTCCGTTAAGTGAGGTCGCCTACGAGATGGCCAGAAATAAAATAGGCTCCGCCGTGGTTCAAGATTCTTATGGCAGATTGTTTGGGATTTTTACCACAACTGATGCCTTAAATGCCTTAGTTGAAATTCTAAGGGGGGAAGTCGGTCCTGCATCTACCACCATTGAAGACAAGAACTTGTGGACTTAGCAGGCCGTTGAAAAAGGCGTCAATAGGCGAGAACTGAGCGAAGAAGGGCATCGCGCCCATAAATATCGTTGCGAAATTGGAGAAGGTTGTCATCACCCACCCACGCTGTCCAGTAGAGCAAATAAACAGGGATCTTTGATAAGAATGCCACCTCCTGGGTCGCTCCTTTCTCAGAAATCTCACGAATCTGTTCCCAATTCTGGCCATCTATTTTTTTGAAAAGATATTCAGCAAGTTCGAGTGCATTTTCGACACGAATACATCCAGAGCTAAAAGTTCGAAAATTTTGCTCGAAGAGTGATTTTGTCGGAGTATCATGAAGATAAACACCAAAGGGGTTGGGAAAGACGAACTTGAACTTGCCTTGAACATTTTCAGGTCCGGGATCTTGGACAAATTGAAAGTCGAAATTATCGGCGGTAATTTTTTGCCATTGTATTGTTCGAGGCGCGAACTCGATCAAACGAGTTCCTTTCCATCTGTATACACGGATTCCCTTGCGTTTCAACATTCCAGAATTCCTCCTGATTGTGGGAAGGAGATCTTCTATGGCAATGCGATCAGGAACTATCCATTTCGGATTGAAAATTACTGTTTCTATTTTTCCGGCAAAAACTGGAGTTCTGCGGAGCTGTTTACCAATAACGACTTTCATAGACAAAACACGTCCCTTTTCATCCAGTACCTCTAGGCCAAATTCCGGAGCATTAACCACGACCGCGGGGCGTTCTAGTTTCCTTGGTAACCAGCGCCATCGCTCTAAATTCAGTTCGATCTGGATAATGCGTTCACCTATGGATAGGCTTAGCGCATGACTGGTTGGTGTATCTATTATTCCTGTTCCCATCAGTCCATGTCGCAATTGAAAACGACGTAGTCCTGCACTCATATATTGATCGAAAATTGGCTCACTCAGGCCCTGAATAAGCGGATTAGGATCTTCTACAAGATCTCCAGTTAGCACGAGCAACTTGTTTAGCTGCTGAACACTCTGGCCTTTTTCTCCAAGCTTCAAAAATTTTCCAGCTGGCCGCCATCTCCAACCGCCTAAATCCTGTATCGCGAGATAAGATTTGAGTGCAGCACGAAGACGATGGTAGCCCTGCTCTTGTGGTGCCGCTTCATCCAAAAGCGAATTAAGAGATTTTCCCCGAGAAATCTGAGCGAGAAGCGATTCGGCATCTGGGACTGCTGGGCGTGCGATATGCCATTCTGGATCGGCCAAAGCAGGTCGAGTGCGGCCATTGAGAAGATGGTGTGCATAATTTAGAAAAGAATCGGTTAAAAGTAATTCGATATCGACCTTTTCCTCAATTCCAAGCACCGGCCGACTTATGAGTTCATTCAAGCTACTCAGATGGTATTCCCGCGGTCGTAATCCATCTTGTCTAGACTGGCGTATCCGATCAAACAAGGCCAAGGCGTCTTGGGTGAGAATATCGTTGAGATACCAAATTGGCGTAGCTCCATTTTCTCCATTCTGAAGATAGTATTTACGCATATGCGCTTCTCGCATTAACTTAACATGTCCATGAAACAATACTCGGCGTGAAAGTCTGCTTTCAAGTGCTGAATTTAAGCTCAAATCGGAAGCCAAAACAGAAGTTGCGAAAAGAGTAAGAATGATCAAACGAAGTAGCACGAACATTTTAATGTGTAATCATAATTTTATGTGGTTGTGATATTTCAACATTGGTCTTTTTAAGTTCAATATGAAGAACGCCATTTTTAACAATAGCAAAAATGTTGTTAAAATTTACCTCTTTCTCAAAAGAAATTTCTCTATAAAATGAACCAGTGGAACGCTCATGACAAAGATATTTACTGTCTAGGGTATCACTCTTTCTTTCTCCTGAGATGGAAAGAACATTATTATGAAGTTCTAATTCAATTTCCTTTTCCGTCAGCGCAGGAAGATCGGCATCCAGAGAATATCCATCTGTCGTTTCTCTAATATCAATAGTTGGATAGGCGTGAAAATCATTGAAAGGAGAAATGGTAAAATCGCGATCACTAGCAAATGTTCGCATGAGATTGTTCACTCCTTGATCTATGCCTGAAACCTCGTGCGGAATATTACTTGTAAACGGCCATGCATTGGCGGGGGTGAGAGATGAACGCCATGGTTTTATCTCCGGTAACTTCATAAACACTCCTTTGTTCTGATTAGAATTTTAACAGCTTCCAATAATTTTTCGGGTCTAAGTCTGTAAAATCATCAAGATGTTCTTGGATCTGAAAAAGTGATTCCTTGTTCAGTTGGGAATTCAGAATGACAATCAAAGCTTCATCATCACGGCCGAGCAA
>CAYHRT010000116.1:0-12195 GCA_964359085.1 uncultured Bdellovibrio sp. | reverse complement strand
GCCACACTCCGAAATGTAGCGCCCGTGCATTATGCTATCCTGATCGATGAATGGCCCTTAGCATTTTTTATAATTTGAAAGTGGGTTGGAAGTTGGTCATTGAGTGAGGGAATATGGGAAATAATACCCACTTGCTTCCCCTTGCTGGCAAGGAGTTGTAATCCTTCGAGGGTTTCTTGCAAAGAGTCTGCATCTAAGCTACCTAGTCCCTCATCAATAAAGAAAGATTCGATTTCAGCATTGCCTTTAAAGAGTTCTGATAGCCCTAATGCCAGCGCTAGACCAACCAGGAAAGTTTCTCCGCCAGAGAGGGATGCTATCTTACGATGTTCTGGGCGATGTGCTGTGCGATTTTCAAGCATGAAATAGGTATCTTGGATAAAAATTTCATGACCATGCGAATTAGTTATCACCAGTAAACGGTAACGTCCTTGGCAGAACAAGGCGAGTTCACGGTTGGCCAGGTGGATGAGATAATTCTCAATAGAAGTGAGAATATAGTCGCGAAACTCGCCTCTTCCTAAGACCTTGAGAAGATCAGTGAGAGGAAGATATTTATTTTCAAGTTCAGTTAGAACTTGCTTTAAATGGGTAAGATCCATATTTACCTGGGACTGAAACTGCTCAGCGCATGAGTTCTCTTTGATCTGATTTCTAAGATAGGCAAGATCGCTAATCAGTTGTGTCTTCTGCTGGCCGAGTTCGTTTTTTAGAAATAAATCCAGCGAGGGAAAAAATTGTTGAGGATTGAATATCTCATCCTTCTGCGGGATAAAGGTCAAAGAGCGTATTGTTGTTTTGAACAGGTCATTAAAATCGATGTGCGCTAATTCTGAGATTAATTGTTTTGAAAGTTGATCGAGTGTTTGGAGTGTCATGTGAATAGTGGCTTCGATGTCTCTGATTTGCCCATCACAAAGATCTAATTGATTGAGATAATAATCGCGTTTTCGCTTATGTTCAAAAAGCTTGCCTTGGAGTTGATCGCGCTTTTGTTGGAGTGAATTGAGAACGTCGCTGTATTTGGCCACCGGCCAATTTAAGGAGATATTTGCACCGGCCTCTCTCGCTTTCTTGAGCAGAATGAGTCGGTTTTCCCAGCTTCTTAACAGGAGTTGGACTTTGTTGATGAGAGGAAATGTTCCTAAGGAATCATGAACAATTTTGGTCCCGAGTTCGGCAACTACCTTTTGCATGGCGACTTCTTCACCGATAATGTATTTATGCTTACCATAGGCACGAAGGGACGTTTCAAAAGTAGCTTGGGCCGCTGCAATTTCTTCAGAAATTTCCTCCAGCTCTCGAAAAGATTTTCGATAATGAGTTTGAATTTGATCTGATGAATGCTTATGATTTTGCTGTTCTTGCAAGCACCCTTGTAATTTTGCATAAATGGCCAGGGCACCTCTGGCCTCATTTTCAAAGGAACTTAGGGCATCTAAGGCCTTAACCTTCGTGCAGATTGATGCCTCTAAAGATTCTTTCGGGCAATGAGTTTGAGCAAGAGTGTGTTGATGAATCTCAAGTAACTGAGAATGCTTGGCCTTCAGAACATTGATTTCGGCCATCATGGTATTGGCCTTGGCCCATAAGAGTGAATTGAAGTCTTTCATGGAGGGCCCATGCCACAGAGTTTCCAGAATATCTCGTCGTTCCGTCGCACTGGCCAGGATAAAACGAGAAAACTCACCTTGGGGCAGGATGACAGTTTTGGTAAATTGCTCAAAATTGAGTCCGAGAATTTCTTCTGCTCCACCCTCGACGGGTACACCTTGTTTGAAAATATCGCGCTTAACCACTGGGGTTTTGAAAATTTCTCCGCTCGCTCTTCGCAATCGACAAGACCAAATGGCCTCAAAATTATCAGGGCCATGAGAAAAGATAAGTCGTATCGATCCCTCGGCTTCACCTTGAGAAATAAAATCGGCAGAGTTAAGAGTCTTTTTTGGTGTTCGGCCATAAAGGGCGAGACAGAGAGATGCTAAAAGAGTGGATTTCCCGGCCCCTGTAGCACCAGTGATGGCAAAGAGTTCCTGGTCTCCGCGCATTCGTTCAATCTCAATTGGATGAACACCCTTAAAACAAGCAATATTGTGAAGTGTGAGGTGCTTAATTCTCATCGACTGCTATTTTCTCCTCGGATATTGATGGGGTTGTAGTGGAATGGGACCATTCTTCTAGCGAGTTCAAAAATGTTTGCATTAATGGGTCAGAAGGTTCAGCACCTTGGTATTTTTGACGATGAAATGCTTGAAAGACTTTGGGTAAACTGAGAGAAGTGGGAAAATCATGAGAAGCAGAATCGGGTATCGGATTAATACCTTGTTGTTCCATTTGTGATGTTTGATACGATATTTTTAAAATAGTCCCAGCGCACTGTTTGGCAATGTCAATGAGGCAAGCCTCATCAGTACTTTCAAGCGGGCCACCCTCACATCGTATTTCAATAAATGGTGGTAGAGGGGCGACATGAGATTTGAGGGCGGTAAGGAGTTTATCCGCCAGTTCACTGGTCTGACCGATGATAGATAAAATCATTCGAAAGGGTGGAATGGCCTTCCAACTCTGGGAAAATTCAAGTTGATGATGCTTCCATGCGATTTCCAAAATGGAGACGGATTTATTATTGCCTTCTCCAAAATGTAATGGGATGGGAGAGCCGGGATAGACACCTAAGGGGTCGGTCGAGGAAAGTTGGGCACTATGTAAATGGCCTAAGGCCAAATAATCAAATTTATCTGAAAAGATTGTCGGTGGAATGCTTTCGAGACCAGAGAGTCCTAAGAAGAGTTCTGAACCTGCGTAACGAGTGCTGCCAAAGAGATGATGGGCCATGACAATAGAAAAATTGGCACCCTGTTGATTTAAGAGATGTCTGGCACGTATGACCGTTCGTTCTAGGGCCCGAAGAAGGAGATGTTCGTGGTGAAAAATCTCATGATCCATGTGATCATCATCCTGTTCTGCTTCTTGCATCATCAAATCAGTGGCCTTGAAGTGGGGCAGTAAAAAAAGCCCTATCTTTTTGTTTTCTTTTTTATCTTTTTTTGCATCATCGCAAGGAACGATAAAGATGTGTTCGCGTAAATGTGGACGGAAACGTCCCACAATCTCAATACGCGAAGGCCGTAAAAAAGGTAGAGGGGCTTCAAGAAAACGACCACTATCATGGTTCCCTGAAATAATATAAATACGACAAGCCGTTTGTTGCGTGGCCTCTTTTAAAAATTGAAAATAGGCCTCTTGCGCTTCTGCCGTCGGAATAGGTGAGTCAAAGATGTCACCGGAAATAAGTAAAAGACTGATGTTTTGTTCTATAATGGTTTGTAATAACCACTTAAGGAACAATTTTTGTTCTTCTATACGTGAGACGCGAAAAAGTTTTTTGCCAAGGTGCCAGTCTCCTGTATGGAGGATTTTCACGGTGCCTCCCTCGTAGGTTCGTAGGCACCTCAGTGCCTTTTCGTTCTTTTCTTAAAGCGTTGCAAGGCCCTCTCTTTCTGTTTCTTCTTTTCCTGCTCCTGTTTATTGACTGTGCCCGGAACAATATTCTGTGAGGCCGAAAGTGGTGGTGGGGCCAAGGGCGTAACCGCTTGAGGACCCACTTCTGTTGCGATATCTTGTTCGCTGGCAGAATCATCTTCGTCGTTAGGAACATCCATTTCTTCATTCTCCCTATCGCGCTCGACTTCTGTATCGCTTTCAACCACAGTTTCAATCGGGGGCTTAGCAAGAGGTTGCGGTCGGTACTGTGGTAATAAATTGCTACAGGTTGCAAAGGTGATCATGGGACCTGTATCTTTCGTCACAAATTCAAAGCTCTCAGGAAATTTTTTACCTACAGGCACAAGAAGTTGGGGGTCATACATATCGCTGGAATAATTTCGGATGATACCTTTGTCCGTAAGCATCTCAAATTGCTCTTCTAAGATGGATAACTGCAAAATTTTACCAAAATCCCCGTTTTTCGTTTGAATAAAAGAATTTTCCCGTGGGAGATGAGTGCGTTTTTCGCTATAAACCTCCTCTTCATATTTGATGCAACATTTGATTTGCCCGCAGACACCATTTAATTTTGATGGGACTAGGGCGAGGTTTTGGTTCTTGGCCATTTTGATACTGACATTTCCGTAGGCCGACAAAAATGAACTGCAGCATGTTTGTAAACCGCAAACCCCAATGCCACCAATAGCTGCGGCACGGTCGCGCAGAGAGATTTGGCGTAGCTCAATGCGCATGCGTAGTTGGCCGACTAATTCCTTTACTAAATCGCGAAAATCGACGCGTGCAGGTGCGGTAAAAAAGAAAACGGCCTTCTTACCGAACTGAGTGTATTCAACATGGGTCAAGACCATATCGAGTTTGTATTTCTCTATCAGTCCTAAACAGATGCGTTCCGATTCTTTTTCTTTAATAACAAAATCTTCCTGCTGCTTGATGTCTTCAGCCGTTGCCACGCGAGCGATGCTACGGATGGGATGGAGCGATTTATCAAAAGCTCGCTCGTAGGGAAATGAATTAATATACCCTACCATCATCCCCCGGTCAGACATGGCCACGACCGTTTGGCCGTAGCTAAATTGACGTTTTCCGATAAAAAAGGGAAAGGCCTTGGCATTCCCAGAAAAGCGAACTTTTACAAAACGCAGAATTTGACCATCTTTGAATCTCGATTCTTGTTCACGTGCTTCTTCTTTGTCATTTTCGGAGGTAAGTTCCGACTCTATTTCTGGTTCCGATTCTTCTCCATGCTCTGAATCGCCAGTTCCGATATCTGGTAACTGTTCTTGCTCCCAGAGGGATTCGTCTTCTTTGGATTCTTCTTTAGAATTTTCTTTGGCGTCTTTGGAGTCTAGAGATGAGGAATTTTGAAAGTCTGACATAGATCCCCTTACAATTATTTGGCCCCAAATCGGATAAAGAGACAAGTCTTTATCTAGTTTTGGTTGTCTAAGTTTTTAAGCAGGTGCCAAAGAGGCACTATTCGTTCATATGCAGGATTTTTAAAGGCCACTGAAGTAACGTTTCGTGACAAAATTTTGCATAAGAGCGAGGCACTGTCTCCCTGATCAAACTGTGGATGCTCAAGGATAAGGGCGAGTAGATTATACTCCCAGCGCCGTGCTACTTCTGCATTTTTCTGAACATCCTTTAAAAGTTCTTGTAGGTCCTGTAATTTCTCTTGTGGTTTTTCTTGTAGTTGTTGGGACAGTTTGATAACTGGTTGGCCGTCTTCTGCGTTGGCACCTCTTAAATCATCATGACTCAAACTGATTTTGACCGCCCGACTTTCGATGGTGGGGAGTAGGGGGCGTGTTGAATCGCACAAGAGAAAATGGATACACCACAGGGGAGAAAATTCCAAGGACATGAGGAGTTTATTTGCCACCAGCGTGGGAATTCGATCTGCCGATTCAATGAGAATATAGCGATACCGCCATTGCCCTGGTCCATAGTTTATTTCGCGAAAATAATTTTCAAAATCCTGCACCACATAGTTTACTCGGCCTTCTGCCGGTTGCATAAGAAGCAGGTCTGGGTGGCCATGTTCGCCTGAATGTTGTTGGCCAGTTTCCCAAGAATAAATGTGTTCTACCAATTGTCGCCTCCAAAGAGTCATGCTCTTTTCTCCGGCATTACTTGGGGGCAATATCAAATAGACGTTGGCCAATTTTTGTTGAGTATGAAGATGTTGGAGGTTCTGTAGGATGTTCTGAGTGTTCTGAAGAGTGGCTGCCATCTTTTTACTATGGGTGGGGTGTTTTGAGTAAGACCATCAACTGTTGCTGTATCTTGGCAAAAACCTCATCTGGAACAAGTTCACCATCGATCGAACAAATTCGCTCTGGAAAGAGTTCACGGACTTCTTGATATCCTTCAATTAGTTTGCGGTAGAAGGCCTCACCTTGGCCTTCAAAATAATCTTTGGGATTATTACGCGTATGTTGGCGTTCTTTAGAGACTTTTAGGCCAATTTCTAAGAAGAAGGTTTTATGCGGAATGAGGTTTAAGGGAAAATGTTGATGAATTTCCAAGATTAACCGATGGCCCAAATTGCGGGCCTTGCCCTGATACACCAGTGTACTATCCAAGTAGCGATCACAAATGATCACAGTATTGGGAACCGACAGTTCTTTCATGACGACTTCATGGAGCAATTGAGCGCGCGATGCAGCGAAGAGATAGGCTTCTGCCAAGGGATGGAGCTGCGTTTGAGTGGAAAGTACCGCCTGACGTAAGTGTTCACCGAAGGTCGTGCCTCCTGGCTCTCTCAAAATAAGAACCCGAAAATTTTTTTCTTCTAAAAATTCTTTCGTGAGTCGAATTTGAGTAGTTTTGCCCGACCCTTCGATGCCTTCAAAACTCAGGAAATAAGAGTGATGGAATGCCGGAGGGCGAAAAGATTGCAAGAGCTCTTGGGGTATATGTTCCATGTGCCTGAAAGAATGCCCAGAATCCCATGGTCTGTAAAGCTTCCGAAGAATTAATCCTGAGCTTCGATAAAAGTTTCTGCTGGTTGGGCCGGTTGAATAATATCGTGGCCTTCCTCATCAACCGCTGGATGGGGAGGAACACTGGGGTCAGCTTCGTTTTCGGGTGCGATTGTTTCGCGCGCCAGTTTACGACGAATTTCGTCTTGCTGAACGGGATCTTCTTGTTGGTCATATTGTTCTGTCGCGGGTTGATCATTTCCATCATCCCCATTCACCCCAGCATCATCTTGATTGTTTCGTGCCTCTCGGTAGGCATTAGATTTTGTAAATGATGTGTTTGAAGTATTTATAACTGGTGGTCGGGCACTTCGATAAGCATCAGTTCTACTTGCAGTTGAACTTGGAGTGCGCTTCGAAGGAGTTTGAGGAGCACCTTCCTCGACATTAGAGTTCTCGGAAATATTTTCAATCGCGTCCTCATCATGCGAGATCGGCGTATCTGATCTTAGCATTTGAACAAAAATATATGTCAGAAGGACTAAGAAGACAGAAGCTAGAATCACTCCTACAACAATTTTTTTTGTTTTGGTATCAAGGATCTGGCCAATAGGTCCAACCAAATGTTCACTCAATTTCGAGAAGACCAAGCGGGGAAGGGGAAAGAGCACATTGGTAGCTGCAATTTTGGCAGCATTTAAAAAACCTGAGTCGGCCATACCGCGAAAGAGGTTGCTTGGCCTTGTCTCTAGAGATTTCATTTGGAAAAATTGTATTTGAAGTGGGGTTTCCTGGCACCGGTGGGAATAGATTTAGGTAGCCTGTCTGCATTTAATTTCTCGCGACGATTAAGTGCCTGGATATTATGCAATCGATCCCATGTTTTGCCGCTATCAATACTAAACGGGTCAGTTAGGGCCAATTCTCCGTTTTCCACCATACTTAACACTTGGTTGTAAGGATAGGGCCCAGATTCGGCGCCATTTTTTCGCACGATGATTAAGGCATCCTCGATCGGATTTTCAGAAATGCTGGGAGCGAGTGTGGGTTTGCGCCGACCAAAAGAGGGATGTTCCCACAATTCCATGGATTGTTCACTGCCAAAAATACGGAGGCGGCAGTGATCGTAGAGTTCTGGAAAGTTATCAAGGATTTTTTTTACATCACGAATCCAAAGGGGGCCATAGCTTGTCTCTGGCAACTCAAGCACGCATAGTTCTTCCAATGGAATATTAGCGGCAAAAATGCGCTCTTCAGTCAGGACTTGATCAGAGAGACTATCGTGAAAATCAATTTTGTGGGCCAGTGAGGACATACTTCCCCCGGTAATATTTTAACCCATGTAGGCCTTGTCGGGTATCTGGGCAAAAGTTGGAGGAAATCACTGCCTAAGGCGAAGAGAGGAAGATTATGCCTTTGAAGGTTGTTCAAAATAAAAAGGCCCACGGTAAAGTGGGCCTTTCAAGGAGTTATGTGACGGATATTAGAAAACAGTTAAGCTCAGGTTTGCTCCGTAAGACATTGCCTTTGTCCATTGGGGATTGGTATCCCAATGATCTTTGGTAAGGATTGGGTCTCCAGAAGCTGAAACGCCTACAGCGATATCAGGAGTTACCGTATAGCCTAAATCCAAAGTCGTTGTGATGTTTTTTGTTTCACCCGCATTGGCTTCATTATTGTTGTTAAAAATTTCTTCTGTCAGGGCCACACTAAAAGCATCGGTAATGTTGTAGCTTTGAGTTAACACTTGATAGAAGTAGTTTCTGCCCTTATTTGGGGCCGTATCAAAACGATTATACATAGCGTAGTAGGTGGTTGCGTTCAGGCCGACTGGGCCGATGGACTTAGCAAAACCAAGACCCGCACGACCAAGACCATAAGTGCCGGTGGCTTGACGTTGAGCACCTTCAGGAAGATAACGCCCATCAAGTGTGGCCTTCATGCCCACGCCATGTTTAGCTTCGGTCAAAATATTTTTACGAGAATAGCTTACGTTAATTCGCTCATATGATTTAACTGCATCAGCTTCTTGTTGTTTGGCATAACTATAACGATTTTCAATCGTCATGCTGTCATTATCCGAGAATTTATATCCCAGATACGCAATATCGGTATTTTTCATACCATTAATTGTGTTGTCATCAGCTCTCAAAGTATCAGTTGCCCCGTAAAGACTTAAAGAAAGGGGTGATTCTTTCAATGCATTCCAAGTATTGGCAATGCTTGATGTGCTCACGCTTGTTTGTCCAGTGGTTCCCTGGGCCAATGCTGTCGCAGTCAATGCCAGGCCCATGGCAGAAACCAATAGTTGCTTTTTCATCCGTTATTCTCCTTTTTTTTCAGGTCAAAAAAACTTGGTAAGTGTGCATCATGTAAACCAATATCGCAAGGAACAAGTCGGGTATTTGTAATTATTATCTGACTGCCAAGAATTTTTCGTTTGAGCTGTCGCTGAAATTGGCTTTAAGTTTTTGAAAGTACGTTGCGACCTTGATAGACTCTCTAACTAGGCTTCACGAGATGAGGCCATTTTGACACTGGAGGGGTCCTGATTCTTCCTATCTATATATTTGCGACCTCAGTTTTACGAACAATCCTTTATCCCTTCATATGGTGCGGGCGATGGTTATGCCCACCTTTACAACGGCGTTGGTCTTTTGAGTCCAAAAATCTAGATGATCCCCTTGCGCAATCATTTAAAGCTGATGGAAGGAAGGCGCATGTACTTTTCGAAGTCAGTTCAGAGGGTGAATTTGAACAGATTATTCCCTTAGTGAAGAACTTATTGGCCAAAAAGCGATTTGTAGAGATTCTTTACTGTTCCCCTTCGGTAGAAAAGAAAGTGGGGCATTTTTGTCAGAACTACCCAGGTCTGATTCGCGCCAAACGAATGCCCCTTGTAACCTATTTTCCGGCCTGGATACCCATAGGACAAAATGTCGGACGTTGGATGTCGGCCAGCACCCTCATTCTTTGCCGCTATGATTTTTTTCCCGAGCTATTGGCGATTGGTCGGCGACGGGAGTGTCATTTCATTTTGATTAGCGGGACCTTGAAAAATAAGCAATTGGGGCCCTTGAAGAACTTTCTGCGCTACTTTTTTTGGAAAGAATTGGTCACCTCCTTCGACTTTATGACGGTACCTATTGCCCAAGACCGGGAACGTTTTATGGCCTTGGGAGTGCCGACCTCAAAAATTTACACTCTTGAATTTCGTGTCTTGCAGATTGAGGAGCGTCTGAGGATGGCTTCTGCCGTCTTAAAGGAAAAGCTTCCAAGGTCTTATGCTGGCTTTTTGGCTTCGCGCGAGCGCAGTCAGAATATTATCTTCGGGCAGGCCCATCCCATTGATATAGAATTGTTAATAGACTCTGAATTGCTGAATCTGATTGTTCAAAGGAAAATGCATTTGGCCATTGTCCCTCACCATCTAGAGCAGGAGAATCTCCAGGCCCTAGAGCGCGGTCTCAAGAACAAAATTAAGAAAGCCGGGTTAGAACAGTCTCTTTCTTTTAGAATGATAACTCCCGAAACTGGAGAGGCGTTACCGCTGGATCGCCCCCTTATTTCTCTGGTGGCCATAAAAGGAGTGCTGTGTGAACTCTTTACCCACTTTAGCATGAGCTATATCGGAGGTGGGCATGGACGTTCTATTCACTCGGTTCTTGAGCCATATATGGCCGGGTGTAACATCATTTGTGGGCCTAAAATTCATCGCTCTACGGAGTATGATTATATCATGGCCTTGAATCCGGAGCGATTAGCGGTGGTTCGATCAGAGGCAGATGTACTTGGTGCCCTTGAAAGTTTTGGACCGCCTGGTCTAAAAGCTCATGAGTTCTCAATTGCAGAGAATCGCAAAAATTGGAATGGTCTTGTTACTGCCCTGGAGGAATTGTGCTGAATAGGCATTACGAGTGGGTTCTTTTAGGACATAACCTGGCTTCATTGACTCTGGGCCAGCATCTTCTGACACAAAAGAAAAGTGTTCTAATTTTAGATGATGGTCGTTTTATGTATCCAGGTGCTTTTGAGAACTATTTGTCTTTTATTCCGAAGGAGGCCTATAAATGTTGGCTGGAAGGGTATGGCCTATCGGCTTCATGTACCTTTGATTCCTTTCTTGCCCCCACCACCTACCATGTGTGCTTTGGTACCCATCTCATCCAATTGGGCCATCGACCTTGGCAAAATATCCGCGAACTCTTTCGCAAAGTTCCTTTCTTATTTATGAGCGAGCAAGACCATGGAGCACGTGTTGTTTTGCAGGAACTCTTGGGGAGGGGAGAAGCCTTTGACCAAGAAATCTTGGATCTGGGTGCAAAAATTGCATTAATGTTTTCCGGTACAAGGGCGCGTAAATTTCCTTCTTTCCAGCAAGTCATTGAGGAGTCTCCTTTTTATGTAAAAAAACTATTTTTGCTTTTTCTTGGACGTTTTCAGGATGCCATCTCTAAGGCCTCCCAAGGTGATGCAGAGGCGTGGGAGAAGTTGGTTTTTTATTTCTTGGCCAATGCCTTTCATCACAAAAAATTGGCACTGCCCGAGAGTGAATCAGAACTTTTCTTTCTATTGGTCGGGCTTTTAATGCCGGCATTTTCTCTGGATAATCATTCCCTCAAGAGTGAGTTATCCAAGAATTTTGTGGCACAAGGTGGTGCCATTCGGGCCTCGAAAGTGCAGCAGGTTATGCAGCAAAATTCTGATCGGGTGTGGGGATTGGAACTCGATACATATGATGGGATTGTTCATCCCAAAAATCTTGTTATGGCAGGTGGGCCAGTGAGCGAACATCCCTTTCATGGTGAGGTCGCCGACATCTGTCAATTTGTACAAATCCAGGCATCCTTGCCTCACTTTGAAGCCGCCAGTGCCGCTGCCATGGCGGTGCCGAGGCAGCGGCAGGCATTTTATTATGGCAATACAACATGTATGGGGCAAGATTCACCGCTGGCGATTTTGGAATTGGCGCACCATCCGAGTGATCCAATGTCTTTGAGTATCCCTGTGCGCAAGTCCCTGGGAATGAAAGAAAGTTTTATTGAAAAAGATTTACGAGAGGTGATTCAATCTCTGGTTAAGTGGCCGGTGGATTCCGCACCTTTTATTGCCAGTATACGGAAGGGGGATTTTCATTTGACTGATGCCTATTGGCCTATTGGTCCCATGCAGAAAGTTTTTCAACAAATCCCTACGACTCCGAACATCAAAGGCCCGATCAGAGGCCCTATTGCCTGGGAGAAAATGTCCGGGATGCTTCAGATGGGGATCTCTCAACTAATTGAACGGGAAGGAGTGCCAAGGCCACCCCATAGCGTGAGTGATCCTGGTGGAAATATTCATGGCCTCTCCCTCCTAGAAGTTGGTGAGCTGGGGCAGCTCTCCTTACTTGTCCATTTGGCCCAACTGCTTTCATAAGAGGCCTATTTTCCTAGGATTGACGGCATTGCAACGTTATCCGACATTATTATAGATGAGTATGATGAGTATTATGATGAGTATAGAGATAGATCGAAGCAAGAGCAGGAACAAGTTTCGTCGCATTTTGGGCAAAATCGTGGGGCAGGAGGGCGGTCAGACTTCGGTAGAATACATCCTGATGATCGTCGTCTTAGCGGCCATTATTGTTCCTCTAACCAAGAAAATACGGGAACATTTTTTGCCGGCCGCTGAAGATGGAACCTGTACAGCGGCCCAAGTCAATAAATCCGTTATTTGTTTTTTTAAGCGCGGGCTCCAGCCAGGTTATAAGACCTACAAGATA
>CAYHRT010000115.1:0-12216 GCA_964359085.1 uncultured Bdellovibrio sp. | reverse complement strand
CATGACGGCGACCAATTGAACCAACTCCCATAACCAATAACTTTTTCATTTCACACTCCTGTTCGGGCTTTTTCCAAATGGGAAGGAAGCCCTATGTCCAGCCATCCTTCCTTAATGTGATACGCCCCTATTTTTTCATTATTCTTAATCGCTTTAATAAAAAGATCTGTCATCGGAAAAAATTTATTTGGAATTCTTTTTACCATTTCTGGCGCAAGAATATATATACCAGCGTTGATGTCCTTCTCTATGACAGGTTTCTCATGGATCGCAGTCACAGAGTCATCAGCAATTTCCACGCATCCATAGGGGACCTCATGGCCATAGCGCCAGACCCCAATTGTCGCCTTGTAGTTCCCGTTCGTATGGAACGCCAGAAAGTCGCCCAGATTGAAATCAATCACAAGATCCCCATTCATGACAATCAAGGGAGCTTTGGGAGTTTCTGGCAGAAGTGAAAGGGCGCCCCCACTCCCCATACTTTCGCTTTCTCGAAGATATTTTATTTCAAGACCGTAGCGATGACCATCTTGGAAAAAATCTTCAATGATGTGGCCCAAATAATTTATCGCAAGATAAATACGTTGAATCCCATAGCTGGCAAGCAATACCACTAATCTTTCTAAAATCGGCCGTCCACCAACCTGCAACATCGGTTTGGGAGAATTATGAGTCATGGAACCTAGTCTCGTGCCCTTTCCTCCGGCCATAATGACCGCCCAATTCTCTCGCTTCTGGCGGCCTAAGATTTCGTGAATGAGATGGACCCCGCAAAGTTTACGTTTTTCATCCACAATGGGAACCTGACTCATAAAACGTGCCTTCATATATTCCAGCACCGTAATTCTGTCGACGTGGGGTTCTACGCTAAAATAATTGCGATTCATGTGTTCGCCCACGGGCGAGCTAAGCTGTGCACCCTTGATCAGCGCCTTGCGGATATCACCATCTACTAAAATTCCTTCCAAAATTCCACTTTCATTGGTTATCAGGGCAATTCTTGAGACACCAACCGTAATGGCCTTCAGCGCATCGAGAAGCGTGTCGGACGCTTTAATACAAAGTATTTTTAAATGTTCATCACGAATCATAAAATTTTTTTTCTACAAGAGCGCGATTATATACTGTTGATTGCAAGACCTCTACGACCTTTGTGGCCGCATGGCCCACCGAGTAAGGATTTTTCATTCCTTTCACTTTCACCCGAAAATTGTCACTTAGAGCAAGCTCCAGACCTTTCTTAATCGAACTATAGTCGTACTTGACATCGATTACATTCTGACCGTGAACTCTACCCATTTGTCTGTTTCCCACATTAACGACAGGTACCCCAAAACTTGCGGCCTCGATAATCCCACTACTTGAATTACCCGCGAGGGCCGTAATATGACGCAGAAGAGAAAAATAACGCTTCCCGCCTAGATTGGGCACAATATGCACAAATCGATGCATTTTCTTGAAATCCTCAATCGCTTGAATAATAAGCGAACCATGAGTATCGGCATTCGGATAGGTAAAGAGCGTTTGAATCCCCAGTTGTTCAATGGCCGTCAAAAACTCTTTGATGTAATAACCCGTATCTTCAAATTCAAACGTCACAGGGTGATATGTCGCAAGAATAGTTGGGAGATTTAAATCTAGACCTAGCTGCTTTTCTAAATCATCTTTTGCCAGGTAGGGAAAGGTTGCCAGATCATCCAAGGCCGGCGCACCAGTTAAATGGACTCTCCAGGGCTCCTCTCCCATTTTGATAATTCTTTGCTGGTATGATTCAGTGCTGGGAAAATGAAGATGCGACATTTTAGTAATCGAATGTCTGATGGCCTCATCAAAATTTCCTTCGGAAGATTCACCGCCATGCAAATGGGCCACAGGGATACTAAAAGGCAGTGAGGCCAGAACTGCAGACATCATCTCAAAGCGATCACCCAATACCAGCAAAACATCTGGACGGAAGTTGGTAAAGAGATCAGCAAATCCCTTAAGGCCAGCACTCATGGTGTGCACAATTCCGGCCGGAGTATCGCTGTCATAGGTAAGTTTTACCTGGAAGTCGGGTTTGTATCCAGCATCGATAATTTCCTGCAAACTATTGCCCGCTTTGTTTTCCAAATGCATCCCAGTCACAATAAGTTTACAGGTCAAAGTGGAAGAAGAAGATAATGCCTTTAGGATGGAACGATAAATTCCGAAATCCGAACGCGCCACTGTAACAAGACCCACCGTCTTCATTTATTTTCGCCCATTTCCAAGAGTTCATCTTTGGCGTAATCACGGGAGCTTTTTTTACCTAGTATCTGCCAGTAATAGATGGGAGAGAGTCCACTACCAGGCCTTTTCACCTCAATATTGTCTTTCGAAAAAACTTCGCCTTGCTTAATTTCCGATTTGGCCACCAAGCTTTTTCTGGCCACTGCTCGATTGACAATTTCGCTGCAAGAGGGGTGCTTCTCACGACTGCCTAACGCAGTCTCCACCTGTCGTATAAACTTCACCATCTCACTTAATTCAGTCGGCGTGAGCGAAGCCCTATGATCGGGTCCAGGCAAACTTTTATCTGTCGTAAAGTGTTTTTCCACTATCACTGCACCCATGGCAACGGCAGCGACAGGTACCGCCAATCCTTCGGTATGATCGGAGTAACCGTAGGGTAATTTAAACATTTCTCCCATGGTCTTCATGGCATTTAAGTTTACTTCAGCAAAGGGGGCAGGGTACTCAGTCGTGCAATGTAATAATGTGACATGCTCCTGAATATATTTCTGTCCATCAATTGACCTGAAGGCCGCCAAAAAATCCTCGGCCGTGGGAGTGAGTGTATGGAAATTTAAAAAGCCAAAGGCCAAAATTCCAAGAGCAAGTCGGATTTCTTCAATCTCGGCCATGCCTGTGGATAAAATTATCTTACCGTGAGTGCGCCCGAACTCTATCAGAAGAGGCGCATTGGTCAATTCTCCAGAAGGAATTTTGAACTTTGTAAGCTTTAATTCGTGAAATAAAAAATCTAAACTTGTTTGATCGAAAGCGGTGGATAAAAATTCAATCTTTTTTTGCTTGCAATATTTTACAAGTTCCCAGTGTTGGGCGTCCGACAATTCTAATGACTTCAGCATGGAGAATTGATCTCCACGGCCACCTGTATTAGTCTGCTGGTACTTGGCCTTGGGGGCCAAGCGAGACACCAAATTTTCTGTTTTAAAAGTTTGGAACTTGACAATATCCGCTCTGGCGACGGCGGCAACATCAATGAGTTTTTTGGCAAGCCCTAGATCGCCGTTATGATTAACTCCTGCCTCTGCAATTATGGTGCAATTTGGTTTCATGTCTCGCTCGGAATATTTTGCAGAATATTTTGCAGCGTATGGATGACATAATCTTGATCTTTTTCGGTGAGAGAGGTGGAGCAAGGCAAAGTCAAAATTCCCCGCCAAAAAGATTCAGTGGTTGACAAAGATTCCCTCAAAGCATGCGCATAGGGAGGTTGTAGATGTATCGGCATCCAAAATGGTCGGGCGGCAATGCCCTTTACTTTAAGTTGCTCACAAACTTTTTTAATTTCCCATTTTTTTCCCAGGACCACACCGGAAAACCAACACGCGCTCTCCGACCATGCTGGCATCGGAAAATAACATACATCATTAAGGTTCAAGAAAGCTGCGCGATATTTCCCGGCAATCTCTCTTTTTTTATTTAAAAATTTGTCTAAAAGTTCCAACTGAGCGCAGCCCAGAGCGGCGCCGACATTGGTCATTCGATAGTTGAACCCAACTTCATCATGTAAATAGTCCTCACTTACTCTTGCGGTTGTGCAAAGATGCTTCGCACGTTTCATGAGGGCTTCATCATTGCCGACAATCATCCCGCCTCCGCCCGAGGTGATGATTTTATTTCCATTAAAACTGAAGGCCGTCAAATCTGCCAGACCACCAAGTTGCTCGTGATGATAAGTTGCTCCTAGAGCAGCGGCAGCATCGGCAATCACCGGCAGTCTATATTTATCGGCGACTTTGCGAATGGCACTCATCTCAGGTGCCGTCCCCAGAGTGTAAACAGGCATGATGGCGGCCACCCTCTGCCCTGTTACTTTGTGAATAACCCGACCTGATTCGATTTTAGTTTTTTCTTCCAGCACCCGTTCAAGTTGGGCCACCGAAATTGTCCAACTGTCTTCATCAACATCAAAAAGCCATGGCATGGCACCACAATGCGAAATCGAGTTGGCACTCGCGATAAAGGTAAAGGAGGGCAGAATGACTAAATCATTATGACGAACACCGAGGACGGTTAAGGCCAAATGCAAGGCCGTCGTTCCAGATGAGGTAGAGACAGCAAAATTGGCACCGACTTTTTGCGCCAACTCCTTTTCAAATCTGTCCACAAAGGGACCGACTGAAGAGACAAAATTAGTGGTGACACATTCTTGAAGATACTGTGCCTCTCGACCTGCCAGATTTGGAATTGCTAAAGGAATCATAACTGCTCCCACTTTAAGCCATCTTTGACCGCTCCCGCGTCGTCCCTCCCTGCGGCGTGGGTAAACCACGCCTCGGTCGCTCCTCCTTCTCGCGGCCAAATCTGGCCTAAATTGAGAGCAGTTAAGGAGTGTGTGCAGTTACAAGAAATCAATGGGCCCACCTATTTTGAAAAAATGTTTTTTTTGTACCAATCATAAGTTTGGGCCACGCCATCAAACAGTTCAACTTTTGCTTCAAAGCCAATCAATGATTTGGTTAATGACATATCGGGGGCACGACGAGCTGGCGAGCCAGCGGTTGCTTCCAGCGGTTTTAACGAATTGTTTTTACCCAAAACTTTGAGCACAGTTCTGGCGACTTCTTCCATGGTGATTTCTGGACCCTGCTTGCCCAAATTAAGAACCTTATTCTCACAAGATGAACTTTTCATCATGGCATCTAATTGCAGCACGGCATCCTCAATATAACAAAAACTTCTTCTGTGATCTGCAGAAAAAACATCGAGGGGCACACCAGATTCTAAGGATAAACCTTTCTTGAGCAACTCCGGTATGACATGGTTCATGCCCATTCTCGGCCCATAGATATTATGGGGTCGAACCACCGTATAAGGTAGTCCACTATGCTGACACATGGCTTCCCCATAAATTTTTGAGAGCATATATGAGGTGCGTGGGTGTGATAGTTCCGTCAAGGCCAGCGGGGCCGACTCAGGCGTAGGAATCGTAAGTTGAAAATTGGCCAGGGCACCGGCGTAGACCTCACTGGTCGAGGTGAAAAATAGTCTTCGCAGCAAAGGTTGCTTGCGTGCAAACTGAATGATATTTTCCAAGAGCGCCACATTTTCGGTTAAAACCCTATAAGGCTCTTTTAAGACATTGGCCACCCCAATGATCGCCGCAAAATGAAAGATGAACTGATAATCATCGGTAAGTGTTTTCAAAAAATCCCGCTCAAGAAGATTTCCACGAATCATTTTCACATTTTTCAATTTGAGAAAATTTGCCAAATCCTCATCGTCCACACCACGAGAAAAATTATCAACCAGATGCAATTCATAGTCTCTCGCCGCCAAATATTTCGCTAGATGGAGACCAATAAACCCTGCGCCACCGGTGACAAGTATTTTCTTCATTACATTATCCTCTCCCTATGCAGGACACCACAAAACCGAGTTCTTTAACATGCGCCAATTGCAGATCCGACAAGACGCGATTGGCATCAAAAATAATAGGTCGCGGATTCGTCTGCCATGTTGAGAAATCCAGCATCCTGTATTCTTCATGGGCCACGGCCAAGACAAGGGCATCGATTTTTTCGTCATAAGGTAATTTTTTATGAACTTCCAGACCCAAAATAATTTCATTCACTAATGGATCGTGCAAGATCACGGTGGCCCCAGCGTTTATGGCCGCCTTGGTAAAGGTTTCAGAAGGTGAAAATCTTGTATCAGCAACATCAGAACGGTAACTCACACCGAGAAGAAGAATCTTTTTCCCTGCGATACTTCCGCCCAATAATTGTTTGACTTTGGCCAGAGTTACCAGAGGCATATTTCTATTTACTTCAACGGCCTTTTTGCAAAAATCAAACTTTATATCCGGTAAGTTAAAAACAGTATGGGCCGAAATTTCAGCCAATAAGGGATCTTTAGTGAGACAGTATCCGCCTACACCAAAACCCGGTTGGCGAATATTGCTATGGGTGGGGCGGACGCGAATGGCATCAATCACTTGGAAGATATCTACCCCAATCTTTTCTGCAAACCGACTCCATTCTTCAATAAAGGCGATATTGGTAGCACGATAGCTATTTTCCAAAACCTTGCCGATTTCAGACGCCGTCACAGAGTTCAGTCGGGTCATGGGAAATTTATCGACATTGATGACGGTTTTTAAAAATTCTTCGCAAGCTTCCGCGGCCTCATTGGTAACACCAGCGTAGACTCTCCAGAAATTTTTTATAGAATTCAGATAATCTTTGCCTGGCATCACCCGCTCATAAGAGTGGGCAAGACGAATTGCATTCTCCGGCATTCCCCTCTGTCTCAATGCATGCTTTAACTCAGGCAAAATAATTTTCTCACAGGTGCCCGGAGGCACTGTGGTTTCCACAATAACCAATGCTCCGGCCTTCAAAGACTGGCCAAGCATTCTCGCAGCGTTTTTAATACCGTTAAAATTGACCGTGGGTGAGACTTCAATGGCATCGACATCAAGATGAATTGCCATGAGGACAATATCAGCTTTATTATAAATTTCAGGGTCTGCTGTGACCCTTAGATTTTTTACGTCCAAGGCCTCATGAAAGGCACTTTTTAAGAGATCATCGTTATTTTCAAAAGGCAATTTTCCCTGAGCCAAAGCATCTATGATGGCCAGCCCTTTGGGTGTGGGCAACTCGACTCCTACCACATCATAAAGGGGAAATCCCTTACGATCTCGACAAGAGGCCACAGCAATAGCGGAAGCCATGCCGACAAAGCCCATCCCCATTACACATACTGTCTTTCTTTTTTGAGAATTCATTTCTTAATTCCAAGGCAGGTTGAAATTGATTTACTGGATACAGAAAATGCCCCTTCAACTATCCGTAAATTAGATTCCAAATATCTGAGGGTTTCATCTCTGTCTTGCATGCCACCTGTGGTGTCTAACCCCTTGCCCTCTGAGTTCACATAGTCAAAGAGAAACAGGCCGCCAGGGCGTAATCGCTCTAATAAATATTTTGCGATAAACAAGGGACGATCTAAGTGCTCGAAGACTTCCTGGATAATAATAAAATCAAACAGGCCCTCGACTTCCTTTAAAGGGTTATCAAATTTTTCGCTGGTAATCGTCACGAGTGTAACGTCGCTTTCTTGTGAGTATGCATAGCGAGAAAAATGAAAAGGATAGTTGGGAATATCGGCCAAAACCCATTTGGCGACACGATGATTTAAAAAGTCGCGATAGGTTCGATACATGGGGGCCAAGGAACAGCCGTACTCCAAAACACGCATGTTCTTTTTTAAATATTTGAATAACAACTTTGAGCGAAAGGGCGAGCGGGCACATTTACTGACATAATGAAATAATAACCCGATATTATGGGGGGTCTGCCAATTGGTTACGTGCTGTTGTGGATTTTTCCAACTCAAATCACCTTCATTCTGATTCTTAACACGATAATGAAAATAAAGATTATTAAAATCTGAAACGGTGATAGGGTGTCCTCCTAATACCTGATTCCAGTATGCATGAAATTCGCTAAACCATTTCTTTACAAAACCTGAGGACACAAGTGGCTCGTAGAGTGATAAGCGCTTTAATAAAACGAAACAGAATAAAGAAAAATAATTACATATAAAATTTCGTTTCGACGGCCTCTTGCTGACGGTGGGCAACCAGCGATCCTGAATCTGATATGAACTGGAAATATCAATTAAGATATTGTCGAAGCGGTTACCACCTTCGTAATGCTTCGCGTTTAACAAATCCATGCTTAGGCTCCAAAACCCTACTCGGTCGCTGGATATTAACTTAAAAACCCAATGTAATCTATATTTTCTTAAGAGAAAGCCAAAAACCAGTATGGATAGAGCGGTTATTCTTATTCGCACATTTGTCGCACAATAACCAGAGCTTCCACATCACACGATGGATTTTTGCCAACAAGACCGTCTTGGATAGAAATTCGCGAATGAGGTCATAAATAACTGCGAAAACTCCGCCCATTCGTTCTATCGCAACAATCTTAAACTTTTCCTGTAAAAGAAGTTTAAAAAATGTTTCTGTATAACGATAGTAATCACTCTCGGGGTCTCCATGAAGCGGATGAAGAAACGGCGCACTTAAGAAGAGCTTGCCGTCTTTTTTTAAAACTCGATGTATCTCTGCCATGAGCTTATGGGAATCGTGGATATATTCAATCACTTCAGTCATGATCACGGTATCAATCATTTCATCTTCTAGGGGAATATTTGGGAGTATTGCTATGATGTCGGGATTCGTACTGGGATCGCTATTGAGGCATACCCAGTCGGCAAATAAATTTTCTGGAATTTGAAAGCTCCCTCTCCGATTGAGCTTCATACCGCCTAAATCTAAAATCTTTCCGGTGAAACGCGGACAATCACGCTTCAATAACTCATCCAGAAAATGTCGTCGCATGGATATAAATTTCAAATCAATTCTTCCACAAAACAGAATTGCTTTCCACTATACCGCACCAGAAGGTCTTCTAACCACCCTACTCCGTAAATCATGACTTCTCGATCATGGAAGGGAAGCACATTTTCATTAGAAAGAATGGTAATTTGCTCAAACTTTTTCGCTTCCGTCTGACAATTGAGATATTTGATGCCATTGGCCTGGGCCGCCTTCAAAGTATGCTCGCAAAAAACATTTCCCGGCGGTACCAATAACTCTACATTCTTTTGAAAAATTGTGGCCAGGATTTCCTGGGCACGTTTGAGATGTTCATTATGAATCTCATAGGGGAGCCAATCCCAAAATTCTCGGTGATATTGACGATTCGAGGTAAATAAACGCGGACGAAATTTTTTATCTTCGAGGACACAGTGAGTCAACCCATGGCATGCAACCCGAATCAATCCTGCTTTTTCCGCTTGCACCAGTAACTTTGTTTGATCCGGAAATTTTTTGTTAAAAGGAATCAGAGTGCCATCATACTCGACCCAACAAGCGGTAATACCAACAGTTAATTTGGCATGGTGACCTTCCAAAAGCGCAAAAACTTTCTCCCACGCCTTGGAACCAAGCTCTTGATAAGGCCCCCATGCACTGATTCCCTTTAAATATTTTAAAAATAAAATATTGCCCAATCCCTTCCATCTCTTGGAATAGATTTCATGAATTTTTGAACTGGCACCAATATCATCCATGCGCAAAGCAATTTTGTTATTCGACATTTTTCTTTCTCGCACGGATACTCATTCGGCTGGTCTTCCCTAATATTCCGGCCATCATCATCAATACCTTCAATACGCTCTTTCGGACAATCGGAAAAGTCAAAATTTTGTGCCAAATGGGGTGATAGAGAGCAAATGGTGCAACCAAATCCCGATCCACATACTGAAAATCAATTCGAATGTTCTCAAAGCCACTTTTTGTTAAAAGTTCACGCAGAATTCGAGCAGAGAAATGACTGACATGTTGAGGTACTTGAATGGTATATGCGTAGTGTTTGTGCATGGCCATTTCAAATCCTTCGATATTAGGAACAGAAAAGATAAATTGGCCGTTTGGTTTCAAGATACGACGAATTTCAAGAATTGCACCTTTGGGATCATATAAATGCTCTAGCACCATACTTGCATGAACTACATCAAAATAATTGGCGGGAAAATGCTGCTCGGCTAAACTACCTCTGTGAACATTATTTAATTTCAGGCCTTCTCTTGCAAACTGCAACGCCTTTTCATTGGTCTCAACTCCAAAAACATCCCAACCCAGGTCGGACATCATTTTGAGATATCTTCCCCATGAACAGCCAATATCCAGCAATTTTCCCGCAGGGATGAAATGTGGAATGTGCTGAACATGCAACGATTTCCTGGTTAGAAAACATATGCATCGCTGAATGATATTAAAGTCTGCTGAAAAAGCAACATATGCAAAATCTCGCACCAGTAGACAGCGTTTTAAATTTCCCCAAAAGCTGTTGTCTAGGAATGCAGCATCCACTTCGGATACCACAGGAGTATAGTATCCCGCTGTATCAGGGTAAAAATACCCGCAAGTTTGTTCTGTAGGTCGAGGATTGGTAAAAACAAATCCACAATGGTCACATTTGCGCAAGTCAAAAAAGTGATCAAGGTTATTATAGAGTTCCTTCACATGCTCCATAAAAAGAGCAGACTCATGACGTCCGCATAAGGGACAATCCACATATTCCAGCTCAAAGCTTGCATTCATTTACTGGGCCTTCACATAAGGTATAAACTTATCTTTATCATAACACTTAAAAAAGGGCCTGAAAGCATGCATAAAGAAAAAATCCTTCTGATTGGTGGTGGCGGGCACTGCAAATCTTGTATCGATGTCATTGAATGTGAAGGAAAGTATGAAATTGCAGGAATCATTGATGTCGAAAGTAAAGTAGGCCAAAAAGTTCTTGGATATCCCATTATTGGAACAGATGATGATATTGAGAAATTATTATCCATCACAAAAAATGTTTTACTCACTATGGGTCAGATTAAGTCTCCGATTCTCCGTCAACAAACAATAAATAAGTTGAAGCCTTTTTCTGTTAATTTTCCCGTCATTATTTCACCAAGGGCCTATGTTTCTCGACATTCCTCCATCGGCCCAGGAACAATCGTGCTTCACCATGCCACAATCAATGCGGGAGCAACAATTAATTCCTTTTGCATCATCAATACCAACGCCATCGTGGAACACGACTGCCTAGTTCACGATTTTTGTCATATCTCAACTGGCGCTATTATCAATGGCAACGTCACTCTTGGGGCGGGCTCCTTCGTGGGAAGCCAAGCAGTCATCAAGGAAGGCATTACCATTCACGAAAATTCCATCATCTCTGCCGGAATATTTATCAAAGACAACATTCCCGCTAACTCCATTATCAAGAGCAAAACTTCATACTAATTTTTTACCATGCCTTCGAAAGCGAATGGCATAAACAATTAGCTCGAAAAAACTCCAGATGAGATTATTTATCGCCAGTCCAACCGCTTGATAGAAATACACTAAGGGAATCATGAAAAGCACACCTAGCAAGAGTTGAATGAAACTGATTTTCTGATAGAAGCGAGTATCTTCCAGAACTATCTCCCTGGACTCCAAGACATATCCACCTACTTTTGGAATAATGCTAAAAGAGAGAATTTGGATGATAAGAACAGCATCAACGTACTTATCACCAAAAAGCAATGGAATGTAGTATGGTGCGGTCAGTGCCATCAGACAGCTCATCAGGATCGCCGGCAGCATGAAGATTATTGAGAAGCGGTTTACCTGGGAATGGAAATGCTGTTTTCCCTTCTTAAGCCAGAACTGCAAAGGCACAGTACAGATCAATTTAATATAGTCCTTCAGACGAGTTAGCACGTTGGAGCCGGTATGATAGGTCGCCAAGGAGGCAGGAGTGATCTGATAAAGTATCACTCTACTGACTGCGGACATCACTTGCTGGCAAATGTTCAGTAGGCTGAT
Organism: uncultured Bdellovibrio sp.; assembly: GCA_964359085.1. Taxonomy (GTDB): domain Bacteria; phylum Bdellovibrionota; class Bacteriovoracia; order Bacteriovoracales; family Bacteriovoracaceae; genus GWA2-49-15. The sequence goes on along the minus strand of CAYHRT010000115.1, from coordinate 560 downwards.
CTGGCCGGCCTCTTTTTCCAATTTTTCGATTGGGTAGTCATCACTACTTTTCATTGTCCTTAAGTCACGACGATACAGAATAAAGCCGAAGACCGCTGTGAAGGAGAGATAAATTAACAATGCTGCGAAAATCTTCCATAAGCTCTGGGTCAGATAAGCAACTCCACCCACCAGAAGAAATTTGGCCACGGCATTACAGAACTTAAAGACAGCAAGTTTTCTGAACTTATTCAGGCCCATGAGGATTATTTCGGCCCTTTCTACTGCCATTATGGGCAGTGTGAGAGCGGCAGCACAGATACAAATCAAAGTATTGTGGTGAAGTTCGGCAAGAGAGTTGTAAGTCAGCACACCGATCAAAATCAAAACCGAGAAAAACACCGCCTGTCTCAGGGATTTTTTAATCCCAGTGCCGATAAATTTGAGCTGTCTCAGAAGAGTAGCTTTGTTAATGACAGCATTAAGCCCGGGAATGATGAGCACACCTCCCACACCTAACAAGGTGGAATAAAGGGCATAGGGACCAAAATCAACTTTGGAAATACTTCGGGCCAGAATTG
>CAYHRT010000114.1:0-12236 GCA_964359085.1 uncultured Bdellovibrio sp. | reverse complement strand
GAGGCGTGGTTTATCCACGCCGCAGGGAGGGACGACGCAGGAGCGGTCAAAGATGGTCTGAAGTGTGAGCAGTTACTTATCAAGTTGAGATCGGATAGGAGGCAAGGGTCTTCAGCCGCATTTTAAGATCAGGACTCTCGATGAGTGATCGCCCAATGACCACGTAGTCTGCTCCTGCCGTGAAGGCCTCCTCAAAAGTTGCAATGCGTTTTTGATCGTGCGTTTTATGGTTCTGTTGATCTTCACGAAAACGTATTCCCGGTGTTACTTTTATCATTCTTCGACCTACACTTTTTTCTAGAGCGATAATTTGCGGCAGTTCGAGAGGAGAAAGAATGAGGCCTTGGATGGCGATATCCAAGGCCAAAGAGAAGAGACGTTGGAATGCGAGAGGAATATCATTTGCTTTTATTCCCCATAGCTCCAAAAAATTTTGCTGGTCCAGAGATGTGAGAAAGCTTACACCAAGAAGTTTAGTATTTTTTAAAGCTGCTTGCTGGGCCTCTAACGCCGCTTGCAGCATTTCCTTGCCTCCAGTGAGATGGATTGTTAAAAAATCCACCGGCATTTTATCAAGTGCTAAAATGGCTTTTTTAACCGTTTGCGGAATATCGTGGAGCTTGAGATCAAGAAAGATTTTTTGAAGAAGTTTGAATTCTGTTCGTAGAATGTGCACGATTTGTGGGCCATGGGCCAAAAAAAGCTCTAGGCCAATTTTGATATTAACAATCTCAGGGTTGTTCTTTAATAAAATACGGACTTGCTCTAAGGACATATTGTCTAATGCCACAAAAGTACGATCTAGAGCAGAACAGGAAGGCGTATTAAAAGTCATTAAAGCTCCTTGTACAAATCTTGCAAGGCCCGAGGCAGTGGATAATGGTCAGTGGTTAATATGGCTTCAACAATGGCACGAATATTTTCCGCCCTTGTGAAGCAGGGTACTCCGTAGAGAATTGCCGTGTTGCGAATGACCTCACCATCTGATTTCGATTGACCAAGATTCGCCGGAGTATTGAGAACCATTTTGAGCTGGTCGTCTTTCATGGCCTCTAAAATAGTTGGCTTGCTATTACTGTTTTCACCTGTTCCAATTTTGGCCACAAGAGTGCAGGGGATTCCCTGTTTTTTAATATAATCACAAGAGCCTTGAGTGGCCATGAACTGATATCCCTGTTTTAGAAGGGAGCGAAGATAGGGAAGGATAACGGGTTTTTGTGGATCGGCCAGAGAAATCAAAATTTTTCCTGGGCCAAAAAGTTTGGGGTAGTTGCCCAAATAGGATTTTAAAACTGCGTGATCCTTGTCGGCATCAATCCCCATTGTTTCGCCCGTCGAGCGCATTTTGGGGCCTAAGATGATGTTGTCTTGAATGAAGCGATCAAAGGGGAAAGTCGATTGTTTGACGCTAAAATAGGGAAATGACTCTCTTTCAAAAGGGGTAATATTCAGCCCTAACATGGCATCTGTCGCCAGCGCGGGAATGTTCAAGTTATAGGCCTTGGATAAAAATGGTAAAGTGCGTGATCCTCGGGGATTTGCCTCGATGCAGTAGATGTCATTTTCTATAATGGCAAATTGGAAATTAATAGGGCCTACAATATCTAAATCATTCGCCAATTTTTTTGTAATCGCCATTAACTTTTTATAGGGGCGTTGGGTGAGAACGAGGGGAGGGGCGAACATTCCTGAATCCCCGCTATGAACTCCTGCATGTTCAATGTGTTCGCACACGGTAAAAATCACATTGCCGGCCTTGTCGCGTACTAAATCCACATCGTATTCAATGGCATTACGCAGATAGGTTTCAACCAAGAATTCGGAGGTGGATAGCTTTAATTGTTCCTTGATTTGCGGGGGGAGATGATTGATATCCTCGTGATGATTAAAAATATACATAGATTCACCGCCGATCACATAACTTGGGCGGATGATGACGGGAAGTCCTATTTCCGTCATGGCATTGAGCAAATTTTTATGGCCTTTTACCAGCATGCTCTTGGTACGAGCGAGATCGACAGATTCTGTGAGCTTATTAAAACGCTCTCGATTCTCAGTGATGTCGACGGCATCATAAGATGGGCCAAGAAAATTAAAAGTCATTAAATCGCGCCGAAAACCACGTTCAAAATGTTCCCGTATTTTAATTCCAGTCTGCCCGGCAAAAGAAGCAATAATGCCTTCGGGATTTTCATGTCGGAAGATATCGCAGAGGTCCTCTGTGAACAGAGGCGTGATATAGAGGCGGTTTGAGCTATCATAGTCTGTCGAAACTGTTTCGGGATTGGAGTTCGCCATAATGCTTTGGATGCCATGATTTTTTAAGCGCTGGCAGGCCTTAACACAAGAATAGTCAAACTCAATCCCCTGGCCAATGCGATTGGGGCCAGAGCCCATGACGAGCACTGAGCGTCCATGGGATGATAAGGGTATAGCTTCATCATGTTGAGTATAGGTGCTGTAAAAATAAGGTGTTTCTGCGGAAAATTCCCCGGCACAAGTATCCACCGCCTTGAAGGCCGGAGAAATTTTTTCTTTGATGCGATATTCGAGAATCTTTTTTTGCGGGAAGTCCTTTAGGAAAGCTAAATATTTATCGCTAAAACCAATTTCCTTGAATGGTTGAAAGGTCTCCACATCTTTCAAAGGATTGTCGATTTTTTTGAACTCTTCTTCTCGTTCATAAATCACCGCCATCTGATTAATAAACCATGGTGAAATTTTGGAGAGGTCGGCAATTTCTTCTTTAGAAATTTTTAAACGAAGTGCTTCAAGTACGGTTAAGAGTGAAAGTTGGTGTGGATGCTTAAGGCGGTCACGAATATATTCGAGTGTAATATCCAAAGGAGTAGTGCTTAATTGTGCCAAACTTGGAATTTCTAAACCCATTTCTAGGGATCTTAGGGCCTTGAGGAAGGCCTCATTAAAACTTCCACCCAAGGCCAAAACTTCACCCACAGAGCGCATTTGAGGACCAAGGATGGTTGATGACGTTGGGAATTTACTGAAGGGGAAAATAGGAATTTTTACCGCTACATAATCCAGCGTGGGTTCAAAGGCCACAGGTGACACACCAGTGATATCATTTAAAATTTCTTTAAGCGTAAGGCCTACGGCCAGTTGGGCGGAAATTTTTGCAATGGGATAACCTGTGGCCTTGGAGGCCAAGGCCGAAGATCTCGAAACGCGAGGATTCATCTCAATGACTGTAATATCTTCTTCATTATTGGGATGTATGGCAAATTGTACATTGGCCCCTCCGGCAACCACTCCCATGTATTTGGCAATTCGAAGACTCATGTCACGCATGTTTTGGAGGCAATGATCGCTAATGGTTAGCGCCGGTGCCACGGTAATCGAATCACCCGTGTGAACGCCGCAGGGATCGATATTTTCGATGCTACAAATGATGACTCCATTTTGTTCACAATCCACCATGACTTCCATTTCAATTTCTTTGTAACCTACCAGAGATTTTTCAAGTGTAATCGGAAACTTAATATCGGTAGTGAACACTTCTTGCAATTCTTCCAAATTAAAGGTGAGAGCAGAACCTCTCCCTCCAAGCGCAAAATCGCGGCGGATGATCAGCGGAAAACCGGCGGTTGTTTGTGCCAGTTTGATGGCCTCTTCTTCATTATGAGCAATAAAGCGCTTGCCTGCTTTATATCCCAACTTTTTCATCTCTTGAGCAAAGAGTGTTCGATCCTCCGTTCGCTTAATAGTACTGACCCCAGCGCCTAAAAGAGCGACATGATGTTCGCATAAAAAATTTTCTTCTTCTAATTCAACACAAAGATTGAGGGCCGTTTGTCCCCCCATCGTAGAAATAATGGCATCGACTTTTTCTTTTTGAATGATGAATTTAACTGTTTCTTTGGTGATTGGTTCAATATACGTTTTTCCACACATCTCGGGGTCTGTCATGATGGTGGCCGGATTGGAATTTAAAAGGACAACTTCTAGACCTAGCTCACTTAGGGCCTTGAGTGCTTGAGTGCCTGAATAATCGAATTCTGAAGCTTGGCCAATTTTGATAGGGCCGCTTCCTATGAGAAGAATTTTTTTATAGGGAATAGGTCGGTCACCCTTTTTATAATATTGCGGCAGGAGGTGAAGAGTTTCCTTTTGTACCGGGACGGTTCGACCATTTAAATAATCTTTAATCTCTGTGAAAAAGCCCTGGGCATCGCGAGGGCCAGGATTGGCTTCTGGATGAAATTGGACACTCTTAATTCTTCCTGAAGGCAAAGCCAGACCTTCAACTGAATGGTCAAATAAACTTGTATGGGTAATTAATGGGGAGGGTGAAGTTGCCGAAGACGGCAGGTTTTTGAGCGAATCATAATCGGTGGCATATCCATGGTTCTGGCTAGTAATGATAATTTTACCAGTTATATGATCAAACACCGGATGATTGGCACCACGCTGTCCAAAAGGCAATTTAATAATCTTCGCGCCTAGACCGAGCGTAATGAGTTGATGGCCTAAGCAAATTCCGCGAATCGGAGTTGCTGTTTTTAAAAGTTCTGCAACAACCTTGATTTGTTCTTGATGGGCCCGAGGGTCACCCGGCCCATTGGTTAGAAAAACCAGGGCAGGACGGTAGGCCAAAATGTCTTGAGCGCTGGTGTTATAGGGAACAGTAATGAGAGGAAAATTTAATTTGTAGAGTTCACTTAAGATGGCATCTTTGACACCGTAGTTTATCACCACAATTGGGTGTTCGCCCGGACGCAAGATTTGAGGGCATTCTTGAGAGACACGCTTGAGGTCGTTGTAAGTGAAGGACGCATTTAAAAAAGCTTCCTGGGGAGGAGTTTTGAGATCGGCAGAAAGAATAGAATGATGATCACGGGTCTTGGTCATATAGCGGGTGAGTGCTCGCGTATCGATGCCTGAAACAAGGGGAAGATCGTGGGTAGCAAGAAATTCATTATAGCTAAAATTGCGCGCTATCAAGGCCGAGGCGTGGCACTTTTTCGATTGGCGGACATGAGGTTCTGAGGGGTAATTCCCGACATGGGCAGTCGTATAGATAATATGCTGGCCTAGGAAGGAGGGATCAGTGGCGGTTTCCTCGTAGCCACTCATCCCAGTAGTGAAGGCCGCTTCACCCCAAATACCCTTTTTGATCATCGGATCGTTGGGGTCCTTATTAATAAATCCCTTAAAAGTTGTCCCATCACTAAAATGCAAAAAAATTCTGGATTTTTTGAGGGAACGGAGAAAGTCGACATCGTTGAGTGTAGGAAGTACGGTTGTCGGCATTACCTTCTCCTTATCTTTTCTAGGCAGTATTTGGTATGACGTCGCCCAAATTCGTCAACATGGCCTTGATGATGGACATTCGCATATAAACTGAATTAGTGACTTGGGTATGCGCTCGATAGTAGTGGGACTTGAGCAACGCATAATCTAATTCTACCCCTACATTGGCCGGCCCCGGGTGATATGCGAGTGGAATTTTTGAAATTTTCCCTCGCACCATTAATTCCTCAAGGCGTGATAAAGAAACGCCATGTTTATGCAAGTAACCATCGTAATATGCCGCCGGGCCCAGGTGGCGCTCTTTTTGAATTCGCAGAAGATAAAGGAAATGGCTTTTTATAATGGCTTCTTCCGTATCAGTGGTGAGATGAAACATCGCTGAGTCGAGATGAGAGTCCAGATGCTTGGGTAAACATTCTTCTGGGCCTGCAAGAATGATTTTACAGCCAAACTGAGGAAGTAGTTCCATCAGGCTATGGGCCACACGGCTGTGGATACAATCTCCAATGATCGCCAATGTCTTACCATGGATTTCTCCTCCATCATCAATGAAAGTCATGAGGTCTAGGAGGGCCTGAGAGGGGTGTTGATTGATACCATCACCGCCATTAATAATACGGATGGGAGGATTAGTTTTGAATTCGTCAAATTGATGAGAAACAGAGGTGCGGATTATGCAGAGATCGACACCTTGATGGCGTAAAGTAAGGAGAGTTTCTTCCAGGGATTCTCCTTTTTTGAGACTCGAAGTCTCAGTGTTAAAATCAATATACATTGCGCCAAGTTTTTGAATGGCGATAACAAAACTATGCTTGGTTCGGGTTGAATGTTCTAAAAAGCTTGTGGCGATAATAGGTTGATGGGTATCACTTATTTGATATTTTCCCACGGGCACAACCCCGAGTTTGAAGCGTTTTGCAGAATAGAGAAGCCAGGTAATTTGATCTTTAGAAAGGTTATTAATTTCTGCAAGGATCGGAGGAAATCCATTCATGGTCACCCGTCAGCATGCTGCGCTTATTGTGATTTGAAAATTTATAGGGCATTGTAACTTCTTCTGTAAAGTAAAAACAGGGATAATTCTTCTGAAGATGGACTCCTCAAAATCTATTTGGAAATTTGACACGATTGCTCAGAACGAGGCCTTGACCAACGAATTTAAGGGAGCGTTATTCGAATATCTTGTGGCGGAGAGCTTAAGTAACTTAGGCCATCCTAAGTGTTTGTGTGTAATAGCACCCGACTTAACAAATCGGCTTTTGCTCTATGAGTCTTGGTTAAGGGATCATGATTTGGGGTTGATTGTTTTTATGCCTGGAGTGGCGGAGCAAGTGGCCAGAGCAATAAGAGAACATTTGCCAGAGCAATTAACGGGGGTAGAGGTCGTAGGAAAAATTGCTGGTGGGAGTGGTCAGAAAGATTTGCATGAAAGTGATTTGGTGGTGCACACTAAAAATCCGCAGGGGCAGACAGAAGACTTTTTTATCGGACTCAAATTATGTAAGACAAATTCCTTTGTGAACACCAAGAGTGGCGGTGCGCAGACTTTTTTGACACGCTATTTTGCTGCTTTTTCTGAGGCGGTGAAATATCAACAGGAACTCAATTCGGATATGGAGCGTGCCTATCATATGATGGGGCAAAACTTATATGAGGAAACTGGACTTGTGGCGGGCGGATATGAGTTTAAGGGATATTTTGGTCCCGAGTGGTTGGAGGCCGGACTCCCCGAGTTACCTGGACAATTAATGACCAGGGCACGTGAATCGGTTCTGCAATATTATCAAATCGCCATTCAATCGCTTTATACCCGGATGTCCGCATTGTCACAAACAGCACCAAGATTTTTTAGCGATTCATTGTATCCGATTGTTGGGTTCGGCGCGCGTAATTTGATTCAAGCGATTGTTTTTGTCGATTCGAAACAAGCTTTTGATGGCAAAAAACAGTATGGTCTAAACAGTTTCAAAATTCATACCGAAGAAGATGTTGTAATGGAGTTGAGTGAAATGCAAATGGCCCCCTTGCAGCAAGCAATTAGCTCTTTTGAAATCATGCTCAAATCATGGCGATTACAAATTCGCATGAAGCCCATGAACAAATTTACGGTTCCTGGTCTGAAAGTGAATTGCTCGGTGAAATATGATCGATCTTCGGGCCAAATCCCGCATGTGTATTGATTTTTCCCCGGTGCTTCACTTAAGATTATATTCAGGTCTTCGTCTAGCAGGGTGTTGAAAGAGGATAAATTTTTTCAGGAGTGCCTTTGGTTAAGATTGTTACATCGACGACATTAGCGACGGATACCTTAGATTTCATCAAACAGTTCGGGCATGCAATTCATGAAATGCCAATGTGTGAAAAGAAATGTGAAGAGAAATATGAAGAGAAATGGAGTCGTGAGCTTGTCACGCTCAATGCCTCATTCTCACTCCTGGTGATCATTTCGGATGAAATCGTTCATTACAATCTTGATGATTTGATAGGATTGAAGTTGTCACACCCGGGAGAGATATATTGTTATAGGGAGTTGGCGCAAGCCGCGCCTTTCGCTGGTGACTCCATTCCTCACACGTATAAGAAATTTCCCGGTCCACCGGAACCATTGGCAACCAATGCCTCGTATTACGATGCTTTTTTTGCTCAGGGAATATATTTTTTACCTGCCAAAACCTTAACTTCGGCCTTCATCGGATGTTCCATCTCAGCCATAGGCGGTGATCTCGTGCCAATGCCCCGTTATCAAGGAATTTTTCCTTGCGCGGGAGGGAAGCGAATGCTTTTTTTAGACCGTGATGGGGTGATCAATGTCGATAAAACTTATGTTTATAAAATAGAGGATTGCGAAATTATTCCTGATATCTATCCAGTGCTCATGTGGGGGAAAGATAATGATTTTGAGACTGCCGTTTTGACAAATCAATCAGGGATAGGACGTGGGATGTATACGAGTGAAGATGCTCATGTCATGCATCGTTGGATGGCCCAGCATTTTGACCAGAAAGGCTTACCGATAGGTGCTTTTGAAATGGCACCTTTTCACCATGAAGGAATGGAAGGCCCTCTGAGAAAGCATTCGCATTTGAGAAAACCTTTTCCAGGCATGGCCTTGAAAGTTGGCGAACGTGTTCCAATCAATCTTCGTCAATCCTTTATGATCGGCGATAAGACTAGTGATATTTTATGGCTTCCTCTCCTAAGAAGTTACATAATTCAAGGGCGTTACGAATTGGGACGTGATGTTTTCAGTTGTCAAAACTTAATGGAAGTTTTAAAGAATCTTAAAAAAGATTTTGCTCCCTAAGTTGATATGCATTTTTTTAGAGTCATTGTTTTTTTCGCTTTTTGTTTGGTTATTTCAGGCATTCTGGCCTTTATTCCCATCGTGAGCATTGAAAAATTACGCAGCGGTTATGTTAAAATTGATTTGATACCGGCCCAAGGGGGGGCGGCACAGACTTCGTCTCAATTGGCGCCACGAAAAGGAAAGTCTACGCCGGAGTTACAGGCACGAAAAGTCAGTATTGTTAGAAAGATTCATGCCGACTACGTCCCCTTGCAAGAGATAAGTTTTGAAACAGTTCATGCCATTGTGGTGAGTGAGGATATGAAATTCTATATCCACAATGGCATCGACTTTGAGCAACTTGAGGAAGTCTTTAATGATTATAGGCGCGGTCGCCCCTTGCGTGGGGCTTCGACCATTACTCAACAGTTAGCAAAAAATATTTTTCTAACAAATGAAAGGAGTGTGTGGCGTAAGGTTCGTGAGTTTATCATGGCCATTTACCTCGATGCGCGATTACCCAAAGCAAAGATTGTTGAACTCTACTTAAACGCCATTGAATTCGGACCAAATATTTATGGGATTAAGCAAGCTTCCCAGTATTATTTTAGGAAACTGCCAAAAAATTTGTCGGCCAAGGAAGGAGCTTTTTTGGGAATGTTGCTTCCCAGTCCTGTGCGCTATAGTTCTTCCTTTCGACATCATCATTTAAGCCCTTATGCCCGATCGACTGTGAATCAGATACTTTTCAAAATGAAGCTAACCGGGTTTTTAAGCGGTCAAAAATATTTTGAGGCCCTATCTATGCCTCTATCATTTGAGACTGCTCCTGTGGCCGCACCCATTTCTGCTAGCGAAACTTTGCCCCAGATTTGAAACCTGAGTTTGAAATCTCAGCCGGGGGCCGGTGACAAAAAGACACTCCCCATATTTCCATGGGATGGGCAAACGTCAGTTTGTAAAAATTTCTCAGTATCATTTTGGCACTATACAAAGTATGAACTCTTATCTTATGAGGTGTTAACACAGAAAACTGACGCCATGGTTGTGCAAAACTTGATGGAGAAATGGTAAGAGTTTTTGAATTGCCATGTTGTCCTGTTTTTCGTAAAAAGTGTCCACTAGACTCTTTTATATCGGAAATAAAATGGAGAAAATTATGAAAAACGTTATGTTGATTTTAGGTTTGCTTTTAGGTTTGGCCCTCAGTGGTTGCCATACCGGTACTTATTATCCACCTGTGGATCGTGTGCAGTCATTTATTGATTTGCTGAACGCTCAGTATTCATATGATAGTCAATTCTATCTCGTGAAACATCCTTCACAAACTGCCACCGAAGGTTTTGTGGTTGTGTATAGTAACGACACTGGTTGGGTGGCGTATGATATTGCCAATTATCAGACAGGCGATAGTTGGTATACATATAGCGCCAATGCTCAATTCCAAGAAGTTTATGTTTATGACTCTTATACCGATTATTACGGCGAAGTATTCTATGTTGGTGGAGCCTATTACAACGATTACTTTGGAAGTTATGCCGGAGAGTTTATTTTCGAACAGACAGCCGAAGCTTTCAAAGACCTAGAGAAGATTGCCGCTCTTAAGGCCTCTTATAAAGCAGCTAAACTGGGCGAAGCTTTCGCATCAGACTACGGGTTGTCGGTTGAACGTGCCGGCAAGGTTGCCAAGCTAGTAACTGAGTGGGAGAAGACTGGCAAGAAGCGCGCCCTTACTGAGGCGGACGCTAATGCTTTCACGAAAGAACTTTTAGGTGTGAATCTCAACGACGCTGAGAAAGCCTATAAGAAATTGGTCGAAGGCGACAAACAATCTTTTCAAGATTTGATGGCCGTTGCTGCACAAGCTAACGGAACAAGTCCTGAGCAGATGAACGCCATTGTAAATGAGTTCGTGAATAAGTAGAGATAGTTTTTATACAAGGGTAGAGAATAAGGGCCGAAAATTTTCGGCCCTTATTTTTTTAGAATATTAAAATAATAGGGAACTACGCGCACCCTTGCTTGACTGCTCTCAATTTAGGTCAGATTCGGCCGTGAGCAGGAGGAGCGACTGAGGTGTGGTTTATCCACACCTCAGTGAGAGACGACGCACGAGCGGTCGAAGATGGCCTGAAGTGTGAGCAGTTAAAATAATAGATAATAGAGAATAGACGCCAAGTAACGCTGACCTTTTTGTGACAAGTTATCAAAGAGCGGGTTGTACTCATAAATCCCAAAAATTTTCAATGAGGCCGTGGATAATTTAAAAGCATCAAGCATGCATCGGAGTTCTCTCTTTTGTAAGCCATCAGGATTGACGGCGCTTACAGCTTCCATCACACTCGAATCGAGCGCATCCGCATCCAGCGAAAAAATAGCAATGTCACACTGATCAAAATATCTTTTGAAGTGGTCGACCTGTTCAAGACCGGTATCTGTACGCCAGCACAGCTGCATCTGTCCCTTGCCTAAGGGAGTAAAATTTGTAGGAGGGTTTGAATAGGGATGCAGCCCATATTGGTACAAAGTGAAGGGATTGGTGGCAACCTTTGCAAATTGTCGAAAGGGAGTTCCGGAATGAGGCCAGGAATCGACCCTGGTGTCGGTATGTGCATCGACATTAAAAATGCTTAATTTCCCCTGGATTGAGTTACAGGCCCTAAGCAGGGGGTAAATATGATCATGACCTCCTCCAAGATGCACGAGTATAGATGCGCCCTTTTTCCATTGAGGGAGCTGTGCCATCCAGCTTTGGTAAGAGCGCTCTTGACTAAGTTCAAAATCATCTACAGTTGAACATAATTCGTTTGTTTGGAGGCAATAATTTCCAGGTGGGGCAATAAAACCTTTCAAAGAGTTCAGAATGGCTTGAGGGCCAAATGAGGAACCTCTTCGACCACCATTTCTGACGACACCTTCATCACAACTGGAGGTAAAGATAGGGAAGATCGTTGGCACTCCTGGCCCGCCATTATTTTGCGGCAACTTAAATTTGTGGCCAAGCCGGAGAGAGTCTCGGGCGTGCAATTCCCGAGTGATGAAGTCGGCTGCTGTGTCTTGATTCATAATTTGCTCGAGTTGAGTATGGTTTGGTACAAAAGTGTCCATTATAGGGTTCTTTGACTAGAACAACAATAATCGTTAGACTAAAATAGTGGGCCTTTCGGCCAGCTTCAAGGTGACAGGTGTCATGGCGGATCGAGAATGGTTTATTCAGCAACAAACAGGCCATCAGGGCCCTTTTTCTGCCGAGGAAATATATCGTCACTTTCATGAAGGGCGAGTCCGCCCTGAGTCGCTCATATGGAAAGAGGGATTGGGCGATTGGAAGCCCTTAAAATTTTGTCGAGAAATTACCCAGGCCTTTGATTTCAATTTACGGAGTGAAAAATTGCCACAGCCTTTGGCCCCCGACGTTTTGGATTTGTTAAGGAGCGACATAGATAAAAAGCGGGAACAGATAAGGCAGGCCCGACCACAACTGCACCAATTAGATGAATTGTCTCCCTCACCAATGGCACCTTCAAAGTCAAAAGACACTTATCCATTGTCCTTTGATCATGATGGTCTCTATGGTGAATGGGATCAGATTGCACGCAATTTTACCCCGAATCCAGCTCTGGAGAAATTACGTCCCGATGTTGCGGAATTTGAATTTAAAGCGCGACAAGCGCGAGAA
>CAYHRT010000113.1:0-12357 GCA_964359085.1 uncultured Bdellovibrio sp. | reverse complement strand
AAGTTGTACTGATTGTTCTCTTGATTGATGAGCGTCCTGAAGAAGTAACAGACATGAAACGAGGCGTGAAGGCCGAAGTGGTCTCTTCCACCTTTGATGAACCAGCGACTCGTCACGTTCAGGTGGCCGAAATGGTTTTGGAAAAGGCCAAGCGTTTAACCGAAGCTGGTAAGCATGTGGTCATTCTGCTCGATTCAATTACCCGTTTGGCGCGTGCTTATAATACGGTTGTGCCCCCCTCTGGAAAAATTCTTTCAGGTGGAGTGGATTCCAATGCTCTTCATCGGCCGAAACGTTTCTTCGGTGCCGCTAGAAATATTGAACATGGTGGTTCCTTAACCATCATCGCAACCAGTTTGATTGACACAGGTTCAAGGATGGATGAGGTTATCTTTGAGGAATTCAAGGGTACGGGTAATTCTGAAATCCAGCTCGACCGGAAGTTGCTTGAAAAGCGTATTTTCCCATGCCTTGATATCAATAAATCTTCGACTCGGAAGGAAGAATTCTTGATGGATGAGAAGGAACTGCAGCGAATTGTGGTTCTGCGGCGAGTTCTCCATCCCATGAGCACCATCGATGCCATGGAGTTTATGCTCAGTCGGATCACCAAGAGCAAAACCAACGATGAATTCCTTAACTCTATGAATGGATAATTATGCAGACTGAGCTTAAGGAGCGTAAGGAATATGCGGCGATAGGTGGGCAAGCCGTCATTGAGGGCGTAATGATGCGATCGCCCCATGCTTTTGTGGTCGCTGTACGCACGCCAGAAGGGAAAATCCGTTTACGGCGCGATCAGTGGTACGGTTTGACCCATAAGGTGCCTCTTTTGAAGAAACCTTTCATTCGTGGCGTGCTCGTTTTGATTGAAACGATGGCCAATGGCATAGTCTCTCTCAATTACTCGGCCAATATTGCTCTGGCCGAGGAGCAAAAAAAAGATGCCTTAAAAAAAGGCATGGATATGGGAGAGTACGAGAAGAAACGAAAGGGCCAAGAAAAAGTTTCCTGGAGTACTTATATCTCGATCGCTTTATCCTTCATTTTTGGGATTGGTTTATTTGTTTTTTTGCCTCATGCAATTACCGCAGTGATTGAAAATTTATTTGGACAAGCGTGGGGCCTGCAAAGTTTTGAGTTCCACGCGGTTGATGGAGTGATTAAAGCATGCATTTTTCTTCTCTATGTCATGCTGATTGGTCTTTTTCCTGATGTGCGGCGTGTTTTCCAATATCATGGGGCCGAACACAAATCTATTTCAACCTTTGAAGCTGCTGAGAGTCTTTTGGTAGAAAATGCTCAAAAATATCCTACCTTTCACCCTCGTTGTGGCACCACCTTTGTATTTTTTTTACTTTTTATCTCTATCATTTTATTTAGTATTGTTTTTGCGATTTTTCCAATCGGTAAAGGGCTGCCTGTTATTGCCGGTCATGGCGTGGCGATTATTTGTAAAATCTTGCTCACTTTTCCCATTGCCGGGATTGCTTACGAATTTATTAAGTTAATGGGGAAATATGGAAAAACTCGTTTCGGCCAGATCATTTCCTATCCCGGTCGGCTTTTACAAAAGCTCACGACACGCTTGCCAGATGAAAAACAATTAGAGGTGGCCCTGGCTTCCATTCGTGCCGTGTTACTCTTGGAAGAAAAATATAATTTAAAAGAAGCCACCCAGCGTGTTGTGGCCCTCGATGAAATCGAAATTGATAATTTGACTGATCTTTCCGAATCGAACCTCAAGCTAAAAGATTTTCTCGAACTCTAAAGTATACTATGAGTATCTATGACAAACTAGAAAAAGTGGCCAGGCGGTTTGAAGAGCTCACAGAAAAGATGGCCGATCCCACGCTGTATGAAAGACAAACGGAATATCGGGCCATTACCAGTGAGCGGGCGCAAATCGAAGAACTGGTTATGACTTATCGTGAATATACAGCGAGCAAGAAACAACTGAGTGAGGCCCAGGAAATCTTAAAAAAAGAAAGCGATGAAGAATTGCGTGCGATGGCCAAAGAAGAACTGGTCCTTTTAGAAAAAAAAATACCTGAAATTGAGCAACGCTTAAAGATTTTATTACTGCCCAAAGATCCTCTAGATGAGAAAAACGTGATTGTGGAAATCCGGGCCGGAACAGGTGGTGATGAGGCCTCTATTTTTGTCGCGGATGTCTATCGGATGTATCAGAACTATTTTAGGACTTTAGGATTCCGTTCTGAAGCTATTTCGGTATCAGAAGGAGATCAAGGTTACAAAGAAATCATTTTTTCTGTCACCGGTGATAAAGTCTATTCCAAACTTAAGTTCGAATCGGGAGTTCACCGTGTTCAGCGTGTTCCTAAAACTGAGGCCCAGGGAAGAATTCACACGTCGACCATTACAGTCGCGGTGATGCCCGAGCCAGAAGAAGTCGAATTCGTTCTCAATATGAATGAAGTTAAGATTGAGGTCTTTCGTGCTTCGGGTGCCGGTGGTCAAAGCGTAAACACCACTGATTCGGCGGTTCGGGTCACTCATCTTCCCACCGGGACAGTGGTGGTCAATATGGATCAGAAATCCCAGATTAAAAATAAGGCCAAGGCATTACAAATATTGCGCACCAGAATTTACGATTCCATGGTACGAGAAAAAGATGCTGCCGAAGCGGCCACTCGCCGAAGTTTGATTGGAACAGGAGATCGCTCTGAAAGAATTAGGACTTACAATTATCCTCAAGGACGACTTACGGATCATCGCATCGGTTTTACTCTATACACTCTTGACCGTGTGATGGAGGGAGAGTTGACTCAAATCACCGATGCCTTGATGGCCCATTATCAAGCTGAAATCTTGCAAGGGCAGGAAGAGTAAGCCTTTTGGAAACTCTAAAGCAGCACCTAAGCTATTTTTATGAAAGACATCGCGACCAGTTACAAAAATGCTATCCGGGCCTAACCCTTCATCGAATGCAATCAGAATTGGCGCACTATTTTAACTCTGATCTTCAACAGGCCTATATTCCTGGGGCCAACCCATCTCTGGAGCAGTTTTTTGATGGATTGGAGAAGGGGATTCCATTGGAGTATATGGCCGAAGAGGCCTTCTTTTATAATTTTCCTCTGCGGGTAGATCGGCGTGTCCTGATCCCCAGAAAAGAAACAGAAATTTTAGTTGAGGGTGCGATCAGTCGTTTGCACCGTATGGTCAATCAAGGTGAGACTTCGCTGCAGGTGGTGGATTTAGGCACGGGATCTGGTGCCATCGCTCTGGCCCTTGCCATAAATTATCAGGGAACGATCCCTCTCACTATCACCGCTGTAGATATTTCGCCGCACAGTTTGGCCCTGGCCCAGCAGAATAGTGCTCGTCTTCGCTATGCCGTCTCGCCCTACTGTAGTCTCAAGTGGCATTGCGGAGATTGTTTGGAGTGGGATTTTCCCTCTGAAAAGAAATTTAATCTCATTGTTTCTAATCCGCCTTACATCAAGGAAAGTGAGAAAGAATCTGTTCATCCCCAGGTCTTAAGATACGAACCTTCTCTAGCGCTTTTTTTGAAAGATGAAGAATATGAAGAATGGTATCGACGCTTTTTTACTCATATCCAAAACCAAATGTCTACCGAGGGCGAGGCCTGGATAGAGGGGAATGAAAATCATTTAGGAGCACTTGCCTGCATGGCCAGTAAATTGGGACTTCGGGCCGAGATAAAAAGAGATTATACTCTGAGAGAACGCTTTCTTGTCTTGTCTTTTTAAGGCGCGACTCCTAAGGAGGAACTGTGGATAAATTGCGAATTACCGGCCCTTCTCGACTGTTGGGTGAGGTCCAGATTTCTAAGGCCAAGAATGCTTATCTGCCAATTTTGACCGCCGTACTCTTAACTCCTCATGCGGTCAAATTGCGCGAGATTCCTCGCCTACGAGATATTGATACGGCATTTAAGTTACTGGAAAACTTAGGGGTTAAAATCAGTGGTAAAGACCGGCCCGAAACATGTTTCGATGCCGCCAAGATTTCCAGTCTTGAGGCCACCTATGATTTGGTTAAAACTATGCGCGCCTCCATTTTGGTCTTGGGGCCACTTTTGGCCCGCTTTAAAAAGGCCAAGGTATCTCTTCCGGGGGGATGTGCCATTGGGGCCCGTCCGATTGATATTCATCTGGTGAATTTGGAAAAGATGGGTGCAAAGATAGATTTAACTGGAGGATATGTCGAGGCCACGACCTCGGGATTGAAGGGTGCCAAGTTGGTTTTGTCGTTCCCTTCAGTTGGCGCCACGGAAAATTTGATGATGGCCGCAGTCTTGGCCGAAGGTGAGACGGTTATTGAAAATGCCGCGCTGGAGCCCGAAATAGATGATTTGGGGAATTTTCTCATTTCTATGGGCGCAAAAATAGTTGGTCTTGGGAGCAAAATCATCCGCATCACGGGTGTGAAAACTTTGCGGCCCACGACCTATATGGCGATCGGGGATCGCATTGAAGCTTCCACCTATCTCATGGCCGCGCTTGTGGGGGAAGGTGATGTTTTTATTCGTGGAATTAATCCAGTCTTCTTGGAAAGTGTAATTTCTCTGTTGATAGATGCGGGGGCCAATATAGAAAGTGGCCCCGACTGGATTCACGTCATGCCCTCCGATCTCAAGGCCATTAAAATTGATACCGCGCCTTTTCCAGGATTTCCGACCGATGTGCAAGCACAACTGACTGCTCTCTGCACTCAGATCAAAGGCACATCAATTATTACCGAGCATATTTTTGAAAACCGTTTTATGCATGTGCCAGAACTTGCGCGGCTTGGGGCCCGCATTGAGTTGAAGGGAAATTCTGCCATTATCGAGGGGCCAGCTTCTCTGGTTGGTGCGCCGGTGATGTGTACTGATCTGCGGGCCTCAGCAGCGCTGATTATTGCCGCCATCGCCGCTCATGGTACCACAGATATTCAGCGGGTCTATCATCTCGATCGCGGTTATGAAAATCTGGATGGTAAGCTACGGGCCTTGGGCGTAAATGTGGAACGGGTGAAGTAGACAGATCGTATCTTGGTTAAAAAAAGAAGAAGAGACTGCGGGGCCTTTCTTCCGCCGCTCTCTTTGGGTCGGCCAGTTCCCGCAGTTGCTCAATATAGGTCAACAAAGCGCGATTAACATCGGCCACAAAATTTTCGCGCGCCAAAATTTCGCCGGATTTTGAGGTATCTTGATCGAGTGCCGCTTCCTGTACTTTGCGAACAAATTTCTCGCCCCATTCGTGCGGTACCATGCTCCATTGTCGCTTAAATTGACCAGTTTCCTCGCCTATGAAACGTAAATAGGTTCTCGAATCCCGGTAAAAAGAATGGCCGATCAATACCCTTCCCAGAGTTGCCTCGCGCATTTTGGCAAAATGGAAGTTCACATCGTTCTTGTACCTTGTCCAGTCAACCTCCCGTTTAAACAAACTACAGCCAACTAGGCTGCCGCCGGAGATGAGACCTGAGATCAAAATGGATAGAAAATAGACTAAAATAGCTCTCACAAAACCCCACAATTCCTTTCATATTAGCACTCATTTTTATGGCCAGATACCCGAAAAGTTAATGGGGGCGTGGGTGCGATTATTTTGCATAATTATATGGCTGGCATTAGCATGCGAATTGCAGGCCGAAATTCGGGTAGTGGCCTCTCGTACAGAAGTAGGTTCGGTATGGAATAACTTTACGGGAGATCGCAATCTCTATCAGGCCACTCTCGATTCATCTCGCAGTGTTTTGATTCTTGAAAAGTTTTCCACAAATACCCAGCTCAATCCCAAGACCCTGGTTTGGAGGAGAGAATATCCCCTTCACACTCCAGAGGAATTGGCCCGCGCCCAGACGGAAATGCAAAGGATCGAACTCAATTGGCCACTCGAAACTTATTTTCGTCTCCATGCCCGAGATTGTCAGGCGCTCATTTTTGCCATTCCGGTTGGAAATCTTCTCGATTTGGCAGGTCAGGCCCGGCAAATTGTTTCGCGTCTCGAAGCTCCCAGTGAGGATTTCAATATCAAACGTTTGGTAAGATTTACACCGGCCTGTGGTTCTCCTCCGTTTTATCTGGGGGCGATTCTGACTCACGATCATCGACTCAAACGTTTTGCCATTGTATCAGACAGCGGTGCTCCTTTACCCTTACGTGTCGAACAAGAAAATGGCCAGTTGTTGATTAAAAACCAAACGACGACTTTGGTACGCATCTCGGGACAAAATAGTTTTGATGCTGAGTCGGGTGGGAATTTTACCGCTTCACTAATCACTGATTGTGCTCGCGGATTATATAAAACATATGATTTTGAAGTCAGGCGACGGCACACGAACGGCAATTATGTTTGGTCGCTACTCTTCTTTCAAGAGTTAGATGGCCATATCTCCTTGTCGAATGATCGAGACCCCGAATTTGATGTCGGGCAGGCCATTGCTCAGGCCCCCGTTGAGTTGGTGACGGGAGTTTTAGATGGAATTTTTGGAACCTTGATCTGGAATATTTTTGTCTCGGGATCTACTAAACGGGAAATGGTGGAGAAAAGCATCTATGAAGAGGCCAAAAAAAATGAAACCATGCGCGAGACTTTTAGCGATCAAGAATTACGCGCTTTGGCCCATAGGGTGGCCAGTGATGCCCCGCTGCCCTGGTTTGCTCCATTTTCTAGCACAGAGGGAATTAAAAAACGGGCGGCGATGGCCTTTGCGTTTGAACTGGTCAGGAAAGTTGCCTTAGAAAAATTACCTGAAGGTTCTCACCCTGATATGGCCAACGGTGTCGCCATTCGTGCCACCCGTGATTTAGAGCAATGCTTGAGAGCGGCCAGTTCTTCATCTGAGATTGATGTTTGTGTTGCCAAATTTGCGCGCACGGCCCCTTATCGTGTTGGCCGAGAGTTACTCACACTCCACATTGAGGCAGGACTGAGAGATCAGGCGCTGACGACCCAGCAAAAGCGTGGAGTCTTGGCGAATTCTTTAAAACGTTTTGATCAATGTTCACAAAGTAACTATTTTCGGCCCTATGACCAGCATATCAAAGAACTGGCCTCCAACAGGAGGCGCGCGCGTACCGTTCGTAATCCTGGCGAGAGAAGGCCAGTGCGACGAGGTTTCGTAGACGATGATCTGCCTTTTAACGCCAATAATGCGATTATGAGTTGCCTCTTTCAAGGCGTCATGGACGGAGTAGATGAGGCCACAACGTTAGGTATTGATGATCTTCTGACTCCTCTAATTCCGGACCCTGCGGCCAGGGTGGCCCGACGCGAATTGCTTGTAGGATCTATGCGCCAATGCCTCTCCTCGGCCGGTTATTTTGTTCAGTCTGAAAACTTCCGGCAATATAATCATCATCATTTGCAGAGTTTGGAAGTGGATCAATTTCAGCAGAAACTCAGTGAATGTGTTGCTCTTACTAAAGTGAAAACGGCCGAGGTGATCATTGAAAGACAAGTGGCCGGTAATACCGCTTTGGTGCTGGCGACGCGAGACAACTCCACGCTGCGTGAGCAAGTTGTCCAGTTGACTTTGACTGAAGGGCTTAGACCTTGTTTGGCCCTTCAGAGGGGAGTTCCTGATCCGGCGAAATGCACCACCATGGCCCAAAACGTTGCTACCCGAGAATCGTTTATTTTGATCTTGCAAGACAATCTTGCCACAGAAATGGGGGGAGATACACCGGCCTACAACTGGGCCTTGCGTGAAGTTGGTCTGGGCAATATGGAGGCCCGTCCTTATAGTTATAATTTACGTAAGTGCTTTGATGATCGCCGGGCAGTCTTATTAACTTCGCTCGGACGTGATGGCAGCACAATTCCCACCGATGATTTTTCCAATGCCAACTGTATTACGCGTGCGCTTATGGCGTTGGCGCCTGAAATGGTGAGGTACAAATATTTAAAAACGCTGAGGGAAAGGCCTGACTTGAAAAATATTGCATCACTGCGCGACCCTGCCTTGATTACCGAGATGGGACAAAAAATGAAGCAGTGTCTTTTTGCCGAACTGAAGCCTTATGATACGGTTGATGCTTTGAGTGCCGCGATTGAAGGTGCCCAGGCCCGATGTACCGTTTCGCTTTATAAGGAAATTCTCCCACGAGTTATCGAAGCGGCCATGAATCAAAAGCTCCTTCTCGTAGTGCCAGATGAATCTCGTCGCCGTGAGTTGGTGGCCCGTTTAAAGGCCGATTTTAGTGGTCGCATTCAGGGTCTGGATAGTGAAGCCAATATCATGGCGCAGGTCGATGCTTTCACGGCCGATGCCACCGTTGAAATTGTGAAACAATCGTTGCGATGGTCAGTCGCCGACAATTTGCCTGGTCGAGAGGCCGGTCGTGAGGAAAGACAGAATGCCCTGAGCGATCAGATTATCACACAAGTTGTCACACCCGCATGGGAGGGCCAAATGCGAGCGGCAATTGCAGCAGGAGATGAAGCGCTTCAAGCACGCCTGCAAGCGCAACTAAAAAAGACCGCCGCTCCCCTCATCATGGAAATGGCCCTACCTGAACGCTTGCGCGAACATGTATCCAGTTCTAGTACCCGTGCCAGTATTACCAGAGGAGTTGTTCAGGAATATCGTAAATGTCTGGGAAAAATAAAAGATGATGCCCGTGATTTTGATCGAAAATTCGAACAATGTGCGGTTAAGGCCACCAATAGTGCGACTCATTCTATCTTCGAACTTTCTCTGAATAATGCGTTGGAATTATATTTTCCGGTGACTTCTGGCACTCCGGCCGAAATTTCTGGTAACCGGGCGGCCCAACGCCAGGTGAAATCGCGCCTCTTGGTGAATGGCCTTTGGACAGAAATCGCTCGTGCCAATGCCTCTGGTCCAAGGGCGGTGGAACGGCTTGGTGAAATCTTTAAAGTTCGAGCGGGACGAGAAGTTGCCTTAATTTTGGTGGAGCGTGAACTTTATCGCTCTCTCACTGGTAATATTCGGGATCGTGTTGTTCCAAGGGCCCAAAGTAACGCCCGGGCCTGTTTTCAAAACATTGAAGATAAGTTGGGCCGGCGTGAGACTGTTAATGTTGAGGCCGCTATGGATATTTGTTCTAAAAAAATCAAGGTGGAAACCGCCGCCATGGCGCTGATGGAAAGTTTTGGCGCGAATTTGGGATTTTTAGATTCGCAACCTACCCGTACCGGCCCGGTCCTAACTGCGACTCGCCAATTTTTTGATCGCTGTGTGGCCTCATATGCAGGATGGAGTGAGTCACAGATCGAGTCGCGATTGAATGAATGCATGTCTAAAACGGTAATTTTCTTTGCTGAGCAGTTGGCCCAGGCGACACTCGATTATATGGCCCCTATTCGAACAGGTGCCCCAATCGCCATGCCGGCGTTCCGTGCATGTTTAGATCTTGTGGAGGGGCAGTTGAGTCGTGGCCTTACCTGGGTCAAAGATGAAGTGGAAAGATGCACCAATACCGCCCTGAAACCCAATCTTAAGTTTGAAATTCACCATTATTATAATACCAAAATCCCTTCAGGTCTAAGTGGCGGTGAGCGAGCTGTGGTGGAAGATGGCTTTACTATTTTGACTCCTATCTTTGATGGGAAAATCATCTCTACAGGCAGTGCCGCCACTGATCCCATTAGTAGTTTAAGTGATACCTTCACCCAACTGGCGGGTTTCTTGGGTGACTCCGCCCGCTTCGATCAAGTGACTACCCAGAGACGCATTACCTCTTTCAAAGTGCATATTCGTTCTCGTCTGAGCGGCACAAATACCATGACGGATAAGCAGTTCATTGAGGAACTTGTGCGATCAGATCTCATGACCACCATGATTGAGGGATACATTGCCGAAAAAATTATTGCCAAGGCCGACGAATTCGGCTTAGGGGATCAGACCAGGCGGAGAGTCGTTTCACCCGAAAATATGCGAGAGCTTTTTGAGCGAAATGCCACTGGCCGAGACATCATGGACACGATTAAACGTGAGGTTGTGCGACCTCTGATGGCCGGAGTTCCCATGAATGTCGTGATGGCCAAGGTTAAGACCGATATTATTCGCGAAGTAAATCGTCGGATCGACGAGATAAAGCGCGCCATTTCACCTTTTTAACTTATTTACACACCTCTCGTTTCCTCCCTCTAAGTGGAGTAAAATTGGGTCAAACTTGTACCCTTATGGAGTTAATCATGCTGCGATTATTTATCGCTTTTTGTTTTTCCGCCATTTTCTCTCTGATCCACGCAGACGATCTTGGGGCCTTCCAAATGGCCACAGAAGAGGCCACACAAGTGGCCTTTAAAATTGACGATATCCTTCAATCGGGTGGCAAAATTTCGGCCACCTTAGTCTTTGAAGCAAGAAAACATCTGCAGGCCATTGGCATCCTCGCCCAAGAATTAAAAGGCGGTGATGACACGACAGAATTGGCCTATCAAGTGCAAAAGCTAGAAAGTGCTTTTCGTCTCCATCGCACTTATTTGAATATGTCGCCGAAATTGCGCACTTTTTTTAGAGATCAGTGGACCGACCCAGGTGCAGGGCTGATTCCTTTTCGCGAATTTTTACGAATCAATCTCTATCCGAATCACGCCAAATATCTCGAAAAAAAATTACGTGAGTATGCTAAACGTGAACATCCAGAATCTTCGTCCCATGCCCTGATTGTTGCATCGATGTCCTATGGACTGGTAACGAATAAGCATTCGCTCACCATTCTAACTCCCGGATATGTTCCAGTAGTGGCGGGATTTCGTGATATGGGCATTGATCTTTGGACCATGTTCAGTAACAAGGCGAGTGGCACTTATGGCAATGTCGTTGGAAAAGTTAAATGGCGACAAGGTTGGCTCAAAGACAATGCGAAGGCCATCGAAGCTTTCCGTGTCGTTCTAAAACCGCTTGATATCATTTTAAATAAAACGGGAAATAAACTTACCGATCTCAATATTCCAGGAAATTTTGGCCATGCGGCAGTTTATCTTGGAACAGAAGAGCAACTAAAAGATCTGGGACTTTGGGAGCGACCGGAGTTTAAGGACTATCATGAGAAAATTCGCCAAGGTTTTCTTGTCATGGAGATGACTCGGCATGGATTAGGTTTTGCTTCGTTGGAAGAAACGCTTGAGGCCGACGAAGTGGCCGTGATGCGAGTCGACGCCATTTCCAAAGGCGAACGTGATCTGATGGAACTCTACACTCATGCCCTGGCGCAAAGGGGTAAAACTTACGATTTTAATTTTGATGCTAATACCACCACGCGTATCACCTGTACTGAATTCGTGGTGCAAACTTTTGACTTTCTCCCATGGGGATCGAATGTAATTTTAGGCCGCCACGCCATTACCCCCGACCACGTAGCGCAAATGCTGGAGGACGAAAAGGCCGGAGTGGAGTTGATTCTCTATTTGAGAGGTGGGGCCAAAGGGAAAGTTCAGCGCTTAGATGCTGATGCTTTTAGGCAGGCAATCCGTTGATAGGAATATGATGAAAATCGCACCAACCATCTTTTTTTTCTTACTCTTTTCTTGTGCTCATCAAAATCCTGCACGCACAACAGATAGCAAACAGGCATCTGCAGTTAACGTCGAAATAAAAACAGAATATCTGGAAAAAACATATTCAACCCAACAAAATGAATGTCGTGTATCTGTTACAACTCATCTCCCAGAGAGTCCAAATAAGGATGTTGCGCGATTGCGCCATTACAACTGTGATGAAACCTTGATAGAGAAATTTCTGGAAAGAATTCTCTTCTCCATGGCCTCAAATAATAATGGAGTGCTTCCCTTTGATAGTCTTTCAATGGGCCGTTTGGTGGAATACCCAGAGTTTTCCAAGCAGCTCATGACTTTTGCCTCTCATTCTAAGCATTGGGATGCCAAAAAAGGTCGAGCAAAAAAGGGACATCCCAATAATTTTTCCACAGATGCGCTCAACCAACTCTTGCCTTCAATGTGGATTGTAAAGATTCTTCATCCTTATTGGAAAAACATAAAAATACCTGGCGTTGAAAAAGTTCTTGTTGATCCAGTCTCAAAATTACCTTTTGATTGTCAGTTCTGGCTTTCATCCAAATAGCCCATTGAAGGGAACGGCACTGGAAACCTGTGCCACTTGCCATATGTCGACAAAGAGGATTTTTTAAATCCCTATGCCCAGGCGCTGAATCAGTCGTTGAGGTGTTGGAACGCAGCCCCTGAAAACTTTACAGCCCCACCCGTTTGAGAGGACATTTCGTATCTGGCGGCCTAAGAAACTCTCAAAGGGGTCAATTTATGAAAAAAATGTTAATAGTCTTATTGGCATGTCTTTCTCTTCGGGCCATGGGTGACGAATTTATCGTCGGGGTTGAATCAAGCCATGAAGCAAAATTAAATGTCCAGATAGGGTTAGAGCTGAAATATA
>CAYHRT010000112.1:0-12404 GCA_964359085.1 uncultured Bdellovibrio sp. | reverse complement strand
TTCGGGGAGATCCGTGAAGGGATTGCGATTACCTTGGATTTCCTCGATGAGATTGTTGCGTTCCAATTCGCTCTGATCGACGGGATCATCTAAGTGCCATTTGCGCAAATATTCCTCTTGTATCTGGTCGATCGGCATGTTGTACCGGACAGAAAAATAAAACAGTGCCCGGGCCACATTTCCTTGATGATCACCGGGAGGCATAAAGTAAAGACTCGATGATTGGCCCCGTCCATTTTCAGGGACCCCTAGACCGGAATCAGGACAGTTGGGGATATCGTTTGTCGGTGTGACATCAGCAAAAGGCAGATTTCCTCTGGTATTATTGACCTTGCTATCAGCAGGATAAAGATGGTGTAAGTCTGCTTTTTGAGTATCTTTGGGAAAGGCCGAGGAAAATTTGCTCTGTGGCCAGGTATGCTCACAGTTTAAGATTTCGGCCTTAGGGATCCTCATTGGTCCAACTCCGATAGAGGGACGGAAGTCGCGGTGACAGTAGACATCGCGAACAAAATATCCCTGGCCATCAGATTCTAAGTGGATTTTTCCAAACAAATATTTACGGGCCTCCCCATAAGTTTGAGCGTGATGGCCTCGTTGCAGAACTATAAAAAGGGCCTTCTTTAGCTCCCCGTCGCGAATGGTCTTGGATTGAATGTTTTTATATAAGTCGGCGGGATAATAACTCGGAAATTGAGCAAAGGCTGAGGACAAAAAGTATAGTGCGGAGCACAGGAAAACCAAGACGAGTGGCCGTAAACTCATAAGTCTTTCCTACTTTTTAGTATTAGGGTCAAATAATAGATACCGTGAAGCTTAGTGACAAGCTTTTTCCTAATCTAAGATTGCCATTTCATGTCATTTTTCTTATCTTCCAGACTTAGGTTTCCAGCGTGCAGAGCATAATTTTATAAAGGTCTAGCGTATGAAGAAAATGGTTCGCTTAGTAGAAACGATTGTACTCGTCGGTTTGTTGGGTTTTGCCCTGTTGCATGTTCTGGGCGTGCATGCGAGTGAAGATCATTGTCGTGATCTCCTGACCGCACAATTCACCCGGGATTCTCGCTATGTGAGCTACCAGGCCGATGATCTTAATGTCCCCGATTTTGGGAGAGATTATGTGGCCTACTCGGTTAAGACTATCCGGCTCTATATTGATCGTTTAGGTTGTAATCAACGTGATATTAATTTCGGTCAAGGGGCGCAAGGTGCGGCCCATTCGCGCTGCGAATCCATCGTGAGAGATCGCGAAAATTCCCGCATGTGTTATGTGGAATCGAATCTTGGGTATTGGTTTATTCACAAAGATTTTGTGGATGACATCCACATCATGTTCCATCGTTGGGACTAGATGGACTGGAATCATTCTGCCACAGTTGTTGCAATCTTTCTTTTAGAAACTTCTCTCGCCCCTCCTCTGTAGGTTTATAGAACTTAGGTGTTGTTGCGTTCGGAGAGTACTGCTGTTTTATGAAGTGTCTCTTGAATTCGTGAGGATACTTGTAAGGGAGTGTGCCAGGGCGAGGATAATTTTTTAAGTGTTCAGGTACTTCTTGGGTACCTTTTTCACGTACAAAATCAAGGGCGTCATTAATGGCCATATAGGCGGCATTGCTTTTCACGGTGGAGGCCAAGTAAGTGGCCGCTTGGCCCAAAATAATACGTGCCTCAGGCAGGCCGATTTTTTCCACGGCAGCCAGAGCGGAAGTGGCCAAGGTCAAGGCAGCGGGATCTGCATTCCCTACATCTTCACTGGCAAAAATTAACATCCGACGTGCGATAAAGGCGGGGTCCTCTCCTCCATCCAACATAACCGCCAGCCACAGAACGGTGGCATGGGGATCACTTCCGCGCATGCTTTTAATAAAGGCCGAGATGACGTCATAATGACGAACTCCACCTTTGTCATAACGACGGGAATTTTCCAGAATAGATTTTTTGAGAGCTTCAAGATTTTCTAGCGCGCCAGCTTCGAGGCATAATTCAAGCGAATTGAGCGCTCGCCGGGCATCACCTCCGGTAATGGCAGCTATGAATTGGAGCAACTCTTTAGGGAAAAATTTATTTATTTCATGACCTAATCTAGATAAGGCCCCATCAAGGATCACTTGGACGCCTTCAGGGTGTAAGGCCTTAAGTTCAACTATATGCACGCGAGACAATAGGGCCGGATTGATCGCGGCCTTTGGATATTCTGTTGTTGCGCCAATTAAAATAAAATCACCTTTTTCTACATAAGGAAGAAGAGCATCTTGCTGCGACTTATTAAAGCGATGAATCTCATCAATAAAGAGGACGCTTTTCTTCCCCATGAGATTTTTGACTTCCAGAAGCCGAGCAATGATTTTTTTGAGTTCTGGAATGCCTGCTAATACGGCACTGAAGGGATAAATTTCAAATTTATGCTCATGGGCCAAGAGCTGTGCCAGCGTAGTTTTACCTGATCCAGGCGGGCCATAAAGAATAAAAGGAGGAAGATTGCTTTGAGCGAGAAATGGGAAAGATTTAACGAGATTAGCCCATCCCACAAAATCACGTAAATTTTGTGGTCGCGATCGATACGCCAACGGCGCGAGCAGTTCCTCTTTTAGTCCTTCTTTAAGTTCCTCCTTGATCGCTTGTTGAGGTTCTTCAAGAAAGGGAAGATCGCTTTGATGAGTATTTCTTGACATGCAAGTCCCAGTTCAATAACTTATACCACCATTTTTAGAGACAGGAAAAGCTCTAATATGAGAACTTCAGGTGAAGTTGGCAAAGTTGTCATAAAGGGGGTGATTTCCATGGCGACCAATAGCTCAGTGATTGTTCCGATTGATGAAAGATTGGGAATGGATAAAACTTTACGTAAATTTAAACGCCTATGTGAATCTTGTGGGATCGTTCGTGAATATCGTAAACGTCAAGATTACAAGAAACCTTCTGTCCAAAAAAAGGAAAAGATTGAGGCCGCAATTAAACGGAAGCGCAAATCAGAAATGCAAGCAGTGCGGATCTATCGTGCCTAAATAAGTAGTGTGAGATACAAAGATTTTTTTTGGAAGGGGAGAGGTCGGCTTTCCCCTTTTTTTTGAAATTATGCTAGACTTGTTTTTTGGGAGGAATCAAAGTGTTATTACCCATTCTTTTCTTTATCTTCGGTCTGATAGATGAGAATCAAGCCTCGCTGCCAGAGGGCATTGATTGGTATAAGCATGGTGCTGGTTCAGCTTTTGAGCATGCCCGGAAATCTTCTCAGCCACTCTTCCTCTATTGGGGAGCTGTGTGGTGTCCTCCATGCAATCAGATCAAGAAAACTATTTTTTCTAGCCCGCAATTTCAGCAAGCTGTGAAGTCATTTATTCCCGTCTATCTCGATGGAGATGCTCCCGATGCTCAGAAATGGGGGGCAAAACTCAAAACATCTGGATATCCCACTATGCTGATTATGAATGGGGATATGCAGGAAATTATGCGATTACCCACAGGTGTAACGGTGGATGAATATGTACGACTTATGCAGAATGCTCTGGAAACGATGCGACCAATGAAGGAGATTTTGGCCCTGGCCCTTAAGGGAAAGCGCAAGCAGAAGGCCACTCCTGCTGATTGGGAACGATTGGCGGGTTATTCTTGGGGCCAGGATGAAGAACGGACAATCGCAGCCAAAGATAGGCATAAAACTTTTGAACAACTATGGAAAAAATCGGTTAAATTGAGTCCCGTCACTCATTCTCGCTTTTATTTATTACATCTCCTGACTCAAGCGGAGGTAGAAAAAGAGAAGGCCCTGAAAGAACCCAAAAAGAAGAAGAATGCAAAAATTCTCGAGCCTCCAATAAAAATGGCTCAGGAATTTATAACGTTGCTGAAATCTTCAGAACTCTATATGGCCAATTTAGAAACGATGAATTGGCAAGCGAAAGAAATAATGGAATATCTTTTTCCCATTGAGAGTGATTTGAAACGAGAAGCAAAAAAAATGTGGCGCGAGCATGCATTGCGATCAATAGAAAACGTTCAGATCTCGTTGGATGAGCGTATGTCGTCTCTTGCACCATTGCTAATCGTGGACGAATCTTCGGATTTAAGCCAATTGATTATTGAGAAGGCCCGTTGGGTTGATCAGACCGCTCAGGGAGTCTATGAACGTCAAGCCGTGATGAGCACGGCCATCTATCTTCTAAGAGAGAGTAAACAATACGATGAAGCAGTACGTTTAGCACAGAGTGAGCTAGCAAAATCGAGTTCCCCTTTTTATTTCATGAGTGAGTTGTCGGGCATTGCTAAAGACAGGGGATATAAAAAAGAATCGATAGAATGGTCGCGAAAAGCTTGGGAAGCATCTATCGGAGATAATACACGTTTCCAGTGGGGAACGACGCATATTCTGAATATCCTCGAATTAACGCCGGAGGATGCACGGGGAATCGAAACCGCCCTCACTCAAGTTGTGCATGAAGTTCTACCTAAGCCAGACGCTTTTGCCGGACGTAATCTAAAACGTTTTGAGCGTTTAGCAAAAAAAATGGTGACCTGGGGGAAAGATGCTCCCAGGGTTGTGGCACACAAAAAGATTAAAGGGGTACTGATGCCCTTCTGTCAGCAGGCGCAGAGTAAGGTTCATTGCGAAAAATGGGTACGATCTCTGTAAGATTATTGCGCCTGAAATTCAAAATGGTGTCCGGTAATTGAATTAAATTGTTCAAAGGTGAAAGGCTTCTTGAAAATTACGCATTCGAGGGTAAATGGGGTGTATTCTGCCGATTCAGATTTTGTTTTACCGGCGGCAAAGTCTACGAAGCTTAAGGACCAGACCATCTCATTTGGGTTATTCTGATTAATGCTTGTAGTGTGGACGGGATATGAATCACGCACAGGCGTCCAAACTCCTTTTTTAACTTTAGATTGCAGAGTGAAAAAACAGCGAGGTATTTTTTTATCAACAGTTTTATTCTGTGGCAAAACTGCCCCGCTTTGAAAATTTGCTGTCCACATCTGCTCGGCGGCATTTTCAAATTGTACATAGAATGAACGTGCCACAGTCACCATAAAAGGGGCCTGTAGGAGCAAAAGATCAGAATCATTTTTTAAATTGGCTACATCAACAGATCCACTGGCAGAAACGGTTCCAGGATGTCGACAATTAAGGGCATTATTGGCACCCAGTTGAAAGGCAATACGTGCTTGGGCCGGGAGAAAGATGGCTTGGGCCTTATTTTCTGTTTTGAGTTCTTTAAGGAGGATATGAATATGGCCTTCTTTGGTCACAAGAAAGGCACTGATCTCTCCATTATCGAATTTTACTCCTTGGGGAGCTTCTTGGGCCTTGTAGTTAAAAGTTTTGACCTTTTTGGCATATTCTTCGGCCGGAAGCTCAATTCCGGGAAGATTAGAATTCACTTCACAGTTGTAGATGGCCTGGGCCAAACTGAGGCATGGGAGAGAGAGAAAAAATACGGCGATAAAATCTTTCATTTTATTCCAATATGTAACGGAGAATTGCATTCCAACGATTATGCATCAATTCAATAAGATTCACGATTTCTTTATCAATTTGCAGGGAGCTTTTGGCCATTCGCATATGAAAACCGTTCCAGGCCACATTGAGATCGCCTAAGCTATTTAATAAAAAAGGTTGATCGTTTTCTATTATAAGCCGACGCTCAATCTGCTTGAAGAAAGATTCCCAAATAAATTCTACTTCTTTTCGGTAAAGAGAATCAGTTTGAGATGTCATAATAAACTCAGAAGAGAGCAACATACTATGTAAGACAGGCGATAAATCAGGGTGACTTTTATTGTAGTAGTATCCAGTATTAATGGTAATGAGGAGTTCTTCCATCTGGTGAGAGAGTCCATAGGATTCCAAGGTTACTTTGTCTAAATCGCGCATCAGCAGAAGTGTTGCATCGATATCGCTTTGAGTTTTAAGGCCTTTAAGTTTTATTTTACTTGAAAGTGCGTTGTTGAGAACAAAATCTAATTGATGTAATAATTGATAAACACCCAAGAGAGGGGTTTCGCATTCCTCCGACATTTTAGGACAGAGGAGTAACCAATTGTGCCAAGCTAAATTAATATCCAAAATTTGGTTTCTTAATGTAATGATTTCATTTTGCACAGGATTGGCCTTTTTTAGAACGAGAAAAAATTCGGCCAGCATGCCTTTTAATTGAGGCTTAACGTATCTTATAAAAAGTTCTTGAGATAACTTTGGTTTCTCCCTGTCGTAGCGAAAGTAGTTATAATTTGCTTCTGCATTCATGCAGAGACACAGAAGAGAAAGAAAGCATAGCAGGAAAAGGTTTCGTGCTTTCTTATTCATGCTTTTTCTAAGTCTAATTCGAGTTTGGTTCCCTCAATGTCAAAACATAAGGCGCTAGATCGTGCACCTATGTCTTGCGGATCCAAAAAAACGGTAGTGGCCAAAGTCTCACGCATAATATAGTTCAAATGTTTTTTGATAGCATTGGTAATTTCGCTATCCCCATGGAGCCAAAGCTGGATACGATCTTCGACATTGAGCTTTTTATCTTTTCGGGTTCGTTGAATGCGATTAACCACTTCGCGGGCCATGCCCTCATCAATTAAATTTTGATCCATGGTAATGTCTATATCGATTGAGATTAATCGGTTAGAAAGTGTATTAGTGCCTGGAAGCGCCTCTCGATACACAAAGATTTCATCTCTTTCAAAATTCTGTCCTTGAAGAGTGATGCGACCAGCTTCTTCTAATTGGAGTAGAGACTCTTGTGAAAGCTTTTCAATCAGTCCTTTGTATCGGCCAAAATCCTTGCCAAGTTTTTTGCCTAAGATAGGTGAATTGGGTTTGGCAAAAAAACTAATAAATTGTTCTTCCTTGGTGGAGTACTCGACCGTTTTGATATTTAGCTCGCTTTGGATGTAGTGCTCGAGTTTTTGCATCTCACGTAAAAGAGTATCATTTTTATTGATGATAGTAAGGCGTCGAAGTGGAGTTTTCACTTTGATATGCGATTGATTGCGTTTCTGACGTCCCAGGAGAATTACTTGCTGCATGCGTGACACGGCATCTTCGAGAGTGCGATTGATGAGTGTAGTGTCGGCAACGGGATAATTACATAAATGAACGCTTACTTGATTCTCCCTCGGAGAATCAAAATGAGATACAAACTGTATAAGTTCTTGATACATATGTTCGCTTAAAAAAGGTGTAAAAGGAGCCATGGCCTGTGAGAGTTCCATGAGTGCTGTGTACAGAGTGGAATAGGCCTGCCATTTATCGGTGGTGGGTTGATCATCCCAAAAACGAGAACGATTCAACCGGATGTACCAGTTAGTCAAATCTTCAATGAATGTCAGAAGTGCCGGAACTACATTATAGAGATGATAGGCTTCCATCTCTCGCGAGATATTGCTCTTGAGTGTTTGAAGATTTGAGATCAACCATCGGTCAGTGATATTCTCGCTGGTTTGAAAGAAGTTTTTTGTATTCCAGCCATCAATTTTGGCATAGGTTTGGAAAAATTTAAAAGCATTGTACCAGGGTAGAAGGGCACGACGAACCATGTCCTTGACACCGCTATCGGCAAAACGTTGTTCATCTGCCTTTACCAATCCCGAAGTAATCAGATAGAGGCGAAGAGCATCGGCACCAAAGGTTTCCATTAATTCATCGGGCGGAGTGTAGTTTTTGAGTCGCTTGCTCATTTTCTTGCCGTCTTCGGCCAAAACCATGCCATTGACGATAACGTTTTTGAAGGCAGGTTGGTCAAACAAGGCGGTTGAAAGGATGGTTAAAGTGTAGAACCATCCTCGGGTTTGATCTAGGCCTTCAGCAATGAACTCCGCCGGGAATCCATTTTTAAACAGCTCTTGATTTTCGAAAGGATAATGTAATTGGGCATACGGCATTGATCCCGATTCAAACCAGCAATCAAAGACTTCTGGGATACGCCGGTAAACGCCAGTTTCCCCCTTCACCGTGAAGGTTAAATTGTCCACAGACTCACGATGGAGATCGACAATCTTGGTACCTGTGAGCTGTGCCAATTCAGCGCAGGAGCCCAGGCATTTTCGCTGACCTGTCTGATCATTGATCCAGACGGGAAGGGGTGTTCCCCAGACCCGGTTGCGCGAGATGGCCCAATCGCGGGCACCTTCAAGCCATTTCCCAAAACGACCATCCTTAATGTGATCAGGCACCCAATTTATTTTTTGGTTCGAGATCTGAAGACGATCTTTGATGGTTTCCACATTGACATACCAACTTGGAATGGCCTTGTAGATCAGGGGCGTATCTGAGCGATAACAAAATGGGTAACTATGGACGATGGTGCTTTGATCGTATAAGAGGCCGCGCATTTTGAGATTGCGAATAATTTCCTTGTCTGTATCTTTGACATATTGGCCCTGAAAATCGGACACCTCACGCGTAAATTTGCCGGCGTCATCAACTGGGCAAACGATGGCCTTAATTCCCGCTTCACGCATAACTCGATTGTCATCTTCACCAAAGGCCGGCGCGGTATGGACGATTCCGGTACCATCGTCGGTGGTGACATAGGCATCATTTAAAATTACAAAAGCGCCTTCTTTGGTAAGATGAGCAAAATATGGAAAGAGGGGCTCATATTTGCGCCCTTTAAACTCATGGCCTTTGTGATTACTGATGATTTCAAAATTTCTTTTTTTGGAATAGCTCTCGACTCGAGCTTTCGCCATGATAAGAATTTTGCCTAAATCTTTATCGCGCAATTTTACATAATCTATGTCTGCGCCCATGCAAAGACCTAAATTTGAAGGCAGGGTCCAGGGAGTTGTGGTCCAGGCCGCCATATAGACATCTTCAGAGGCGTCTTGCTCAGCCATTTTAAAAAGGATGGTAATCGCTGGATCTTGCACGTCTTGATAGTTGAGTCCAGCTTCGAAATTGGAGAGAACGGTACCAAGGGCGGTGGAGAAAGGGACAACTTTGGTACCCTGATAGATTAATTTTTTGTCCCATAATTCTTTAAAGACCCACCAGACTGATTCCATGAAAGTGATGTCCATAGTCTTGTAGTCGTTTATAAAATCGACCCAACGACCAATGCGTGTAATGGTTTTTTCCCATTCTTTGGTATAGCGCTGAACAATGCTACGACATTCGTCATTGTAGCCTTTGATCCCCAGTTTCTTGACGGCATCGTGGGCCGTCATGCCTAATTTTTTATCGATCTCGTGCTCGATGGGCAGACCGTGGCAATCCCAACCAAAGCGACGTTCGACGTAGCGCCCTTTCATGGTGAAATAACGAGGAACAATATCTTTTAAAATTGAACCCACCAGGTGCCCGTGGTGAGGAAGTCCTGTAGCAAAAGGAGGGCCATCATAAAAAATATAGGGTTTACCATGGGCCGTTTTCTCAAGAGATTTTTTAAAAATATTATTTTGTGACCAAAATTTGAGAATTTGGTGTTCTGTTTGGACAAATGAAAATTGATCATTTTGGTTAGATTCTGTGATTGAATCGAGACCTGATCCCTCTTGATTCACGGCGATCTCCTAGAAAGTGACAGGATTATCCTTCTTTTCCTTACGCATGATGCAACGAAGGCCCTTAAAAGGCAAGAAAAGAGGAGTTTTCTGCCGCGTTCATTCGAGGTGTACGAGGAATTCTTGATGGCCGACTTCTTCGGCCGATAAGGACATTATGGAGGCGCAGGAGCGCCGAGCTACGTGTGTCCCTAAGGACACTCCCGGAGCTGGATGCGGAGGGAAGCAGATGAACTTTTGGAAGCTATTCTTAGCTATTCTGGTGATCGGAATATTTTCCGTTTACTCTGGGGCAATTTTTAGTCAGGAAGCTAGCTCCTCAGAATTTCTCAATCTTCTTGATTGGGGAGTCGGAAGACCTGTTGAACAAAAGGTTGTTGGCGCTGCGAAAAGTAGCAATTTGGAAGGAGGTGTGGAAATACCTGCCTGGATGGCGCCATCACCAAAAAGTTTTATCCGCTGGGAACAAATAAACCCAGACAGTTGGTTAAATTTTCAAGATTGGAAGCGCGAATCGGCACTCAAAGATCAAAATCCCCGGTGGCGAGTTAATCGACAAGATCTGGCGTTTCAGGAAACCATCGGGCGTGTTCTGCATTGTATTGGATACTGTCATATCTACCGTGGTGAGGGGTTTGCGAACGTGCAATTCCGGTCGCGTTTTCAGGAGGGAGATGAAATTGTGACCATGAAAGACAGCTATATGTGGATCACGTTATTAGATGGTACCATGGTTCGTATTTCACCAGAAACTTCTCTGACGTTAAAGGAAATTAATCTCTCCCCCAACGAAATTTTTTATCATATTCGTCTGAATGCGGGACAAATAATTTGGCTTTCTCGCAAATTGAAGGCCCCTCCAATTATAGGCGATCGTGAAACCGATCCATTGTTTTATCCTTTGCCTCTTTATACCGCCAACAAGACGATCGACACTATTCCTGTTCAGGAAGGCAAACTCTTTGACTCTCTCATTTCACCCTCGCCTGCATTTGCCCAGGCAATTCGCTTGCGCGATTTTATGGCCAAAAATACTCCCTATATGAAAGGCAAAAAGACCAAAACTTTTTTGGTGATGCCCAATGGAACGGTCAGCGCAGAGTCTCTGACCGGTGAGTTTGTTGTTCTCCTGGGGAACAAGTCTATGATTAAGATTTATCCAGATAATCTCCATTATGACGAGAGTGCCGGGGCCTTGGTAGAAACCCCAGCGCCTAAGTTCTATTATCGCGGCTATGAAAACAGCACCAGTGAAGATTTAGAAAAAGGAAGATGGTATGTCATCGACCCAAAAGGGAGATCGCTTGGTGATATGCCTGATGAAGAGCAAAAAACCATGGGACTGGGAGAATTTTTTGTCTCGCACATTCCGACTTTGATGTTAGTGCGTGAAATGATAATGCAGCAATATACCAAACCACTATTCTCCCTCGGTCCGACATTAGATCTTTTTGGAGGATGGCAATATCGGATGTGGAATCGACCATCATCTAAGGGAGATGAGCTTAAAAAAAGAGAGGACTTTCTGGTAGAATACACCAGACGAGAAGAAACCACCGGGCTTTTGGTGGCGGAAAAATTTCGCGCCAAAATGGAAGCTAGGGGCGAAGCATTTAATGCCATGTCTTTTGGGCCCAATTTCTATGCCCTTGCCATTGACAGCTATATGGCCAACGGCGAAATCTTAGACCATAATGCCGGTGATCGTGAGGAATTGAATTCCACCAAAAATCCCTTCTGGAAATATGTTAAGAGCAAATACTAAATTTCAACTTGTCTTGGCCAGTCAAAGTCCTCGGAGGAAGGAATTACTCTCTCATTTAGGAATAAAGTTTGAAGTAATTGTGAGCGATATCAATGAGGATCGCGAGGCCCCAAATCCAATTCAATATGTTCAGGATTTAGCCAACGAAAAGGGGGCAGCGATCTTGAGTCTTCTCAGGCAGACCATGCGATTTGAAAATCCTCTGGTGGTCGCAGCTGATACCACTGTTGTTTTGGGAAAAAAATTTTTTGGCAAACCAGCATCGCGTGAAGAGGCGGGGAAGATGTTGCAAGAACTTTCCAATAGAAGCCATATTGTCTATACCGCAGTGAGTATTCAAAGTTTTGAGACCTCACATGTATTTTGTGAACAGACAAAAGTAGAATTCGGTCCCATTACCCCAGATCTTTTGGAAATATATTTGGCCACAGGTGAGTCATTGGACAAAGCAGGGGCGTATGGTATTCAAGGTGCAGGTTTGATGTTTATTAAGGCAGTCCAGGGGAGTTATTCTAATGTGGTCGGCTTTCCTCTTGATCGTTTCATTATTGAGTTAAAAAAGTTTCTCCATGTAGGTAATGCAAATGAAAAAACTTGGCGGCATGATTTATTCACCTGATCATCCTTTGTCTCAATTGTGCCAAATAATGAAGGCCGTTTTACGTGAAGGGAAAGGCGGCTACGATGTTTTTTTAGAAATTGAAATTCGCGCGAGACCAGGTGCCAAGCGGGAAGAAATTCTTTTAAGGGAGGGCGTGCTCTATTTGGCCACTCATGCCCGTGCAATCGAAGGGGAAGCAAACTCTTCCTTGACTAACATTCTGGCAAAAGTTTTGGGAATTGCACCGACACATTGTGCGCTTATTCGAGGTGAAAAATCTAAAAATAAGGTTTTTCGTATAGGTCTTAAGGAGAAAGCACGTCATGATCCCGCCAAAGTTGGACAAATCCTCTTGGATTTAAAGGTGGGTAATCTTGCGAAGTAAACTTCGATTGTAAAACAAGAGATGAGTCGTTAAAGTAATACGGCATGCATACCAAGCTGAATACAGTATTTATTTTCTGCATTCTCTGTTTCTATGTCTGTGAACCTTGGTTCATGGCACAGACCCCAAATGCTTCGCAGGGGGAAAGCACTTTTGAA
>CAYHRT010000111.1:0-12567 GCA_964359085.1 uncultured Bdellovibrio sp. | reverse complement strand
CGTAAAATTGCTACCGAGATTGTAACGGAGAATATCCCCAAAGGTGAAAAATTCATTGTGGCCCCGAAGCATTTGAAGAAATACTTAGGCCCGCAAAAATTTGATCGCACCGATGTTGAGCGTGAGCCTCAGGTAGGACTGGTAAATGGACTCGCCTGGACGGCAGTGGGAGGTGAACTCCTAAATATCGAAGTCGTTACAGTGCCCGGCAATGGCAAGATTCAGATTACCGGAAAATTGGGCGAGGTTATGCAGGAGTCGGCGAAAGCGGCCCTGTCCTACGTCAGATCGATTTCGAGTCGTTTAGGAATCGACCCCACTTGGTATGATAAGAACGATATTCATATTCACGTCCCCGAAGGTGCGACTCCCAAGGACGGACCTTCAGCAGGTGTCACCATGGTGACCGCCTTGGCTTCGGCGGTGACGGGCATTAAGGTTTTCCAAGATGTGGCGATGACTGGCGAGGTGACTATTCGTGGGCGAGTGTTGCCAATTGGTGGGCTCAAGGAAAAAATGTTGGCGGCTAAGCAGGCGGGTATTAAGACGGTCATCATCCCGTCTAAAAACGAGAAGGATCTAAGTGAAATCCCTAATGACATCAAAATGGGGTTAAAGATTGTTCCCTGTGAGATGGTGGAAGAAGTTCTCCGTCACGCTTTAAACTTAAGTCAGCCTGATTCGTTTATGAAGGTGGTCGGTCTCAAAGTGTTGGGCCCTGAGGATACGACTCTTGAGGTCGCCAACTAGGGAGAAAGAACTATAAAACAGCAAGAAAGGCCTCTCTTTTGGGGCCTTTTTATTGCCATGCCCGTGAGCAATTCTTGACAAAAGCATGGCCCCAAAGTAACCTCCCACCCAAAAGATGAACGTTATTGGGCGTTTAGCTCAGCTGGGAGAGCGCCACCCTTACAAGGTGGATGTCACATGTTCGATCCATGTAACGCCCACCAATAATAAAAAAAGAGGCCGCCGAAAGGTGGCCTTTTTTTTTATTATTTGGTCGGGCAAAAACATGGATCGAAGCGAGGAAGCGACCGCGACGGAGTTGCCCCAAGGCAAGTCCGCCGAGGACAGGCAGGCAGGATGCCTGACTGAGCGCCCGAGGGGAGGCCACGCAGTCTTGAGGCCGTGATTGCCGAAAGCCTTTGCATGTCATCAGGATTCCAGCTTTCCGCCCGCCGTCCAATTCCTTTCTAAGAACAATGACCTGCGAGGATTTTCAATATCTTTTTTCATAAGCACCATTGGGAAGAAGTAAAAAAAGATGTCATCAAATTTCTCAGACCTGAGAACCAAGAAGCAATGAAATTGTTGAGTGACTATTTTTTTCTAAAGAAAACCGCGAAGTTTGTTGGGGCCCTTGGGTAAGATGCTTTATCCGTGGGATAAAGTGTAATTCAAAAAACGTTCCTCGGCTTCGACGCTAAATTCCCCTATGCAATTGAGAGCAAAATAAGAGTACAATAGCAAGTCAGGGCCGGATGAAGGAGGAGGTAAAAAATTGAAAAATGGAAGACTTAGGGAGGCGGGTATGTCGGGTTTTAATTATTGCAGGATTGCTATAATTTTGCTTTTGCCGATGGCAATTATGGCTCAGGATTCTGCTAATTGTCCGGAATTTGCACTCCCAACTGACCTTTCGAACTGTAGTTTGGTGGCCCCAAGCCAAATTTCACTACCAGTTCTTGAAGGCAGAGGTGCAAAAGAAATTTGCTGCCGACCAAAGTATTGATGCCGAATCCATGGATAAGATTATTGAAATCGTCAAGTATTTGTCTCCTTGTGAATCGAAACGATGTCGTGAATATGATTTTGAAGTCAAAAATTCTAAGCCGAACGGTTGGACTTTAGTTAAAAGCGTTCTCATCGACACGACCTCAAACCAATGTGCCTATAATAAAAAATATCTCATAGCCGATAGTCATTCTGTAGTTGATTCACCCACCACCCGAGGGCTCGTATTAATCAAAAAGATGCCTAAAGGCCCGAGGCCAACCGAGCCATTTTATGCTTTCCCAGGCTCTAGAATCTCCTGTCCTACATCGGAAAACCGCCCCGCTATTGTAAGGTCCTTCATCTTTTCTTATAAGGGAATTTATGTGTCAGATACACCCGATGGGGATCCGTCGGAAATATTAAAACCTGCCACCAAGCGCATCGGTATTTTGGGAGGAGGGAGACCGGAACTTATTTATCAGGATGCCAATACCTTGCGTTTTCAGTGGCCTAATGGGGCCTATGTTGATCTCGGGGATGACGGAAAATTTCGCGACTCAAATTTTCTTGATCCAAAATCTTTCACCACGAATCTTTGTACCGGTCATGTCTCAAAAAACGGCCACGTGGCCCAGACTCCCAAGATTTATTTAAAATCAGGTCAGACTTGGGCCAGATGAGGTCTCATGTTCATCCCAAGTGCCAAAGAGATCCAAGACCTACCTGATTATACCGAAAATAATCCTATGAAAATTATAGTAAGTGCTTGCCTTGCTGGTGAAGCATGCGGTGTAGATGGTACGTCTTATGGGGAATATCCAGAGGTCATCAAATTGTTAAATTTGCCTAATGTACAGCATGTTAAATTCTGTCCTGAGCATTTCTCTTTTGGCATTCCAAGAAATATGCCGGATATACATGGAGGTAATGGGTTTGATGTGTTGGATGGGAAAGCACGGGTGATGACTGACAAGGGGGAAGACTGGACCGAGGGATTTATGAAGGCGGCCCGGGAAATGTTAAAAATTGCCCTTACGAATAAAGTCGATCTGGCCGTGCTCATGAACATGAGTGCTGCTTGCGGAACGCTATTTATCTCTGATGGTTGTCGGATGGTTGAGCAAGCGCACAGAAAATATCAAAAGGGGCCCGGTGTTTGTGCTGCTCTACTAATACGAAATGGGATTAAAGTTATTAGTCAGCGAGATTTTAAAACAATAGATCTTATCTTCAAAAAGTTGAAGAGAGAGCACATTTCCGATTCTTCTCTGATTGATCTTCATGAGATTGATTGGTATTTGAATTATTTTAAAGGGAAATAGGTTGTCCTCATCCGAGTGGTGTTACTTATTTTCTTTAATTATTTCTTTCATGACCTTTAAAAAGATATCGGCTTTGGTGGCGTAATTCTCGCAAACTCCTGGCCAAATTGATTCAGCACAAGCCGCATTTTCTTCATCTCCACTTGCCCCGGAAAAGTGAACTCCTACGATATAGGGTATGCCATTTAAATAAGTAAAAAGAGGAGAACCTGAATTCCCCGGGCCAGTGTCACAGTTGTGGACTAAGGCCCTG
This sequence comes from uncultured Bdellovibrio sp., assembly GCA_964359085.1. GTDB lineage: Bacteria > Bdellovibrionota > Bacteriovoracia > Bacteriovoracales > Bacteriovoracaceae > GWA2-49-15. The sequence goes on along the minus strand of CAYHRT010000111.1, from coordinate 9,273 downwards.
CCTAATAAGGTCGGTCTTGAAATTTGACAGGCCTGCGTATTAACTGCTTGAGTTGAAATGAGGGCACTGAGCAAACCGAAGTTTGAACCGTAACCTGCGACATAAAATCGATTGGTTCGGTACCATGAAAATTCCATTGTCCTTACGCCGAGCCATCCGGTTTGATTCCCAACATGTTTATCGAGAATGAGAAATCCATAATCGATATCGGTTTTTTTCTTTTGATAGCTAGTTGAAACATAAACTTTCTTAACAGCTATTTCTCCCAGTGGGCCTGGGGATGTTTGGTATCCAGGAGAAAATTTAAAATCGGTGTAGAATTTGTTTTTCTCTTGATCAAATACGCAGTGTCCATTTGTGAGCACGACATTTGATGACACCATTGAGCCTGTACAGCCGTAAGTGTCTTCGCCATCCTTAAAGTTAACGTATCCGATAGCTGTAAAAGGATAACGGGTTGTATCCGACTCTTCCCGACCTTCAGAACCAATGAGAACCTTATTATTTGATTCGTTTCCTTCTATCCCTTCTATCCCTTCTATCCCTTCGGGTTTAAATCCCTCATGAGTGTTTGCGAAGAGTGAGCTACTCAGCAAAAGCGTTATCACACTACAAGTTACTTTTTTCCCAAACATAAAAACCCCTTTTCCAAATGCGCGATGATGAACCTACAAGGAGATCCCTCCGATATTCAAAGCAGTGAGAATTTTATACATGGTGTGGAGTACTAATTTTCACTTACTTAAGCTGCAATGTTAATTAATGTTAGAAATTGTGCCGAGTGCAGGATTGAAAGGTGTATTAGCGCGATCTAGAGTTGTAGAGAGTGTCCTGAGAGTAATCATAATCTCCGGCGGATTGTCCCGCTTCGACTTTACGCTCGTGAGCAATTCTTCCTGTTTCACGATGGGCCAGGGTTTCCAGGCACTCTCTTAATTCCTCATAAGAATGACAAAAGTGTTGATATTCTTCAGTCCATTTCTCACGAACATTCTGGATTCCCGAAGCGTAGGCCGTAATGGCGTGCATGTTGAAATTTTTGACTTTGGCCAGCAAGGTTGCACATGAAAGTTTGCCCTTGAAACTACTGCCAAAGAAATCACTGACAAGTCCGTTTACCTCTTTTTTAGTACTCTTGTCAGGATGATCTTTGATTTTATCGAGCGCAATAAGTAAAGGCAGAGTTCCTTCGTAAGTAAAAGAATAGTTCTGAGTTTCGGGATCACGTTCCAAATCGCGCTTGCATTTATTTTTATAATTAATGATATAGGTTCCTATTTGCCAGAAGTTGGAGTTGAAAAGATGGTTGCGCTGATTATAGAAATTAAAATAAGGCAATGAATTAAAACCTTCTCCTAAAAGGAGAATTCCACCAACAAGGGCATTGTCCAGCTCATCCGCTGTTTGGGTGGAAACTTCCCGGCCCCACGCCTGTGTTGCGATCAGACTTACAAGATGGTCAAAATATTTTCCTACAAGATGGTGTTCTTCAATTTGAACCTGCGTAACTTTTCTGCTTTTTACAATAAATTCTTGGATGTTCGTTAGATTTTTTTCAAAACTCATCAAGGGATCATAAGTAAATTCTTGGTCATTAAGAGTGATTTTTCCATGGGCCGAAAGACTGATGCTGGTTTTTAGAACATTCTTACCCATAACAATCGAAACTTCATTTTCCTTAATAAGAATTTTTTTATTTTTATTTTTAAGCAAAGCAGATAAAAAGGGTATGGCCAGCTTTGCGTCTTCAGGTTTGATATAATAATCAGTTAGGAGTTCGAGGGGTTCTCCTTCTACTCCCTGTCCATTCCAGGGGAGTTTGAGAATGCTCGCGGCCCATTCCTTCCCATTCTTAAAATTCTCAACATGAGACTGAAATGTTTTTTGAACCAAATAGGTTTTGAGTTTTTCATCGATGCCAAAATTTTCAGAGGTTTGACCCTGAACCAGCGTGATCATACAAGAAATAGTAATAAGAAGAGCAAGAAGTAAGATCTGTACCAATTTTTTTCGCCAATTCATAAGAAACATCCCCATTTTAGCTATCCTAATTCCGAAGCCAGATTAGTTATCTTTCTTTTCGTCAAAATTTTACAGAACTCAATTTTCTTTGATTAGAAATTACTTGACCATTATGCGGAATTTGTGCAGCATTCAACTCTGCAATATTACAGGGGAAATGAACCGTGAGGTCAAAATGTTCGAGCACCTTTTTCGGCGGAGTTTACTTATGGCAATCTTATTTTCCGGTGCATGTTCGCATATGACAGGGTCTCCTGAAGATCCCTATCTTTGGCTGGAAGACATTTATTCTGATACTTCGCTGAATTGGGCGCGCAAGCATAATGAAAAGACTTTGGGACTTTTGACTGCACGACCCATATATAAGGAAATTGAACCAAAAATTCGTGAAATCCTCACGGCTAAAGACCGCATACCCTTTCCCAACCATCGCCAACAGTATGTTTATAATTTTTGGCAGGACGCCGAGCATGTAAAGGGTCTCTGGCGGCGGACTGGTTTTACTGATTATGTGAATCCCAATCCGAACTGGGAAATTCTTTTGGATATAGATGCTCTTTCGCGTGCTGAAAATGAAAGTTGGGTTTTTCATGGTGCCCAATGTCTACCACCCGAAGAACGGCGGTGTTTGATCCAGCTCTCTCGTGGGGGGAAAGATGCCGCTATTTATCGTGAGTTTGATTTGGATCAAAAAGTTTTTTTGCCGGATGGATTTTCTCTCCCTGAAGCAAAGTCTGATATGTTCTGGATTGATCTAAATACGGTGTTTGTGTCAACTGATTTTGGCCCCGGCTCGCTGACTGATTCAGGCTATCCAAGAATCGTCAAGAAATGGAAGCGCGGTACGCTCTTGGCCGAAGCCGAAACTTTATTGGAAGGGCAAATTAGCGATATGGGTGTTTATGGTTGGACCTCGCATCGCCCGGAGGGGAATCTATCCTTCATTTCACGTCGCAAATCATTTTATGAAAGCGAAAATTTTATGCTTGAAAAGGACGGCACTCTTCACAAATTACCTTTTCCGGACAGTGCCAATTTAGAAAATGTCTTTCATGGATATGCTATGGCAATTTTGCGTTTTCCTTGGCAACTGGGGGCGAGAACCATCCCCGAAGGTGCTTTGGTTTCTTTATCACTATCACCTGATCGTCTCGCCGAACCTGATCGCGCGGTAGAAGTTGTGTATGTACCAAGTGAGCGCGCATCCATTCAACATCTTGCCGTGACCAAAAATTTTATGGTGCTTGACACTCTCGATAACGTGAAAGGGCGTCTACTCCGAGTCCAGAAAAGCAAGAATGGATGGTCCACAGAAACTCTTCCTTTCCCCGATAATGGGGAGATCGGAGTTGTGAGTGTTGATGCTTTCGATGATCGATATTTTGCCCAGTTTCAAAGTTTTCTTGTTCCCACATCCCTTTACCTCGGAGATCTTCAATCCCAGCAAAAACCTCATGTGGTCCGGCAGCTTCCTGCGCGCTTTGATGCGAGCACGATGGTTACAGAGCAGAGAACGGCCATCAGTCATGATGGCACTAAGGTGCCCTATTTTATTATTCATAAAGCGGGTATCAAGTTAGACAGTAGCAGTCCGACCTTATTATACGGGTACGGTGGTTTTGAAATTGGATTAACTCCTTCGTATCTTGGTACTGCGGGAAAGGTGTGGTTGGATAAGGGTGGTATTTACGTGTTGGCCAATATCCGGGGTGGTGGGGAGTTCGGCCCCAAATGGCACCAGTCGGCGCTCAAGGAAAATCGTCAGCGCGCCTATGATGATTTTATCGGGGTGGCCGAAGACCTCATTCGGAACAAATACACTTCTCCACGCCATCTTGGCATTCAAGGAGGGAGTAATGGTGGTCTTCTGGTCGGGGCCGTTTTTGTGCAAAGACCAGATCTCTTTAATGCCGTCCTATGCCAGGTGCCACTTCTTGATATGCTTCGCTATCATCACCTTTTAGCAGGAGCAAGTTGGATGGCCGAGTATGGAAATCCAGATGATCCCGCCGACAGGAAGGCCATTGAAGCAATCCAACGCTACTCGCCCTATCAAAACGTGAAACCTGGAGTCTCATACCCACGTATTTTCTTTTACACTTCAACCCGTGATGATCGCGTTCATCCCGGACACGCCCGCAAAATGGTGGCCCGGATGGAAGAGTTTGGGCACGATGTCCTGTATTACGAAAATATTGAAGGAGGGCATGGCGGTGCCGCCGATCTTGATCAGTTGATCAAAAGGATTGCCATGGATTACACCTATTTATTCATGCAGCTTGATCATAAAATTAAATAATGATCACTGTAACTCTTGGTAATTCTTGGTAATTCGTGGAACTATCGCTTTCTTTCTATTTGGTCGATAAGTCCTAGGGAGTTGGATCATCAATGCGCATTGTAGTGCTTGTTAGCATTTTATTTTCCTTGTCCGCTTTGAGTGAGAGTCTCGATGAGCGCATTAGTTCTGCCATTTTCGATGGAAATATTTCACGCCTAAGAACACTTCTCAGGGGAGTGAATTTAAGTGAGAGTGGGACGAAATACTTGGGAGAGGCGGTTTTTTTCCGCAAGGCCCAGGTCATCCGGGTTTTAGTTGAGCATGGTGCGAATTTGGAAGGGGTTAATGCCTTTGGACGCACGCCACTGATGGATGCTGTAGAGGGGTCTGATGTTGATATGGCCACAGTGAGGGCCTTGGTGGAACTGGGTGCCAACGTCAATGCTGTAAGTACGGATGGGGGAGATGTCCTTTCTCATGCAACGAGGGAAGGGTCGGCCACCCTGATTCGCTATCTCACAAATCACGGTGCCGCCATTCGTCCACCGGAGTGCACGGGTGGCATGAATCCCATTATGGCGGCCTCTGCGGGAGGAAACTTGGCCTTTCTCCAGCGTGCCATTCTCGATGTACGACGTTTTATCAACAATCGTGGAACTCGTAACCAGACCGCCCTGATGTTGGCGGCCAAAGAAGGTAAGTATTCTACCTACAAATTTCTTTTGGAGCAGGGAGCAGATTGGAATCTCACCGATGACGAGGGCAATAATCTCTTAATGCTTGCTATTGATGGTGGCGATATTCGCATTGTTCGCGATCTTCTCGCCAAGGGGCTCAATGTCGATCATATGAATAACCATCGCGCCAACCCGCTCTCGCGTGCCATTTGGAAAAATAGTCCGGAAATCATCAAATTGCTCATGGAAAAAGGCGCCAATGCCTCTACGCCGACAGGACCTTTTAACAAACTTCCCATCGCCGATGCCATGGGATCTTTGACCCGAAGGGCCTTTGACGAGTTGGTGAAACATTTGAATCAAGATCAGCTCTGGCAAGGGTTTGATGCCGTGACCACGGGAGTCTTTCGCGACCGCCACAATTGGGATGAATTGGTCAAACGCATCGACGCAACTCCTGAGCGAAGAAATCGCATCATGTCCGAAGCAGGTGGTTTTGGTGATCTGAAAACGATTAAGAAATTGAAGGCCCAGGGTGTAGACCTCAATGTCACCGATGGGAGAACTGGCGAAACAGCTCTGATGAAGGCGATGAGGCGAGAGCAAAACCAGTTGGGGCAATATCTGCTCCGCAATGGCGCCACTTTTGACGGTCGAAATGGCCAAGGCGACAATGTTCTCCTGATTGCTGCTGCCTCTGGTAATGAAGCTGGTGCGCGAATGCTTGTTCGCGCGGGTATGGATGTGGATGTTCATGATGGGAACGGCAATACCCCGCTTATTCGGGCCGTGATGAGAGGTGATCGGCAAATGGTTCAAACGCTCCTTCAAGTTGGGGCAACTTCAAATAGTCCAGGACAACATGAGCGCACGGCCCTCTACTATGCCTTGACCAATAAACAGGTGAATGTCGCTCGCGCTCTCTTGGAGGCCTGTGCTCCTCTTACTGCTAATGATAGTAGTAATACTGCAGCAGAAGAGTTGGCCAATAGTGGGAGCTTACGTCGCGAAGATGCTGCCACTTTAGTCCGATTGATCGAGCAACGCCGAAATAATCCTCGTTGTCATTGACATCTGGTTGGTAATCTAAAAGTATATTAGTCAATCTTAATTTTCTTCAACCAAGAGGTAGGGAATGGGAAGAGTCGTTGTTTTCGGTCTTTTTGTATTTCTTTGTTTTTCTTCAGTCTATGCTGGAGCAAATTATCAAGATTTGGCCCACGATTATTATCGTTTTCAAAAAGCAAAACAAACACCGGTTGACCCCTGCACACCTCGCACCAGCTGTTTTAAGACCGCTTGCGACCTCATCGATCGTTTCGAGTGCGACGATATGAGTGAGCAAGAAAATATTCGTAATGCTTGTCGGGGAGTGTGGGGCGGCGAGTGCGTCACCGTGGCATCCCAACTCCTGGGCCGTTTTGAATTCGACGACAATGAAGAGATGGTGCAATTGGTGACTTCTTGCCGAGGGGTCTATGATCTAGAGTGTGTGCGCTATTCTTGCGGCCGTCTGGGACGCATGGGCTGTGATGATTTAGAAGAAGTCCTTCAAGTCAACAGGAGCTGTGCTTCAGCTCATCCTTACTATAATTGATGCTTAGAATATTCTTACTCTCGCTTTGGATTTCGGCGTTCTGTCTTTATCCTCATACGAGTTACAGCAAAGCGGAAGTTGTTTTCTTAAAAGGTAATGCCGTTGTCATTGATCCCAAGGGAACTAAAACCTTGCTGCGACAAGGGCATGTCTTTGAAAGCGACGGCCTTATTGCCACCGATAAAAAAAGTCTCATGCGTTTGAAGTTGGACGATGGTTCCGTCTTGTCCTTGGGGCCGGAATCTAAAATGACGCTGGCCCAAGTGTTGCCGGGCAAGCCGAAGGTAATCGAACTGCTGGCGGGAAAATTACGCGCCACAATCAATGAAAAAACCCCTGTGCCTTCCGAAGGGCACAAGATGTACATCAAAACGCGAACGGCAGCACTTGGGGTGCGAGGAACAGATTTTTTAGTCGTTCACAATCCCAAAAATCATGTGACCTCCACAGTAACATTTAAAGGTGACGTCAACCTTTTTAAAAAACGCGATGAGGATGTGCACGAATCTTTGCGGGAAGAGTTGAATCGCAAAGGTCAGACTCCCAAAATTGATCAAGAAAAAGATCTGGTTAACTTGGAAGATGATCTTCGTCACCACACCGCCACTGGAGTGGCCCCTGGGCAATTGAGTGGTGCTTTTCCCAGTTATGAGAAGGCCGCCGCACCGGTTAAACTTTCTCCTACTCAATTTGCCTTATTGGCCCAGAACACGCAATTAGAAATGGGTGCGAAGGGGAAAGTTTTAAAGGGCGGCAAAAATAAAAAAAATACCGGCCCGACCAATGATTCCCTAGTTCCCGTTCCACCTGGTGACGAGGCGGTGCCAGAGGACAAAAAGGATTTCGATAAAAAAAATGCGGATGGAGTGCGCTCTGGCGGAATTTTAGATTTGGATACCGGGTTTTATGTGGCGCCTCCTGCCGATGCGATCTATGATCCAAAAACACAAACTTATGAAATTCCCGCCGAGTTTGGTGGCGTCAATGCCATTACGGGTGAGTATATTCCTCCAGATGGTCTCAAGCTTGATCCCTTGCTTGGTCTCGTTCCGCTCTTAGGCATGGGACCTGACTTCAAGGAGCGTGACGTTGACAAAACTATCGCCAAATTTAAGAACTTAAAGGGAGGTTTTAACGATCGTATCTATAAGGCCCTGCGCTTGTTTAAAGAATTGGGCCGCTTTGATGTGTACTCCTACCTCAACTATCGCTTCACCACCAACGCCATGGAAAATTATTATGGAGAGTGGCGTGCTATTACCAATGCCCCTACTATGATTTGGGATTGGAAAATCTTGGGTGGCTTCCAACTTTATCACAGTCCTACCTGGTTACATTATCCCAAAGGGTATTTCTATTCCATCTACCATGAACGTGATGTGGCCGAAATTAAACGCAATGACATGATGGAGATGATGCTGGGATGGGAATCTCACTATAAGCATTATCTTTTTAAAAAGAAGGCCCGACTCGTTTTTGATTTTCAATTTAAGACGGAGTATCTCGATTACCAAAAACGTCAACAGTATGATTACTACTCAGAGGATTCAGGGTTAAAAATTTCTGAACGCTTTCAATTTAATCGGAAACATTTAAGCGAGGTCTATTATCAAATTCGGGCCTTCCAGGGATATAACAAACCTGATCATGGTAATATTCACAACGGAGGTCTGACCCATCGTTTTTTTATGGGGCGAGTGTACGATTTACAAGTTAATTATGAACATTCCGTGCGCAAGGAACAGTGGACCGCCAACCGCTATAAAATTGATCGAATCGGAGGTCAGCTCATCTTGCTTGATCTCCTGCCAAAAACGGACGTAACTGGAGGCTATACTTGGGAATGGCACTACTATCAATTCCAACCCGCTACCTTGACTCAACACTCGGTTGATCCCAACCGCCTGGATGAAAATATGAAAGATGGATTCTTTTACCGTGCCAATCTCTTACTCAACTATCGTCTCGGTGAATTTTGGAAATTAAATGGGTTATATGAGTACTCTCGCCAGCGCACCAGTGCCGGTGGTTATAATAAGGCTTTCATCCAGCAGACTTGGGGGGGCGTGTTAGTCATGTATTTTTAGCCAATTTTACTTTTTCTGCCGCCTTGTCGATAAGACCCAAATGAAATGGTCTCAATTTCTCCTGCTCATAGTAATCGGAATTATCTCGGTGCGGAGTCACGCTCTTGACCCCTTAAGTGAATTTCGTCGTTTATACGCCAGAGAGATACAGGAATACGGGGTTCTCATACAATCCTTGGAGCGGATGGAGGGGGAACTGGTTTTGGCCAATGAAACCTTTGCGCATGAGCAATGTAATTCAACTCATTTTCGTGATGCACCTGAATGCAAGAAGGTACGAGCAGATATCCAAAGACGTTCTGCTCTGATCACAGCAAAACGGCGACAACTTACAAAATTGAAAATCAAGCTCAAGGATTATTTGGATTTTACTCATGGAGTTTTGGAGGATGCCAAACAGCGTTTAGAAGGCGAAGGGGGTTCGGTGTCACGCATTTCTGGTGCCTTAACATGTTTAGAAACCTTAGGTGCTCTGGCCTGGGGCCCTGACATCAATACTCTTTATACGCAAGGTATGGCGATCATGCGCAGACATAGTCGCCAGCTCTATTTTGATCATCTCCGCTCTCTGCCGGGTTTTTCGCGCGACGAATGTGCTCGTCATGATCA
>CAYHRT010000110.1:0-12569 GCA_964359085.1 uncultured Bdellovibrio sp. | reverse complement strand
TGAGTGATTTTAATAATGCCAATGCCACTTTTCATCTCCCACCAGGCATGATGGTGATTGCCGCCACCGGCAGTGACAGTGAGTCGGGAACCTGGATCAATCGCTGGACACTTCTCTCCTTTTTCTTTGTTTTTGTGGTTGCCTTGGCAATGGGAAAACTACGCAACCGTCGCTGGGCAGTGATCACCTTCATAACTCTCGTGTTATGTCATCCAGAGGCAAATTTCCCTACGTGGATTTGGCTGCATCTGATTTTGGCCTTGGCCCTCTCACATGTTGCGGGAGTAGGCCTTTTTGCAAGAATAGTTTCTGCCTATAAAAAAATATGTCAGTTAGTTTTACTCGTTCTTCTCTTCACCTTTTCAGTTCAGCAATTGCAATCGGCCATTTATCCGGTACTATCCCGCATCAACGATTCATCTCCCCCTTTATCCTTGGCAAAAAAATCAAAAAGTATGTCGCGCAATATTGCGCCCGAAATGACAACCCAACAACTGGCCACCCAGGGAGAAGTCATGCCTGAAGAAGAACAGCAACTCGTTGACAGTGCATTTGAAGCTGATGAGGCAGGCAATGCAGAAATGAATGCGCCAAACGCGCCCGCACAAGCTCTATCCTATGACAAAGCTGGCAGAGTGGGAAAAGAGAAAATGCATGCTCGTCAAAATAAAATGTCATCCCGCTCAAGTTCACTCCAAGTTTCCCAAAAACTCATGCAAGTGGACCCAAATGCAGCGATACAAACTGGCCCTGGTATTCCCAACTGGTCTTGGCAAGCTATGCATATGTCTTGGAGTGGGCCGATTAAAAAAGATCAAAAAATCAATATCTGGACGATTGGTCCGACCACTAACCGCATCTTGGCCTTTGTACGAATTGCCTTGTTAACTTTGCTCTTTATCTGCTTTATGGGATGGTCTCCAAAGTTTCTCACGCGCTTGGGACTGGGTATCTTGATTTGCTTCCAGATGTTCAGTGCTTCACAAACGCTATTGGCAGCGGATAATTTTCCATCCCAAGAAATGTTGCAAGATTTAGAGCAACGGCTATTACAACCTCCACGGTGTGTCCCTCATTGCCTGGCCTTTCATCGTTTAAAAATACAGGCGGAAGGTGACCGTCTCAATTTAGTTTTTGAATTTCATAGTTTGGCAGACAGTTATGTCAATCTACCCATTAACTTGCAATATTGGCGGCCTTCTTCCATTACGGTAAATGGAAAAGAACCCAAAGGTCTCGCATCACAGAAGGGGCGTCTCATGGCCCACATTGGTACTGGAAATTACAATATTGAAGTTAAAGGTGCACTTAAAAACCGCAGTATTTTAGAACTGGCGCTGCCTCTGCATCCCTCTTATGTATCTTTCCTGGGAAAAGGATGGGTGCTGGAAGGCCTACGACCTGACGGAACCACGGAAGAGAGTTTACTTATTAGACGTGAGGAGGCCATACAAAAAAGATCAGACTCACCAAAAGAACAAGTTTCTTCTAATAGTCAAATGCAACCTTATATCATTGTAGAACGCGAGATTTTTTTAGGACTGAAGTGGACAGTCACTACAAGAGTGAGACGCATCAGTAGAAGTGGTGAGGCCATCAATTTAAAAGTCCCCACCATTCCAGGCGAAATTATTCTTGATAAGGATAATCGTTTTACCCAAAAAGATAATTTGGTGGACGTTAATTTAGGCCCTCATACTGATGCTGTCGAATGGACCTCCAGCTTAAACATGACCCCCGAAATTTCGCTCGCTGCTGCCTCACGAGAACGTTGGAGTGAAGTATGGTCCCTATTACCCTCAAGCGTATGGAATGTGGAAACTGAAGGATTGCCCCCAATTTATCACAAATCACCCCAGGGTGAACGGCGTCTCACTTTTATGCCTATGCCTGGTGAGAAAATGCATCTGAAAGTGATTCGACCTACGGCCGCAGAAGGTAATACGCTCACCATCACACAGGCCCAGCTAGGTCTTAATCCTGGCAAACGTGCTACAGACGCTATCTTAAATATGACTTTAAGATCCAGCAAAGGCGCACAGCATGTTATTACTATGCCTGAAAACGTTGAACTTAAATCTGTGCAAATCAACGGTTCCAACGTGCCACTTAAACTGCGTCAAAATCAATTAGAACTTCCCCTCTCCGTAGGCGATACCACAGTAAATTTAGAATGGATGGACGAGGTATCGCTCTCACCTTTTTACCGTTCCCCAAAAATTAATCTCACCGGCACAGGTGCCAACCTGAATATTGCGCTAAACCTACCGGCCAATCGCTGGGTCCTGGCCGTAGGTGGCCCTCGCATGGGGCCCGTAGTTCTCTTCTGGGGTAAACTCATCTTACTGGTCTTGGCCGGATGGTTTCTCGGTCGAGCGAGTTGGAGCCTCCTCTCGTCGCACCAATGGATTCTCTTAAGTCTTGGGCTAACTCAAATTGGGTGGCCTGGGCTCGTGATCATCCTTGCCTTCTTTATTCTCATTTCCAATCGCCAAAGATTTACCTTGAATCCCAGGGCCCACAATTTTGCTTGCTTTGGGATGTTTGCACTAGCGTTGGCCAGTGCATTCACCCTTTTTATCATTCTTACAAATGGGCTCTTAGAAGGACCGCAAATGGATATCGTTGGTAATAACTCTTACGGCAATACTCTGAATTGGTATCAAGATAGAATCAACCAATTGATCCCTCGGCCCTGGCTTATTTCACTTCCCAATTATGTTTTTCAATTACTCATGCTTTTTTGGGCCCTCTGGTTGTCTTTTTTCTTAATCAAAATTGGCCCGGCAATTTGGCAATCTTTGTCATTTCAAGGCCTATGGAAAAGAAAAACTCAAGAGACAAATGCTTTGTCCTAACATTGGTTTTTTGGGAGTGCGCCTCGTGAAATCCATTTTTATCAGTATATTATTTTTTTCTTTTTTATTTGAAAATTTACATGCCAAATCCTTCATCTCTACCGGACAAAAAATTGACTTAAAAAGTGCAATTTTATTTGCAACTGAAAATTCTCCCGACTTTGATTCGTTAAAAAGGCAATTAAATGTTTCTGAATTGGAGCAACAATCTGCCGTTGCCAGGTTGCTTCCAAGCCTTGATTTAACCGCGACTCATGGAATTAAGGATACCTCTCCACGTACCAATGTTGGCCCATGGAATAGCGAGTTCAATCTAGGCTTAACCGAATCCCTCTACGATAATGGGGTTAATCTATCAAATTATCGAATTGCCGTTCTTACCAAGAATCAAGCAGAAGTTAATTTTCAAGATCAGAAAAATATAATTGGTCTTAACATCGTATCTCAGTTTCTTGCTTACTCACTAAATGTCAAATTATTAGAGATTCAAGACAAGCAGTTTAAATTCGTCAATAAACAGCATGATCTGATTTCCAGAGATTATTACCAGGGAATCAAAACAAAAAAGGATTTTCTTAGATTTAAGACACAAGTCAATCGTAGTGAGATTGATTTGATTAATGCCAAAAATGCCGTAGACAAATCTAGGCAAGAATTGCAAAAACTTATTGGGATAGATTTGAATTCGAATATAGATGTTGAATTTCTCCCAATTTCTCTTGATAATGTAGAAAATGAAATAGCTGACTCTCTTATAAACCTTGAGCAACATCTTCAGCATAAATCTGCTCAAATTCAAAAAGAAATTAATCAAATCAGCTCCGATCTGGTGGCCAGAAAAAATCTTCCAGAATGGTTTATCTCTACAGGCATCAGCTATGGCAGCTCAAATTACCTTAAAACAGGGCAATCGCTTTCCGATAATGGGCAAGTCGCATGGAATGCACTTCTCACTGTCAAATATAACTTTTTTGATTGGGGAATTCGTTCTCGTGATCGAGAAGTTGCAGCTCAAAAAAACATTATCCAAAGTAATGCTTTAGATTCAACGCTGCTTAACTTAAAATCAATCCTCAACCAACTTAAGATCAATGCACAGAAAATCCAAAAAAATTACGAACTCGCCAGGGAACTCTTGTCCTTGGAAAAAAATAATATTGATTTTATCGAAAGAGAATATCGCAATGGAAAAATACAGTACTTAGATTTAGTTATAGGTCTAAATGACTACTCAGACGCCCAGATTAAATTTTACACTTCAGCTTCTGATTTACAAACAGCAAGGTATACGGTGCTTTACCATCAAGGAAAACTCTATGAAGAACTTCTTAAATAAAAAATTCATGCTGGTTGTTTCAGCAATAGTCATTATTTGTTTGATCTCGTTTTTTATTGCCCAGGACCCTATTAATAAACGCAAAGATGAATTTGGATCAGTTGTAAAACAAGACTTGATTCAAAGGGTTACTATCGCCGGCACTATTATCCCCCTAAGAAAAACAATTATCACCGCGCCTTATAACGGCTACGTTAAAAAACTTTTTGTTAAAATAGGTGATCATGTTATGCAGGGAGATCCTATCGTCAGCATTGTTCCCTCTTTGCAATCTGGCGATAATACATTTCCACTTAGATCACCCCTAACGGGAACCGTCGTACAAGTTGAAAAATCTGAGGGAGAATTTGTCAGAGAAGGTGACCCTAAAGAATTTATTCTAAGAATAGACGACATAAGTAAGCTCTATATTATTGCGAATGCGCCAGAGATTGATAGAGTTAAGGTTCGGGTGGGACAAGATGCAATTATCAATGCCTCGGCCATTTTAAGCCGAAAATACAAAGGTATTATTCGCGAGTTATCACTGGCCGCTAGAGAGAAAGATCAATGGAGTCGATCTCAAGTAGTTGAGTTCCCAATCAAAATCGAAATTATAGATCATGATGAAATGATTAAACCTGGCATGTCCGTCGTGATTGATGTGATTGCCGCCAAAAAAACGAATGTTCTCACTCTTCGCCATGAGTTTATTCGACGGGAAAATGAAAAGTATTATGTGGTGCTTAATTCTGGAAAAAGAAAAGACATTCAAGTTGGAATTCAAAATGAAGAAGGCTTTGAAATTGTTTTGGGTCTAGCTGAAGACGATAAGATCAAACAAGTTGATTTTTCTGACTTAAGCATCGTGGAATAACCTTGATGAACGTAATTGAAGTCGAACATCTTTACTATTCATATTTAACTGATGGATCGACAGCTCCAATCTTGCGGGATTTGAATTTGGTGATCAAAGAAGGTGAACTAGTTGCAATTCAGGGCCCCTCTGGTTCGGGAAAATCGACATTACTGTATCTCTTAGGTCTTCTTTCTGAGCCTGGGCGGGGGACTATTCGAATACTCGGTAAAAACATCAATGAGCTAAATGCAGATGAACTCGCCCATCATCGCAATAAAAATATTGGATTCATTTTTCAGCAGTTTCATTTGCTGCCCAAGACAAGTGCTCTAGAGAATATTTTACTTCCCACACAGTATTTCAGGGAGAGGTCGCCGAAAGACATCTGTTTATCTCGTGCTAAAGAATATGCAAAGATTATCGGCATTGGAGATCGTCTGCATCACCTTCCAAATCAACTCTCTGGCGGAGAACAGCAGCGTGTAGCAATTTGTCGTTCTTTAATGAGTGATCCCGAAATTATTTTGGCGGATGAGCCGACCGGAAACCTAGATTCAACATCCACGCAGCAAATACTTCAATTACTCCAATCTCTGAACCGTGATTTTAAAAAGACCATTATTATCATTACACATGACAATGATGTTGCACGAAAGTGCGACAGAATAATTCGAATTAAAGATGGCAGGATTATTGAGGCACAGGACGATCATCTGGTTGAACGCAATCCTAATTCGCCAGTTGAAAAAAAACAATTGCCCCGGAGATTAACTCCTTACGATTTTTTTCATGCAGTAGGAGAAAGTCTTCCTTCGGTTATTAAAAATTTGCGATGTAACAAAACTCGAACAGCATTAACCATGATTGGAATTTCAGTAGGCATTGCTGCAGTATTGGCAATGGTTACTTTAGGTCAATTCACTAAAAACAAGATTTTATCGGGTTATGCTGAACTAGGTGTGAATACCATGGTATTTTATGGCCATCCCAACTGGGAACAGAAGGCCACGGATATAATTCCTGTTCCTTTCAAATATTTTGATTGGGATGGTGAACTTGTTCCATTGAAAAAGATCTTTCCTGAAATTCTAAGACTCTCTCCGGTGCTCATGGGTTGGGATGGGCAAGTCAGTTACGGCGGACGCTCTATTGAACAGGATATTTCACTATTGGGTTCTAGTGAGGATGCTTTATTGATGTCACGGGCCAATCTTTTATTGGGTCGAAACTTTTCCTATGCCGAGATTGAGCAAAAAAGTGGAGTTTGTATTATCGGCCACGAAATTGCTGAAAAATTATTTTCTGTGACTCGGCCCATCGGACAAATTTTGAGGGTTAGCCAAGGGGACAATTCATTCGGTTGTCGAGTGATTGGGGTTCTCGCTCTTACGAAAAGCAATAAGGAGTATAGAAAACCGAACTTGCGGGTCTATTTTCCCTTTACCTTCTATCAAGCATTGGCGGGCGATTGGTGGTCGTCGCAAATTAAAGAAGTGATGATACAAGTTAAGATTGGATCGGATGTTGAAAAGGTTGGTAAGGGAATCAGATCTTTTTTTGAGCAACGATATGGTTCATCAGGCAGATTTAGAGTTGATTCTGATAGTGTTTTGGTGGCCCAGATGCAAAGGTTTTTAACTTTATTTACCATCTTACTTTCTGCAATTGCATTTGTTACTTTAACCGTTGGTGGAATTGGTATTACCAATATGATGCTGGTATCAGTATCTGAAAGATTTAGGGAAATTGGACTTAGAAAAGCGCTTGGTGCCACCAATCGAACAATTCGTACTCAATTCTTAGTTGAATCTATGCTGGTCTGCGCCCTGGCCGGCATGATTGGACTCATTTTGGGATTTTTTGGTTATCACCTTGCAATTTTGGTATCCACAAAATTTGTTAGCAAGCTTCAGTTTGAATGGACAATCGATTGGGCAGCATTCTTTTTGTCAATATTTTCAATATTGGCAGTTGGAATTCTAAGTGGGATCTTTCCAGCATTAAAAGCAGAAAAGTTACAAGTTATCGAGTCCCTACGTTCTGAATAGGTGTTATTCCCAACTGGTGAGGAAACCCACCCCCCACTCACGAAGCTCTAAACCACTTGTCGAAGCAACGCTCCGGATAACAGGGGGAATCCATTCTGAGTTTGGTCTCTGGGTATATTTCTGCAGCTCTGGATGGCCCATAATCTCTTTCGGAAGAACGAAAAAAAAGACACGGGTATTTTTTGATGGTGCAGGTGTGACTTGTAAGGCCACACTTCCATTTATCTCATTTTCAACCTGAGGGTAAATGCAATATTCTTCTGATGCTGGCATTTTGGCCAACCAGTAGTCGGTAAAATCAGTGATTTCTTTTGGCTTGAAGCTTAAGTCCTTGAGAATATTCGCCATCTTCGGAATGACTTGCGCATGGGAAGTGCAGAAGCCTTTTTCGAATTGAAAACTGTCGAGTCCAGTCCGATAGTCATAGAAAAGATAACTATAATTCGCGCCATTAGCTGAGATGCTGTTATTTTTTGATAGCTTGAAGTTCCAGCCCTCTTCACCGATGATGGGGACGGCCGCAAGAATATTATTGCCTGGAGCGAGTTGCATTTTAATTTTTATTTTCGTGCCAGGTTTACCAGAAAAATAGACGTTCGGCTTTCCCATCATACCCGGCGCGTGACCAGGGTAAGAGTTGCCATTCATTCCACCCCATCCCCACGATCCAGGATAAGAATAATTGGAGTAGTTATTCATCCCATAATTTGCCCATGGGGGTTGGGCATAAGGCATTCCGTAGTTCGAGTATTGGCCTTGCATACGGCATTGAACACAGTCCGGTGGAATATAAGGTGACGATGAAAATTGCCAGTTATTATTCCCCATATAAGATGGATACACTTGGGGGTATCCGTAAACAGGTGCACCTCCGTAGGGGGTACCATAGTAATTACGTTTGGCCATGCAGGAAGTACCACAAGCACCCGGCACGTAACCAAAAGCGAAAACTGATCTGGTCCCGACGAGCGCTGCTAAAATAAGAACCGAAAAAAGCATGACTTTCTTCCAACGATGCAGACAATAAGAAAAAGCGATGATGAGAAATGTCGAGAATTGAGCAACCGTACCTGTTTCCATATTAAAAAAAATTGAAGGAAAAACCATAGGCACCACTCCAGTTTCAAGATTTTATCACGAAAGAACACTTTTCAAAATCAATGCAAAAAAGGTCAGAGGGATTGAGGGCCGCAAATAAATTCACTTCGATATTGGCCAATGTGTTGATATTCCTTTCCACCGCTGCCAGGATGCCGTGGCCTAAAATTTGGGAGGATGGAGTGATAATGATTTTGTTGGCGGATATTTGATAGATTGTATCGGGAATCAATTCTTCGAAAAGAAGCGCATCTTCACCTATAGTGCCTTCATGCATTCCTCTTCCAAGAAAGTAAGCTCCCCCACTCGTGGCAGCAAAAGACGCTGGAACAAAAGGCCCAGATTCGCTCTTCCGAATTTCTGCCGCAAGCTGTAAATGTTTTTTTATAATTTCGCTTTGCCAGTTAGATGGGACTCTATAACTCATTTTTAGAAAATCCACAAAGTCGCTGTCATATCCATGCCGGCGGTTCATCCTACAGAAGAGATAAAAATAGTGAAAAAGGAAATACCAGTTGGCAAAGGCCTCCGAGATACTGGATTTCGAATGGTCTTGATGACGAAATAAAAATGCCTGCCATTCGCGTGCCATCAGTTGCCAAAATGATGGTGCCGTCTGTCTTGGCGATCTGGTCTTAAGGATTTTACAAAAAAGATCATCCGTGAAAACGGAATTGAGCAATTCAGTAGGTACCAAAACCGCCTGAAAAAGAGAGATGGCCGATTGTGAAATTCCTAATTCAAAAAGCCACTTTCCCTTTCCAAGTCTTTGCCTTAAAAGTTCAAGAAAAGGAATTAAGAGCTTTTCGTTGGGAAGGCTTCCCATTTTCGTGAGAGGTGACAAAATAAAAAAACCACTTTTCCCTTGAGAGGTGAGATTGCCATAGAAAAAATCTTGGTCTAGCAAAACAGTAAGGTGATCAGTATAAAAAACTTGTTTTTGAAGAATAATTTCTCCAAGATCTTTTTGGTTAGAAATCTTCATGTATGCTTTATTATAGGTGGTCTCATTGCAAATTTCCTTAATGCTCAGGCTTTTGCCGGCAATAAGAACAGAGCTACTCCCTTCATTTTTTAAAGACGAGCGTAAAATGCAGGGAGATGTATTTAAGAATTCAGCAACCGAGTCATCAAAATCGGAGACGGTTACTTGCATAAAATCCGGAATATATCTTTCAAATATTTTTTCCTGTTTGAGCATCTTTATGATTGAGAATTTTGTACTCTTGTCCATATAATGATTATACAAATGCTGACGTTTCATTTACAAGGAATTATCAATGAAGCTTCTTTTCGGTCTGATACTCCTTCTGATAGCAAGCTCTGCTCTTGCTGCAACTACAGAGGTTCGAACGCAGATTGGACCACTTATGAATCCTCCTGTCGTCAGCGGAAAAGATCTCTACTTACTGGCAACCACTGGAGTTCTCTATCAAACTGATCCACTCATCACCAAAACAAAAATTCTTTTTCAAACAAAAATAAATTCGATCTGCCCTCTTACTCTGAAAGATTCTGTTCTCTACTTCGGCGAAGGTCTGCACGATGATCTTAAAACTGAGTTTTATGCCTACGATTTAAAGCAGCAGAAGCTTAAGTTCAGCTTGCCCCAGGAAGGACACATCGAACGCGCCCCACTCATCACCTCGGATAAGATTTTTATTGGCTTAGGCCCTGGAGGTATCGCTGCAATTGATCTTAATACACAGAAGATTCTTTGGTCGAAGAAAAAAATAGAAGAAGGCGATCTGCATATAGATTCTACACCCATCTCCTACAAAAATATGATATGTGTTGCCTCAATCTATACTTATAAAGGGGTCGTCTGTCTAAACGAAGCAAATGGAGAAAAAGTTTTTACGATTTCCCTCGAAAAAAATCCCAAGTCCGAAATTAGATTGTCGGGCCATCTTCTTTTCGGAATGAGCACCGAAGCCACCATGGTAGATACCAACTGGAAAACTCCCTCTACCCTCTATGTCATTGATTTGGACAAAAAAAAGAAAACTATCGATGTGAACTTGCGAGGATATAATTTTTTTGCTTCCACGCTCACTTCGGCCCAAGAAGTTTTTCTCGGTCTCTCAACCGGAGACATGATTCTGGTTAACCTCCATGATGGAAGAATAACTTTCGTCGGTGAAATGAAGGCCCCGATCGTTTCCACCCCGTTCATCAGGCATGGTTTTTACTGTGCCGTCAGCATCGAGGGAAGATTACGCTGCTATCAGCGAGGGAAAGACGAATTCAAGCTGGCAGAGGAACAGGAATGGCAGGAAGTCATCTCCGGAGTTGTATCGAGCATTAATGGAAAGTTCTATATCCCAACCAGGGCCGGTTATCGGCTGGTGCAATAAGAGGCCCCGTCATGAAAATTTTCATACTCATTACTGTAATTTTGCATTTCCCTCTGTTGGCCCATGGTGATGGCAAGGTCGTTCCCTACAAAGAGGCAGCGGTCATTCATGGCAAAATCCTCGGAAATAAAAAATGCCTTGGCCCAGCGGTTATCTGGGTATCAAAGAAAACAGAGATTTTATATCAGGTGGAAGCTCCCATTAATGGAAGTTTTGAATTCCATCTCGTCCCAGGTGAATACGATGTTGCTGCGACAACCTCTAATGATTGCCAGGTCAAAAAAAACTTTAGCGTTAGTAAGGACGAATCAAAAACAATTGAGATAAAACTGGCAAAATAAGTCGTCCATATTTTCTTATACATTTTTAGTGAGGGCTATACCGTTGCCTCTACCGATGTGGATTTAAATTTTTTTTACCTTGGGAAGATCGAAGCAACTAACCATTCTACTGGTATACCTCAACTGAAACGGGTGCTCCTCGATGGTCAAATTTTTTAGCAGCTCGGTCGAGGGAGTATTGGATAATATTAGATATTGCCTCTTCGGAATTTGTCGGCCCTGAAAGAGCAGCCCCATATATTTGATGACGTTAAAGTTACCCTTAAAATGGGTGGGGCTTTGGAAAAATTCCTCGCCACGCTTGGAATAAAGATTGGCACTGACATCAAAGTTCGTTGGTGCACCATTTTTAGGAACGATCATTTCATAATAGGTTTGTCCTGCGCTGTCTTTGGCCTCCACCTGGCAGAGATCGTGGGTTTCTTCGATATTAATTTCCTGCACTACTTTTGGCAGTCCCCAGATTTTTTCGCCACGAATTTGATTTTCCAGCGAGGTAACGGGCATGCAAAAACAGTAATAACCAAAGTTTTTAAATAGCGGCAGGATCATGGGAAGAACCGGCACATTCACCAGAGGGTCCACCATGATCGGAATAGTCATGGCAATTTCGTTATAGGGGGGGACTCCTAAGACATTGCGGTAAATATAATTTGAAAAGACCACCAGCGAGCGGCCACGTCCCATGGAGATGGGTTTCATCTTGGGATTCGGCATCAGCTCCTGGGCCTTTTTGTAAGAGCAGAAGAAAATGCCAATGGCACAGGTGACGTCGCCGTAAAAAGTTGGGAATAAATAATCTTTTGAGATCGAGGCATTGAGCTGAAGCGGGGCGAGGGCGTGGCGAAGCTGAAAGCGAGTGTAAAATTCATCGCTAAAGGCATCCTTGTTATTTAAAAGTTCCGGCGCGATGTTTAAATTGGTTTTCATCGTTCTTCCTTTATAAATCAAATGATATCTATAGATTATGCCCAAAACCGGTGCAAAATGTAAGTCTGTCATTTCTACATTATTGCTGACCGGCCTGGACAGAGTTGGCTTCCCCGAATTATATTGGATTTTATCATGCAAGTTGTTTGCTTTATAAGGCCGTTCTTATTCTTGATACTCATAGTGCCAGCGGGAGCTGAGGAATTAGGCCCGGGCCTTGACTACAGTCAGATCAAGTGCAACTCCGTGAACATGCATCGTTTGACGACAACCCCCGAGTCACCCGTCGAGCTGAGTGTTATCTACAATGAGGGTGCCTGTCAGGATTCACGCGCCCGCAATGGTTATGGCGGAACGAGCTTGCCGGAATTAATGGGCGCGCCACAGTTCCAGAACATCCTGGGTGTCGTCAATGGCGTGGTATTTCAACCCGCAGCTGACGGACGTGGTTATATGACTCACGGAATGCTGCTCGCGGGAATTAAAATTCACACCTTGCCTCAATATCTGGGAGCGGGGATTCAGTCTTTCATCATCTGGGACGCAGTCGGGCGCGCTCATCACTTGCGACTGCAACTTAGTGGCCATCCGCATACCATCTGGAAAGTGTCTATCCAGGCATCCTCACCGGCCCTGTCGGTTCGCCATGCAGAACTTATTACCAGCGCCAAAAGTGCCCTCGACCTCGTGCGCGCCTTTCAACAAATTTTTCCCAATCTCAAGCTTGGGGTTCAAACAAACATGGAAATTTCGGGGGGCGGGG
>CAYHRT010000109.1:0-12587 GCA_964359085.1 uncultured Bdellovibrio sp. | reverse complement strand
ACAGGCTGAATATCGAGTCTATCAGTATTTCGTCAAAGCACGAATGTATCTATCCTATGATGCCCAATCTTATATGACACGCTCCACTTTCGATCCAGTTTCATTCTTGGCCTATCATGGGGGGCGAGATTCCATAAGTGTGGAATTATTGAATACCTGGATCTGTAAAGGTCATACGGGAGGAAAAGAGCTATGCCCTTCTCCTGATGAAGCTCAGGGTGAAGTCCGTTCTGAAAAGAGTGCTGGGAGCAATCCATGAAGATTGAAAATGGCCCACAGCGAGCAGAACTGGATTCTTTAAGGAAGCAAAAATCTAAATTAATAGCTAATGAAGAATCCGAAATCGAGGCACTGAAAAGCTATTATAAGGACAAACAAGAGGTGGCCAAAATTGGCCATGAAGGGGAACTCAGTTCTCTTCAAGATGCGCAAAGGAAGCAATTATTGGCCCAGATCGATCACTATCAAGAGGGCCTCAATCAAAAACTATATGCTTATAGAAATCAAGAAGCGGATTTGGAAAAATCCCGTTTGGCACTCGCTCAGACCAACAAGCAGGAAATTAAAGATATGCACTCGGAATTTCTAGATAAGCGTGATTTCCAATTCCAGGATACTTTGCAACGCACGGAAGATATGCGCCATCAAAGTGATATGATCGTAAAAAAATCCCAAATGGATGCCTCTACCGCTGCCGCAGATGGCCAGCGTTATTTCGGTTTGGCCTTAGATCAGCAGGCACGCTCTAATGAGGCCCATATGCGTAGAAATGAACATCAGATTCAACTGGACACAGCTGAACGCGAAAAGGAGAGGGAGTTACTTCTCAAAAATCTCAGTGCGCAAACTGCCAAGGATCTTCAATACGAAACAAATCGTTCGCAAAATCTAATCGACGGGCAACGCAAAACCTATGAGACGCAAATGACAGTAGAGCAAGAGAGATTTAAAGCATTAATCAATCAGCAACGAGAAAACTTTCAACAGCGTTACAACACAATAAAACAGGCCAATGATCAAGTCATAAAAAACTCTTCTTCCAAGCTTTTTAAAGACTTTTCTGACTTACAGGCCAAATATATTAACCAGAAAGAACTGATCGAGACCAGGGGCCAAGATCCATTTTACCATCCGACAATTCTGCAACCGCGCGTGGAAGATTTGGGTAAATACTATCTTGTTCATTTAGAAATGCCAGAACATGAAAAAGAATTTGTGACTTTCAATGCCAATCAGCGCATGTTGAAAATGAGTTTTACACGGAAGATGGGGGAAAATTTTCAAACCGAAGATGGTTCTATTAATAAATCAAATCGCTCGGAGTTAATGACCAAAGAAATTTCTGTGCCAGAAATTGTTGATGCCAAATCAATTAAGCAGAAATACGAGAACGGCGTGTTAACTTTTCGAATCACCAAGGCCTAAAAACTCAAAGATTTTTTTAAAACTTTTAAAACTGATGATAAACAAATTTACCCACGATATTGAAAGTGTAGCAGTATGAACTGTCACCAGTCTGAGCAAGATACTCAGCACAAAAGAGATAAGCATCAGGCACGAGGAGATATTGGAAGTAGGGACTGGGAAACCATTCGTTCTTATCTTTCATGATCATGCCACCCGTGATGCTATAACCACTATATCCAGTTCTATTTTTTAGAAGGGTGAGTTTGTAGATGGTAGTCGCACTGGTTGCCATCACGCATCGGGGTTCGCCCACATAAGTAGAGAGGTTATTGCTATGAGTGGTAGGGATCACGCAGAGATAGCTATCAGTAATTGGATTTTTGACTTGAATAAACACATTGGTTTCAGTGGTATTTGATTTGCAGAGAGTGTATGGGCCAATGGTTGCATGATTCGATGCATATCCCGAAATACCATTGGTGGACCATGAACAGTGAGCGACCTCAGGAGGGATGGTCGAAGCTCCTGCACCACTCCCTATGGGAGTGCCGCCCGTGCCTGTTCCAGAACCTCCGGTGACTGAGGTGCCACCACTTGCTGCGGGGGTGCCATCTACGCTAAAACCTGAAAATGTTGGAAAGGAATTTAAGCTAGATTTATCACGAAAGGCCGCTCTTCTATCGCGAGGGGCATCGCAAGATACCGTCACCATTGCTATGCTGGTCAGCAGACAGACCGTTAAAATGTTATTCATCCTCATCAACAATCCCCTATCACTTGGACTTATCGGTGATTGCTAGAGATTATTTGAGTAAAATATCTGATCGAGATAAGATCTCAAGATATTGAGTATTTATGACGAATAGTAGAGTGTGAAACTCAAGATATTGCTTATATTTCTCTTGCTCCTCATGATTGGAGGAGGAATCCTACTAATTTTGTGGACCCCTTACCATTTTTATAAAACTGCGGTCACAGATGGTATTAACTCTGAGTATCTCAAGTTAGAGCGTCTACCGGAAGCGCTCTATAATGGCAAAGCAGAGATTCTAGGCCCTGTTGCTGAGTTGAGCGACTCACACGTAGAGCAGAAGTTATGGCAACGTTTTCACTTTAGTGACTTTCAAATTCCATTGCCGCTTCATCATCCAGAAGTGAATTTCTATCCATGGATTGAGGAAGGGGAAGCACGTCCTCTCATCGGTGGGCGTTTTGTTGATCAATCGCAAATCGAAGTTTTTACTTTTACGCTTCTTGGCGGGACACCCTTCACCCTGAGCGCCGATAAGGAAAAACTCTTTTCACTTCCGGCCGTGAAGCAACTCATCTTTAGGCGATCAGCGGCCCAAATATGGGGAGACTTGTTCCAGAAAAGTATTAAAAATGACTTGGAGGAAATGGCACCCTGGCGTTATCTGATGCAGGGAGGGGGCCATTCAATGGACGAAATGTTTTACAACTTGTTTCTTTTGCATATGCGACAAGTGTTGCTGCACCAATATCAAGTTGAATCTCTCAAATATTTAGAGTCAAATCAAATAGGCATTGCCGAAGTCTACGATATCGACGAACGCTTCATCTCTGAATACATCTTTATTTTTGTGAATGGGATAGTTTATAAAATCCGTTTAAGGCTTAAAAAGAACAATGCTCTTGGAAAAAGTATTCAAGATGCATTTTTGCATCATTTGAGTTTTGAGGAATCCACAGTTGATTCATCTCAAAAAATCTATGCCGCTTTTCGCAATTTACCTTATCGCACGAGGGTTGAGCAGGAGGGGATGGTCTATCTCTATGCCGCATGGACACATGTCACGGATAGAGTTGAGTTTCTTCGAGAGATGATTCAGTTTTTAGAGCGTGGCCCCGAGAAATTGCGTCATCTCCGGCCACTTTATGAATATGCCTATAGGAGATTTGGTGACCTACTCTCTAAGGATTCTGATCCAAACATTAAATTAAAAAAGAAAATGGAAGAAGAACTCGAGCAAGAAATAAAATCTGCGACCGTGACCTCTCCTAATATGAATTCGGATGCCAGTGAATTGTTGCATGGTAGAGAACGTGAGGAATATCTTTTAAAGAAAGCAAAATTTAATCAAGTCGATAAGGATAAAGAGGAAAAACGTCTGGAGCGTTAGGCAGCTAGAAGAGATAACTCACCGATAATCCCATTTCAATCCCACTGATCTGATCAAGGGGGGCGCTGATACCAGTTAAGGCGGGAAAATCTTCGAAGTTCATAGTTTGATAGTAGAGGTGGCCTTTAAAACTCAAGGCGCTGTAAGGAAACAGAACAGTTTCCCCACCTAAACCATAACCCCACATAGCACTGTGTTTGTCTTCGCTTGTGGCCTGCACTTTGACCTGGGCCAATAATGAAACCATGCCTCTTACACTTACTTCAATATTAAGCAAATTATTTTTCAATAGGGCGTAGTTATAGTTCATATCGGCAATTGGCATGAGCATTTGTAGCTGCTGCTGAGAAATGAGATAGACACCTAGTCCTGCACCCCAGGCGGCGCGATAGTAGGGAGGACGGTGTTCAAAGGCGATTTTAAGCATGGTAGCGTTTGAAACGGAATCGCCAACCTCGCTCGACATCATTTTCCAATCTTTGCCCGGTGCCATCTGTGCCATGGAGGCAATGAGGTGGTTGCTCTCTTTTAAATCATCCATGAAATTATCACTGGCTTCATAATAGAGATCAAATTGGCGATTAAATTTATGCCCATCAGTAATCATTTCTTGAGAGTTCATAATCAAATCTTTGGTGTAAATGTAGGCCACCCGACCATTGATGGCGATGGGAAGAATGGCACCGTATTGTCGAGGAATATCGGAGGCCCGGATTTTCTTTCCTTGGCGAATTTTCCCAATAGGCGAAAGCATTTGCTTATCAGCGTAGACTACGGCCCATTCAGATTTGACCCAGACATCTTGGGCGGCCCACAAAGACGGAGCGAGAACACAGAGTAGGGCCAAAATTATTTTCTTCATCTCTCAATATTTTAGCAAAAAAGGCGAGTTAGGAGCACAGGAAAAAAAGGCCGTCTTTTTCAAGACAGGGCCGATGGCACGCTATACTATAGAGAAATTGAATTCTGTTCACAGGAGTGTCTTATGAAATCGTGGTTTGCCTTAATTTGTCTTTTTCTGTCAAGTTTTGTGGCCCTTGAGCTTTCCGCAAGTGCGAATAATTTGCACCTGATTGATAAGGATAATAATTCTGGATTTGCTATTTTTCGTTATAGTAAACCTTCACGCCAGGATGTGCGCATGTTGTGTAATCTTGGAGTAGCTGAGGTCATGGTATTAAGTGGTACAGCGGGCGAACATGAGATGAGATATAACCAAGAATGTCCAAGCTTGAAAGTGATTTACAATTTTAAACAGGGGGCCGATATTCCTGTGACTACAGATTTTTTAAAATTTTTTGATTCCTGGGTATCAGAGGCCAGAGCCACGGGCAAACGAATTGCTTTTCGCTGTGAATGTGGTTGCCATCGCACCGGTCGCTTGGCCGCTTATTATCAGATGAAATACCAAGGCCTGACTCCCGCCGATGCCATTGCGGTCATGTTGAAGCACGGAAAATATATGATTTTTCATCCCCAACTTAAGCCCCAGGTTAGGGATCTAAAAGATGTGATAGATGGGCTTCCCTGCCGACAGAAAAGCAAACACTGTGTGATTCGATAGATTTATAGGTCCGGATGATATGACTGCCCCAAGAAATATAAAAATATTGTTGGTCGATGATGATGAATCGACCAGACTGCTTTATATCTTTCATATGCAGAATCATGTGAAAAATATAACGGTGGTTGAAAAAAGTTCGGCCAATGATGCTATGACCTTTTTGTCTTCTTCATCTTCTTCGGCCGAAGGAGACAATGTCGATCTTATTATTTCTGATTATGTCATGCCTGGCGGGACAGGTGGGGAGCTTTACGAGTATGTGGTAAAAACGAATCATCCAGCGCCCTTTCTTCTTTTTTGTGCCAGAGATATTACGACCTTGGCGACTTTCAAGAATTTTGAACAGATGAAAAAAGGCAACACCTATCTAAGGAAACCCTGTCCCCCGAGTATGTTTTTGGAGACGATCAAAAGCATTTTTCAGACGGCCTATGCTGATAAGCAAATTCATATTGAAGAGTTTGAATACAAGAGAACGAGGATGACGAGACTCTTGAAGGGAAATAAAACGAAATGCAATCTCTATATCCAGATGGGCCACGACAAATTTATTAGAATTGTTAACAGAGATGATCTCTACGAACAAGAAAAGATCCTTGGCTTAATAAAAAAAGGATTTCACTATTTTTTTATTCACGGAAAAGATTATGAGAACTATAAGGATACGTTTACGGAATTGCCCTTCATCACCGTAGAAAATATGCCAGAGGCCCAAATCGCCAGGGCACGGCAAATTTTTTTGAATGACATACTCGAAAATGTTGGGGTGACAAAAGCGGTTATTCGCGAAGTAGAAGAGATTATCGAACAACTTTTCACCAAGGGAACAAAAGAGTTAAAAGATTTGAAGTCTTTTTTTAACATGATGAATAGTGAGAGTTCCTTTCAAGGTGATCACTGTATGCTCTTGTCTATGGTCAGTTGCTCAATCTGCTATGAAATGAATTGGGTTTCTCCTGAGATTATAGAGAAACTATGTTATGCCGCCGCTCTTCACGATGGAGCGTTAGAACCATCCTGTCTTGAGCAGGAGTTTGCCTACTATGGCCGTCATTTTATTGAAGAGAAGTATGATCGTGAAACTTTCGAGAAATTCAAACAACACCCTATTAATATGGCCGAAATCATTTCGAAATTGCCGCAAATACCACCAGATGTAGATATTGTGGTGGCCCAGCATCATGAATTGCCCAATAGTGTCGGCTTTCCCCGAGGTCTCTCGGCGCAATCCATTTCTCCTCTTGGCGCCCTTTTTAGTTTGGCCCATGAATTTATTCGTGAGTTGTATTTGATAAATTTTGATTATGATAAGACCGCTACCTGTTTGATTCGTCTTGAAAAAAATTTTAAACAAGGACGTTTTCTAGCACCTTTTTTAGGGTTAGTTCAAATGGTTGAAAAACATCAACTCAGACAAGAGAAAAAGTAACGGTAAATTTTGTAGGTTTTGATTCAGGCACAAATTCCAGAACGGCATAGTTGGCTTCGCATAATGTTTTGGCCAGCGAAAGCCCTGAGCCACTCGCTTTTCCGGTATTTTTTGTGGTGAATAGGGGGTCAAACAGTTTGGATCTATTCTCTTGGTTGATCCCAGGCCCACTGTCGCAGATAGAATAAACGGCATTACTGCCTTCTTTTTGCAAATCAATTGTTATCCAACGCTCTGAAGTCGTGCTCTCAATGGCATCCAGGGCATTCATAGTAAGAACGGCAAAGACTAAGGCGATTTGAGATGGGCGACAGGAGACCTTTAAATTTTCTGCCAAATTCACCTTTAGTATGCAGGCAAGCTTATCAAAGCGATTATTAAATAACGGAGCAATCCGTTCATGAATTTGAGAAAGATTAATATTCTGAAATTTTTCTGAATCATCAGAGTTCTGGCCGGTGTTGGAAATCATCACCAAAGCGTTAAGCTTTTTGGTCATATTCATGAGTTCAAGATCAGAGGAGTATTTTTCATTCACTCTTTGAATTCCATCCGAGAGTTCTGTTAAAGCGACTTTCGACAAGACGCCGAGATTTGATAAGATAGCACTCTTTTGCACTTGATATCTTTGGATTCTATTTTGCTCTTTCAATTGCTCCATATCAGAAATATCCAATCCTAAAATCACCGCTTCATTGTTGAAATTATATTTTTGACCACCCATGAAATAAATCCTGCCAAAGATTTCAAAGATGGCCTGATGATTTTTTTGGGGACTCGTGAAAAGTTCCTGCACGAACTGGGTGAATTGTGAAGTTTCTTTGATGAAGCCAACTTTCTTGCCGATAAAATCTACAGGTGTGAGATGTAAGAGATTGGCCAATTCCTTATTCACTTTGGTGTAATTTCCTTGGGCATTGATACAAGAGAGTGTCCCAGGCAGGGCCTCTAAAATGGCATCGACTTGCGCCTTATTATTGGCCAGAAGCCAGTACTGCCTACATTGGACTCGTCCTACCAAAAAAATGAGCAATAAAATGGCGCTAAAAAATATTCCAAGCGCTAATCCTTGCAAGCCAGGAACCATTGTGAGATTAACATAAATGGAGGGTGCGAGAAGGGCCAATTCAAAAAGCGTCAGGTGCAAAAGTGCAGGTGATAGAGCAGCAAGATGAATGCTCGCCATCAAAACAGTAATCAGGATAGCGTAGAAGGAAGTCCAACCAAGTTCAAACTGCACCAGAACCGATGCCATAAAAAGGCCCATTCCTAATCCGGTCAAATGCAATAAAAGCAAATTTATTTTAAGCAGTCTGGCGCTCTCATTTTTTACCTGCATGAAACTGACGAGTGATCGCAAAAGGAGGAGTGTCACAATTCCGTATGTGCCAATTTTAAAAAGGTCTGCTGCATATTTTTGTAAAGGTGTTACAAGAACAAGCGAGATAAAGAGAAAAAAAAGCAATAAAAGTGCCGGGAAGCTACGAATACTGACTATTTTGTACGCTTCCTCACGTAACGCCTTTTGCGCTTTATTTGCTGCATTCATAGATAACCCTCCATTTTCTCTAAGGGTTATCTTATGCCGATTACTTATTTTTTAATACTGCTGAGTTGATCTCGGAGTCTTCAATCCCCACCATGATGAGACCTTTTTTGTATAGATTGCCTAGTGTGTTAATTTTTCCCTGAATAGTTCGATTTTTATCCAGGTCCCTGACTAATTTTCCATCGGCAGTGAGAACCACCATTCTTCCGACAGAAGTACCATTAAAATCGTCAAAATCACCGGCCACGATAATCGAGCCATCCCGTTCTATTTCGATGGCAGAAACTGCACCATTAAATCCAACTCCCATATTCTTGGCCGCTTGACGATCAAGGGTGCCATCCTTATGAAGAATAGCGATATGGCCAACCAGCGAGGTGTCGAAAAGTGTAAAATCGCCTCCCACCACTACACTTCCATTTTTGCGTGAAACAATTTTATGAACTGGGCCGTTGAAGCCACCGGCCACCCAGTTTTTTTCAAAGGTCGGGTCAATGATGCCACCCTTATTAATTCTTACGATCCCTTTGCCTTTGATGTCTCCACCAATAAGCGTTTGCTTCTTCTGCGTATCTATTGAGTGTAATTCGCTATCGAGATCATTAATATTTTGCAATGCTTGTTTGTCTTGTTTATCCTTGGCATAACTACTGGCCAAGCTTAAGAAACATACGATAATGATAAAATTTTTCATGAGGCCATCCTCTCATTTTTTATTTTTATTCTTCTTGTTTATTTTTTTCTCATTTATTTTTACATTGTCTTTTTCTGTTTCTACGGAAGCCGAGTGCTGCAAAAATAAATAGGACGATTCATTTTTCTCTTGCTGGGCAAGACTAAATTTCCCGATAGCTTCAATATCGCCATTGCCTCGAACAACAAAATCATTCACCTGGCCTTCCCATAAGGGAGTATTTTCACTTCTCGAAAATTCACGATCAACCTGTCCATTGGCAAGTATCCTGGCCACCTGAGGCACTTTGATGCCGCTCACTTCTTTAAAATCTCCCATGATAATAATGCTATTTTGCTTGAACCTTTTAATCTTTCGGATGATTCCGGTGGCCCCATCTCCAAAATTCGTGCTCCATTTTTTGTCCAGCACACCCTTGGAATTTATTTTTACTATGTTGCCTACCGTTTCTCCGTTGAAACTTTGAAGGTCTCCTCCAATAATCCAACCGTCAGGCAATGAATGAATGCAATGGATGGTACCCTTAATGTGTACTAATTTGTCGATATTCGCGATTTCAGCTTCCGTAGGAGAGAGACTCTCTGGGGTGGGATCACTCGTTACGGTCTGATTTACCTCTTGAGGCACTTCTTGGGTTACTTCTTGAACTGTCACAGCGCTTTGCTCGGTGGTCAGCGTGTCTGAGGTGAGATTTGTATCATTGGTGACAGTTGTCGAAGCAGTGCTAGTCGCACTAGTAGTGATGTTCGTCTGTTGTTCAACCTTCTCAATTTCTTCAATTTCATTTGCCGGTGCGACCCCTGTGATATTTGCCAAAATAACCGGATCGTTCGTATCACTTGTCACATTCGAAGTGGAAGTGAGAGACGCCTCGAGGGTGCCTTGAGAATCGGAAGAGTTGGAAGAGTCAGAAGAATCCTGCGAAGTCGTACTCTTGATTTCTTTGGCCCTCTCAATCGTGGCCTCCTTGGCATTTGAGATCGTTCCTACGGCACCATTACTACCGGCATCTTTGCCACTGCACCCGGCAAGGATTGACAGCAGGAATATGGGAGTGATTTTTAAAATCATAATCCACCTGTATTATTGAGGTTATGGATCGAGTGTAACAGCTTTAAGAACGAATTTTTCTTCATCCCAAAATAAAAAAAATAATGCATGTAAGCTACTGATATTACAGCTCTAATCTGGAGTAATATCTCTACACTTTTTCACAGATTTTTGGCGGGTGCCCAAATTTTGTAGTAAATTGTTTGGATTTTACACCTTCGCCAGCTCAGCTAAATGTCTTAAGCGTTCCATCCTTTTTTGCACCATGGACTGAATTTGCTGGATGGCATTTTCATCTAAATGTTTAAATCGTCCTTGTGGGAGGAGATATTCACTGACGGGAATGACCTGTTCAGGTTCATAAGTAATTCGGTAATCGCTGCCATCATAGATTTCATATAAAGGGAACACCTGAGAGAGAACCGCTAGTCGAGCGAATTCGATGGCCTTCTGACTTTCAATCTTATGTCCGGGAGGGCAGGGCGAGTAAAAGTGAATGAAGCGCAAACCCTTGCCCTGAAAACTTTTTGCCCGCTCGAGTTTCGCGAAAAAGTCCATGGGGAAGGCCGCCGAGGCACTGGCACAATAGGAAATATTATGTCCCGCCATGATGGCCATAATATCTTTTTTGGCTTGCGACTTAGGCCCATGCGCTGGTGTCGTTGTGGTGGCCGAGCCAAAAGGAGTGGCACCACTGCGCTGGATGCCGGTATTCATATAGGCCTCATTGTCATAGCAGATGTAGATGATATCTTCGCCTCGTTCGGCGGCGCCCGAGAGCGCCTGAATACCGATATCAAAAGTTCCGCCATCGCCGGCCCAAGCGAGTACGGTGGTACTGGTTTGTTTCAAGCTATAGAGCGCGCGTGAGATGCCTGTGGCCGTTGCGGCAGCGGTAGCAAAACCGCAATGGTAAACTGGAACATTGAGCATCCGCGTAGGTGAGTCACCAGTGATAATGGTGGAGCAGCAGGCCGGAATGGCCATCATGGTATTGGCCCCCATGACTTGCAAGACTTTATCAAGTCCCCAGGCGGCACCACATCCGGGACAACCCCGTCCACCTGCATTGACCAGTTCACAGGATTGGGGAGGTTCATATTTTTGGATTTCGAGATCGGGCCGGCGTAGCTCACGCAGTCCGATCCAGGTGGATTCAACCTTCGGTGTAGTTTCTGTCAGCACTTGTTGGTAGAGATCTAAAATGACCTCGGGGCCAACATCGCGGCCGCCGATCCCGACCACATAAGAATAAATTAAAGGACGTATAGGTAAATGATAAAGGGCATTGCGTATTTCTTGGGCAAAAATTCCCGTCGCACCGTAAGAGAAATTGCGGTCGATTATGGCCACACGTTTTGCATTCTTGAGCGCCATGGCCACTTCTTCGAGAGGAAATGGTCGAAAGAGGCGAACCTTGAGCAGTCCGACTTTCTTGCCTTCTTCTCTAAGGGCCTGAACCACCGCACGCGTCGTTGTGGTGATGGTGCCAGAAGTGACTAAAATAGTTTCTGCATCCTCAGTCATAAAGCTATCAAGGACACCGTATTGACGACCAAAAATGCGATGAAATTCCTGGTCTACTTCTTTGGTGGCACTCAAGGCCTCCAGTTGCGCCTCTTGAATTTCGTAGCGCAATTCCATATAGCGTTCTGAATCTTCCAAGGCCCCAAAGGTGATAGGCCGCTCGATCTCCAGTTTTAGCTCACGCTGGTAGGGAGGTAAAAACTGATCGACACTTTCTTGCGTGGGAATGGTGACTGGCTCGGCAGTATGTGAGAGAAAAAAAGCATCAAGGTTAATAAGAGAGGGGAGACCAACTTGTTCGGATATTTTATAAGCTTGAATAACGGTGTCCAAAACTTCTTGGGCACTCTCGCAATAAAATTGGAGGAGACCGGCATCCCTCTGGGAGAGGGAGTCATTCTGGTCGCCGTAGATATTCCATGGTGGTGCCAAGCTACGGTTGACATTGACAATGACAATCGGAGTGCGCGCCCCCGCCGCCCAATGGAGCATTTCCGCCATATAGACTAAACCTTGGCTCGAAGTGGCGGTAAAGCACCGCACGCCAGCGGCGGAAGAAGCAATCAATGTTGCCAAGGCAGAATGTTCGGACTCAACCGGAATGTACTGACAATCCATTTCGCCCGAGGCATGCATATCTGCGATGGCCTCGACAATTTGAGTTTGGGGAGTGATAGGGTAGGCGCTCACCACTTTTGGCCGACACAGCTTCGCTCCAATGGCCGCGGCCTCATTGCCTGTCAATATTTTTACATCGCTCATATTTTACTCCTTTGCCATATCCATGGCACAGCGTGGACACTCGTACACGCAGATACCGCAACCCTTGCAGTGATCGTAATCAATGGTTAACGATTTGAGACCATCCTCTTGGCCGGCGAATGCTCCTGCAACGCCGGCATTCCGTACATCCTGTACATCAAACCTTATAGATTTATCCGGGCAGAAGAGTTCACAGTTTCGGCAGTAGTTGCAGACGCCACAAGAAAAACAGCGGTGGGCCTCTTTTACATAAGCATTTTTTGAAAGAGCGTTGCTCACCGGAAAAAAATCTGATTTCCTTTCTTCATGCGAGCGCTCTGGTGCAAGATTGCGCGGTGATTTCTGAAAGTAGGCCTTATTGAGATCGTCATATCCGACTTTTGAGGAAATTTCTTCGGTCGCAGGTATACCCTTCGGATTTTGATTTTCAAGTGCGTTGGCCATCGGACTCGTTGCCTGCAACG
>CAYHRT010000108.1:0-12592 GCA_964359085.1 uncultured Bdellovibrio sp. | reverse complement strand
CCCTACAATCTAGAATCTGTACGTCTGATCTATTCAGCTTATGCTTGTGACGAGGGCATTGTTCTTAGCGGTTGGGAAAGCGATCTTGATCTTCTACGTGATGCCGTGGCCGCAGACGCCAATCATGAGAAGAGTCGAGTGCGCAAAAAGTTTATCGACTCTTTCTACAATAAACTTTGCTGGGTTTTGGATGGTGCGATGGATCGATGCGAAAGTGTACTGCACTAACAGAATCGAAATATAAATCAGTATGTGCTACCGATGTGCTACGGCCGCCCGAAACAACCCGAAAACCCCAGAACAAGCAAGCAACGTAAATTGAAGAACCATTTGTTTTGATTAGGAAATACTTAATAATTACAGTCCGTTAGAACGAGCGCACAAAGTGCTCATAACCCGAAGGTCGTTGGTTCAAATCCAGCCCCCGCAACCAAAATTTTTAGAATTGTTTTAGATACTTAAGGCCCCTCGAAAGAGGGGCCTTTTTAGTTTGTGGGGTCGAATTTTTCGCAAATGTGCAACCGATGTGCAACGGCCAATAGAACTGAAGCGAAATCTTACGAACATGTTTTTAGCAGCAACAATCTGCTGGCCTGCTTTTAAATTCAGCTATATCATGCCGAATTATATTGAAAATCAGCAACAATATGCCGATAATATATCTATGTATAAACGCATTTTGAACTTACAAACGGCCATCAAAAAGAAGAGCCACTTTCTTTTTGGCCCGAGGGCGACGGGGAAGTCCTGGCTTATCAAGCATGATCTTCCAGACGCACAGGTATTTGATCTTCTCGATTCTTCAACATTCGCTCGTTTTTTGAGACGTCCCGCAGCCCTGGCCGAGGAAATAAATAGAAAATTTGTAGTTATTGATGAAGTTCAAAAATTACCTTCACTTCTTGATGAGGTTCATCGTTTAATAGAGAGTAGAAAAATTCATTTCTTGCTTACCGGAAGTAGTGCGAGAAAACTAAAGCATGGCGGTGCAAACCTGCTTGCAGGTCGGGCCCGCAGCCTGCAGATGTTTCCCTTAACAACTCAGGAGCTACCCGATTTTTCCCTGGAAAAATATTGCAATGTCGGAGGCCTTCCGATCATTTATCAGTCGGATGAACCTTGGTTAGAGTTAAAGGAATACATCAATCTTTATCTGAAGGAAGAAATAATCGCTGAGGCCATTGTCCGAAAGATTGACCACTACGCGCGCTTCATTGATGTGATTGGGCAGCGTTCTGGCGAAGAATTAAATTATCAAAGTATTGCAGACGATTCAGGAGTTCCTCCCAGAACGGTCGCCAACTTTATTGAGATTTTAAAAGACACCTTGCTGGCCTTTGAACTTGAACCTTATCGCAAAACGAAAAAGCGAAAGGTGGTTTCAAAAAGCAAAATTTATATGTTTGATGTGGGAGTGGCCAACTATCTCGCAGGTCGCAAGAACATTCTGTTGCGTTCGGAAGCTTTCGGTAAGGCCTTTGAACATTTTATTATCCAGGAACTTAGCGCCTATATTGGCTACAACCAACTTGATGGGGCGATGACCTATTGGCGAACTACGACGGGACAGTTTGAAGTAGACTGCATTGTCGGTGACGATGTCGCTATCGAGATAAAATCGTCCGGAAGCTTTAATGAGAAAATGTTGACGGGTCTTCTGGCACTTAAAGAGGAACAGAAAATTAAACGCTACATTCTGATAACTCGCGACCCTGTAGCAAGAAAAAGTAACGGAATTGATGTCATGTCCTATCAAACCTTTTTAGAGAATCTGTGGGGTGGGAAGATTTTAACATAATTGTGTTCCACCGATGTGTCACGGCCACGGATATCCTTCGTCGGTGCGAACTAAATAATGGGGAGTCTTTTTTTATTTATTTGTTCGCCTTTTTGCACCAAGGAGAGGGCAACATTTCCCCATGGAATCGGCGAATCCTTGCAGCATTCCCATAATATCTCCCGTTCGTACTTGATAATAAACTTCTTTTCCCCGTCGCTGGCAGGTGAGAATACCGGCTTCACGTAGAACCGCCAGATGACGTGAAACGGCAGAAATCCCCACAGAACAACTCTTGCCAATTTCATTAACTGAGCATGCTTGACCATGCTCGGCCAACTTTTGCAAAATAGACATTCTTGTGGGATCTCCCAGCGCTTTAAAAAAACGAGGTAACAATAAATCCTTCAATTGGCCCGCTTTACTTTTGCTCATGTACTAAACCTCCAGGGCCTTTTGGGCAGATACCTTGATACTCGAAATTTTTCCTGCCAGAATTCGCTCTGCCAAAAAAAGGATTGGTAATAAGTATATCCGCTCCACTGCCGCTAGCACACCCCATCCTTTTCCTTTCTCTGATTTTTGAAATCTCCCGATATCTGCTAGGAGCATTTTACGAAGGCGCGGGCCTGAAAAAATAGTTCGATCCTTAATTTCGAGAGCGGTCAATCCCGAGGCCTTCATAACGAGTAGATAAGAACATTCATCGATCATAGTTGCTACTGTGCCGCTTATAAAAGCCGTCAGAAAGCGAAACCAACCTGGCACATTGTCTACGACAATATCCGAGATCACCATATGTCCACCTGGTCTTAGTACACGATGGATCTCTGCAAATACTCTCTCTTTTTCCGGAGAGAGATTGATAACGCAGTTTGAGATTACCCAGTCAATGCTTCGGTCCTCAATTGGTAAGGCCTCGATTAAGGCCTTGCGAATCTCAACATTTTTGAGTCCTGCCGTCTCCGAATTGCCTCGCGCGAGCTCAATCATAGAGTCAGTCATATCTATTCCAATGACTTTACCGTTAGGCCCAGTCCGTCGAGCTGCCAAAAGTACATCAAGACCAGCTCCGGCCCCAAGGTCTGCTACCACTTGACCGGCGCGGATGTCTGTATAAAGAAGAGGATTGCCACACCCATCCGAACAAAAAACGGCATCTTCAGGAAGATCAATTAAGTCTTCCGATGAATAGCGCTGATTAGCTGGGATCGCTACCGCTTTGGCGCTCGTTCGATTTGAAAAATAGCGTGAAATCTCATTGCGAATGGAATCTGCTTTGCCAGTCATATTCACTCCTTGTTTCCTTGCTTTATTCAACATTTGATCATTTGAGCAAATGTATTAATGATATAATGATATTATGGGAAGGTATGTCAAGAGGGGAAGCAGAAATCGCACCTAATATTTACGTTTAGATCGCAAATCCGCATAGATAAATTTATTTTTTGTCTTCTATCTTCATGAGGCTCTTGATGGATTTCACACCTCGGACTTCCTTTATTTTTTTCACAAGGTTATCTTCGATTTCCCTGTTCGGCACAAACCCCTGTAGGACGACATCTCCTTGTATTGTGGTAACATCAATTTTGAAATATTCTGCAGATGGGTCTTTGACTATTATCGAATTAACTTTTGTTGTGATCACTGAATCGTCAATATATTCACCCGCTGATTCGCCCTTCATTTTAGCGCAGCCAGAAAAGAGAGTTGGTCCAAAACTCATTAAAACTACTATCAAAACAATCCATTTCATCTAACTCCTCCAATCTAATGATGATCCAAAGTCTCACGCTACGTGCCTTAGTAGTTTCAAAGTGGTTTTTGATGCCTTCCTGTAAAGATTGAGACAAAAAAAGAAATCACAGCGAGGATCAGAAAAATAGCTACAAGTAATTTGCCAATTTCCATTGAAAGTCCGGCAATTCCATAAGCGCCAAAAAAAACAGCAACAACGGCAAGAGTAAAAAAAGCAACAGCTGCACCGATCATATTATTCTCTCCTGTTTCTAACACTTCCCCATTACACATGATTTTTTGAGCATATGCCATGACCTCACTCACTCATCCTGATCTATGACCTCATTGTAATAGTAAAGAATTCACAGATTAAAATGTAGGCCAAGCATTAGATCCATATCAACATCGGTTTCTTGGATGACATTGAGAGTGAGGTTTGATTTAAGGAAAACTTCCAGAGGAGCTGACTCAAAAGCATAAGATACTCCCAGCGTTGCGCTGGGGCCCAGTTCAACATCATTGTCATGGAATCTGTTATGGACCTGATCAAAGATAGCAATTTCACCACCAAGGCCATAAAACCATCGCAAGGGTCTGAGAGGCATATCACTAAATCTTTTCCACCAGGTGAAATGGGAAGAAAAATTCAATTCATCGCTACCATTAAAATCGAACGATAGGACAGAATGGAGACTTTGAATCTCATTCATGAAATAATTTATCGATAATCCTGTGGGGTCTCCAATCACGGCCCCAATCCCCCATTGTGGTGTGACGGCAACAACTGAAAAGTTACATGAGAAAAAAATAAGCAAGACAATAAATATTTTCTTCAATCGCATGAAATTGAATCCTCGCTTATGACTTGTTTCATTCCTGTAGAAATGATGCCGTTGCGGATAATCATTTCAAATGAGCTATGTTTTTATCAGCGATGATACTATGCTCTCATTTGCATGCTACACGTTTCCCCTCTTCTTTGTTACAGAATGTGAGAATCTATTTCGCCAGCAGTACAAACATTTGGCTTATGTTTATCTTCCGCAAGTCTTATTTGGATTTCTTTTTTTATTTTAAATTACAACACAAATGTTGGCCGATTTTATAATCGGATCTTTTATGAATAAACATTGCGAATTAGATAGATATGGATGGGTGCTCCTGTGAGGTTAATGAACAATCGTAATGATCGCGATCATATGTAAAGGCTAAAACTTCAGATCAAATGAACATGTCATAAAAAAGGAGAAGTAATATGTTACGTGCCGCTTTTGCTTTTTTTGTTCTGGCCATCATCGCATTTTTATTTGGCGCTTATGGAGTTGCAGGACTTTCTATAGAAATTGGAAAAATGCTTTTGGTGGTATTTTTGATACTAGCAATACTTTCCTTCATTGGAGGAATGTTTACCGGAAAGGGAAATAATTTGACACAAAACAAAGGAGCAAAATGATGAAGACATTAAATGAAGACACGATTAAAGGAAAATGGCGCGAGATTAGGGGCGAAGTTCAAAAGGCTTGGGGTAAATTGACCGATGATGAGCTGGATAAAACAAAAGGTGACATCAAGGCAATCAATGGTCTTATCCAACAGCGATACGGCAAAACTAAGGAAAACTATAGTAAGAAGCTTTCAAGCATTTTTCAACGATTTGAAGATCAAAAAGATAAGGCCATTGAGGGGATGAAGAAGAATCTAAAACACTAAAGACTGTAGAAGGGGCCAGAATTAAATTATGCAGGGTGAGGAAGAATATTTTTTTAACTGTCCCTATTGTAATTCCCCGATCTCAATGGTGTTTGAGATGTGTCTTAATACTCAGGAATATATTGAGGATTGCGAAGTGTGCTGCAGACCAATCCAAATCAGTTATAAGACTGAAGCAGGTGAGATTACAGAATTCGAAGCAAGAACTATCGATAATTAATACCCTTCCCAAACCTCCCACCGAGTATCGGTAGGGTGGGAGGTAATGAACGTTGCCAATTTTATTTTTTTCGAACCTTTAGTACAACAATCGCCTTAGAAGGTGTGCCTTCTCTTTTGATTATTTCCAACTCTTGGCGCTCCAAAGCTCCAGTCTCCTTTTTTGCAAAAACAGCATTGAGTTCAGCTTCAGAACTGTGAAAAAATCTGCCAACCCAGTTTGCATTTTCCGCCATGTTATATAACCCAATATAATTCATACTTCCGATATTCTTTTTTAGAGTGTTTTTAACAGTCTGGAGGCGTCGATAGGCCAGGTCTCGGTCCATCTTTGGTAAATTTGCTGTTGCAAGGTGTTCTCTATCTGACCAGGCTGCGACTTCTACTTTTGAGATGTTTCCTTTTTCTCGCACACTCCGAAGAACAGTTTTTAAATTGCTCATATCTGCAGAAGATAGATTATGCTCGCCTTTCGCAAAGGACATTACAATACTATGGTACTCTTCAAGATTTGAATACTTTTCCTTTGCGGTTATCGCAAGAGGGACGAGACATAATAAGGCAAATGCAAGAAGCAAATTGTTAATTCTCATTTTTTTTTCTCCTTAATGATGAAATACTCAATAATGAGTTTAAGATTTGATATATACCAATTAAGAAAGACATGATCCATGCGTCTAAATATTCGGGTGAGTGATGGATAGCAGATAAATAGGTAAGGATAGAGATAAAATCATAGTATTTGACTCTAGATTCTTGCAGAAAAAAAATCGCAACAAATATTGCTGCTCTCGTTAGTGTTTGTTATGTTGATTATAGATATTGGGTGGCGTGACGCGACCCATTTCACTTTGTTGTTGAAGATAGAAAAGATTCATATAAATCGATATTATTATTTTTTATTGCTTTTATTAGGTTGTACCTCATATCTGCATGAGCAAGATCATTTGCCTTTTTTCAAGATTTTCCCCTATACCATCGTGTCTGATGACAACGAAGTTTTCATAAAATTTGAAGTCAATGCCTCATTACCGCTAAAAGTTAATGAGGTATCCATTACCCCCGCAAAAAATAAGATCATCAGCCTATCAATGGGAAAACTTGAGTGTGATAAGACTTTGAAGTTGCAAATTAGTGATGCCAGGACGAGGGAAGAAATCTTTTCAAGAGAACTTCCACGTATCCCATGCGATGATTCCTCGCCAATTTATCTTGGCTTTATCAGTGATACCCATAGTTATTTTACCGACCAGCATAAGCTTCGAAAGATGCTCGATAAAAATTGGGAATATGGAAATACTAATCTTTTATTGCATGGTGGGGATATTGTCCATAAAGGGGGACAAATCGAAGAATGGGAAGAATTTTTTGCGAGCGCTTCTCCGGCCTTATCCTATCGACCAATTGTTTCTACTATCGGTAATCATGAATATCAAGGGCTTGGTTTTGTGCCCGGCCCGCCCAGGGTACCATGGCAATTTGAAAAATATCTCAGGGGTAAAACACTACCTCGATCCAGTTTTGTTATTTCATTACCGCAATGTAATATTATTATTTTTAATTCAAATTTAAATCGAATGAGTTCAATTGATAAAGATGAGCAATGGGGATTTATCGAAAAAGAAATGAAAAGGGCCTTAGCATATAAGAAGGCCATAATCGTTTTATTGCATTATCCTGTTTTTACCTCCAATATTTTTAAGAAAAATAAACCAGAAATGTTAGAACTCAAGGCAAGATTGGTCCCATTGCTTGAAAAATACAAAGTCCCTCTGGTTTTGAGCGGCGATGTACATTTGTATGAACGAAGTGAAAAGGAGAGAGTGAATTATCTTACCGCAGGGGCGTTTGCATGGCACAAGATGCTCTCGCTGTGGGGCAACCCATATCAGAAGTTCTCGAAATCTTTTGTTACAACATATATATGGTTAAAAGTCACAAAGCAAAAAATCCACATTAAGACCTTTTTAACGAATCGATCTCTCATCGATGAACAAATTATTGACCTGAAGAAAAACTTTGGACAAGAATCTGCAGATTGGCTTGCAACCCAACCATCCGAAAATAGCGAACATTAAGAAGCTGTCATTTGCAAAAAACAGTTTTCTCGCGAGTATTAATGTTGTGAAGTTGAATAAGTTTACAATCTTGCTCAGTAGCATAGACGTTGGCAATTATACATTCATGGACTGTTTTATGAATGATATTCCATTGCATATTATCTCTGCATGTAAAATAGGCATCCTTATTCACGCACGCCCAATGTTTTCCCTTACAATTATAGACTAATCCACGACCCAGGGTTTCATAGGATGGCGGATTGATATATTTAAACTTCATTGTATCGTTATTAGAGTTAGATGTTTTCTCATTTTTGTCGATGGTCTTTTCTGGTGTCTCTGCTGATTGTTCTGTCCTGAAAAAAATGTGTGTCATAATAAACAAAAATAAAATCCAGGCAATAATTTTAACTATGTTCGAAATAATTCCATATGATTTATACGCCATAGTAGAACCATGAACCGGTATTCTTTTACCTTCTAGACTGTGATAGCAATGCTACGATCACAGAGACCAGCTTTCCCTTCTTTGCGTGCACAATGTGCACTACAATACATCACTCCATCTTTTTCAGCTCCATGTCCAATGATGGCACACTGGCATTGGTGACATCGAGGAGCTATGGCATGGATGGCACATTCAAAAGAATCAAACGTATGGTGCTTGCCTTGGATAATAACTTCAAATGTTTTGTCATATTCATTTTGGCAAAC
Organism: uncultured Bdellovibrio sp.; assembly: GCA_964359085.1. Taxonomy (GTDB): domain Bacteria; phylum Bdellovibrionota; class Bacteriovoracia; order Bacteriovoracales; family Bacteriovoracaceae; genus GWA2-49-15. The sequence continues at coordinate 4,372 of CAYHRT010000108.1, read as the reverse complement.
GTCACAAGTTTTCATTTCGATCTCCCTAGTTTTGCAAAATTTAAATTATAATATGCTTCTATGATGAGAAAGCAATTTGAGAGAAATCACTGCAGTAAAGAAACAAGGTCACTCCCTTATCGTGCTATTTTCACGCGTGCATGGTGCATTTTTACAATTTCATTTAGAACATCCAGACCAGCGGATATTTTACGAAAAAAAGACATTTCGTGCTTTATTAAATAAAACTTTGGGTGCTGTGACCAAGCCTTGTACAAGCGCTCATTTAAGGTAATCGCCTCTTCGCTTGATTCTGTTCGAATGGGATTCCCCCCTTCGATGGACATCCCGCCCACCGCCGCTGATTCAAAAAAAACTACAGCATCATAGCGCGCTATTTCATCTTGCAGGGTTGTTCCCAAATGATGAAAAAAACCGCTTTGCTCATTTGGCCAATAGGCCACTCCATCAATGGTTCCCCTGTCACATAAGAGGATGCGATTTTTGTAATTTATAAATTGAATATCTTCTAAATTTCTTTGAACGTGGTAAATTGCTCTTTGTGTTGCCTTCCGAACTTCGATTTCTGTTGAGCGCGGAAAACCACCGAGATATAAAAGAGTTGCAGCTTCAGGTACAATAACAACTTCGCTTCCTAGCTCGCGGCGAAAAAGATCAGCCGCTGTGGTCTTGCCGCCACCCGGACCGCCAGTTAAAACTACTCTACAGCAATGATTGTACTCCATAGGTCCTCACTGGCCGAAGATGCCTGGAATTGTTTCATTTAAAACTTCGTTAATTTCATCGGCTAAAAAAAACTTTATCTCTCTGCGAATCTCTTCAGGGATTTCATTGATATCTTTTTCATTTGTTCGCGGAAGGATAATCTCCCGTATTCCAGCACGATGGGCCGCTAATACTTTCTCCTTGACACCCCCTACAGGTAGAATAAGGCCACTGAGAGTGATTTCACCGGTCATGGCCAAGTCGTTTCTCACAGGTTTTCTGGCGTAGAGTGATGCCAATGCGACGGCCACGGCCACACCGGCCGAAGGGCCGTCCTTAGGAATGGCACCCGCAGGAATATGAACATGTACACCTGAATCTCTAATATCTTCGGCGTCACTTTTAAATTTTGGGTTGGCCCAGACGTAACTTAAGGCGCAGGTAACAGACTCGCGCATAATGTTTCCAATGTGCCCGGTAATTTTAATTTCATCCTTTCTCTTTGGCAAAAAGGACGTTTCAATATAGATGAGATCGCCACCAGTTTCGGTCCAGGCCATTCCTGTTGAGATCCCCGTTCCCCATTTTTTGCGTATCTGTTCAAGAAAGACTTTTTTGGGACCAAGGAAATCTTGAATATTGGACGAGGTAACTTCGGCAACAGAACTTTTTCCGCGAGCAACTTGAATGGCGATCTTGCGTGCGACATGGGATATTGAACGTTGTAATTCTCGCACTCCGGCTTCGCGAGTATATTCACGAATAATTACACCGAGAATATCATCACTTAAAATAAGAAGATTCTTTTGAATGCCAGTTTCGGTTATCTCACGTGGGATAAGATAGCGTTTGGCAATTTCAATTTTTTCATATTCGGTATATCCGGCGAGTCTTAATATTTCCATGCGATCCAACAAAGGCCTTGAAATATTTTCGGTAGTATTGGCCGTTGTTATGAAGAATACTTTAGATAAGTCAAAGGGTAGATCTAAGTAATTGTCATGAAATCCGAAATTTTGGGATGGGTCTAAAATCTCCATTAGCGCCGCAGCGGGGTCACCACGAAAATCAACCCCAAGCTTATCAATTTCATCTAGCATAATGAGGGGATTATTAACTGTGGCACGTCTGATTGCTTCTATGATCCGTCCAGGCATGGCACCGATGTAAGTCCGCCTATGACCTCTAAGCTCGGCTTCATCATGCATTCCACCAAGGCTCATCCTTTCAAATTTCCGGCCGAGTGCTCTGGCAATTGATTGGCCTAATGATGTTTTTCCCACACCTGGCGGTCCAACAAAACAAAGAATAGGTGCTTTGGCCGAAGGATTAAGTTTTAATACTGCTAATTGCTCAATAATCCTTTGTTTGACATCCTTTAGGTCATAGTGGTCTTCATTTAGAATGACCTCGGCCCGATCTAAATCAAGGTTATCTTCAGTTCTCTTATTCCAAGGTAATTCTAATAGAAGTTGCAAATATGAATGAGTCACCTGATATTCGGGCGATATTGCTGTTAAACTGCTAAGGCGTTTTAATTGCTTTTTCGCCTCATTGAATGCTTTTTCAGGTAGTCCTGCTTTTACGAGCTGTTCTTCAAGCACTTTGATATCTTCTTGACCTGTTTTTCCATCAAGTTCTTTTTGAATTTCATCAAGCTGACGGCGTAGCACGTATTCTCTTTGTTCTTTACCAAGTTCATTGGCCACTTGGTCTGATATTTTCTCTCTCAATTTCTGAACATTTTGTTCATAGGAGATATAGTCATATAAAATTTTACAGGCTTCTTTTCTTGTTGGAGCTTCAAGTAATGTCTGTTCTTTTTCGACTCCCAGACCAAGAATAACGGCTATTAAATAGGTCTGATAAAGTGGATTTTGAACATTTTTGATAAGCTCTGAAATGGGAAGTCCCGTTTCAGCAGTAATATTTCGCCTCATTTCGCCAAAAATTTTTAAGCTCTCTCTATGCAAGGCCTCAGTTTCTGGACTCGAATCTTCTGACATAGCCAGATGAGTGATATCGGCTTCAAAATACGGTTTATGTTTTGAGTAACGCTCCACTTTTACACGAGAAATTCCATTTAATAATATGTTCATGGAACCATCAATTCTGTTCATGCGGCTGATAACAGCTTTTGTTCCAATTTGATAAAGATCTGCTTCCTGAATTTCTAGTTTTTCTTGAGAACTAGCTCGAATGGTAATAGCGATGAGACTCTTTTCTGGCCTCGAAAGCGCAACATTGACGGCCTCAATACCTAAATGACTAGCTATGACAATCGGCAAGGTTGTTCCTGGAAACAGAACTGCATCCGTCAGGATCAGCACCGGCGCCGAAGCTGAAGATGATACCAGTTCGCTTTTTTCTTCCATCATGACTTTTTCCAATCCAATTTTTTGACTTTGATAATCAACATTCCATTCCGATACTCCGTCTTCACGCTTGCCAAATCAGCATTCGAAGGGAGTTCGATTAAACGTTCGAAGGAGCTGTATAGAATTTCCATTGATACATGCACCCAATTGCGCTCAATAAATGAATCTTTGCGCTGTCCCTTAATGCTTAAATTTCGGTTTAAAGTACTTACCTCTAGGTCCTCAGAATCAATTCCTGCCAACTCCATCTTAATCACCCAGCCATCAGCCGTTTGATAAATGTCAGTACTCGGATTCCAATCTGTAGAGATACTACGAAGACTGGTGCTGTTTTTACCGTTTTTTCTGCTGATCTTATCCATTGATCATCCAGTTACTTAACTTGGTCTTTGTTAGACCTTAAAAGTTAGGCAGTATGTTGCTTTTCCAGAAAAGCCGACAGACACCTTTTCCGCTTTACATTCCAAATCATCATTGTATTTACAGGTAGAAACTTTACATGCGCCTATTCCAGCATTGCGCATTTTCTCTTTGCAATGAGTTGTTGAACTCAGAAATGTATCACAATTAGGATTGCTAGCATCACCAATAGTTATGGCCTTGGCATGGCAACCACTATTTACATTGTATGCGCAAGAATTAACAACACATTGTGATACAAGTGGCATTTCAATTGTAAGTTTCTGCATAATATTTCTCCCGTTTATATGAATGTACGTGGCAAAAATGATTTACCATTGTTACTTATGTCACGAATATAACAGGGGATGAATGTTTAACAAATGATTCGCATACTGCCAAACATATGACAATTCTCTTGACGATTCTTTTCTTTAAGATAATTTTTCTTCCAAATCGGCCCATTCATTAATTAATTCATCAAGTTTTTTTTCAACAAGCACAACTTGCTGTTGCAATTTAAGTAAGGCTTGGGAGTTATCTTTGTCCATTATACTATAGTCAAACTTAGAAAGTTCGGCTTTGGTCATTATGACTTGCTTCTCCTGGGCCTCAATTTCGCCTTGAATAACCAGCAGGCGTTGTTTGTCCTTGTAAGATAATTTTTCTTTAATCGCGGTGGTGTTTTTTTTCTCGGCCATTATCTTGAGATCAGACTCCAAAGTAATGGCCTCTAAAAACATTTCTGCTTGCGAAAGACCGCCCGTAAAGATCTCAAGTCCGCCATCGTGAATCAACCAGCATTTGTCCGTCACATTTTCAATGAAAGTTCTGTCGTGGCCGACAACGATCAAAGCACCTGAATAGTTTTTGAGTTCCTCCTCCCGAAT
>CAYHRT010000107.1:10366-12670 GCA_964359085.1 uncultured Bdellovibrio sp. | reverse complement strand
CTGCATGTCGCAAGCGGGGGTGACGGAAGTCCCAAAATGCTCTTTCGCCATTTTGGTCAATTCCCCATGTGAAAGATCATGATTCATATGGGTGAGGTAAGCATGTTTAGGAGCAATTTCGCGAATATATTCAAAGGCCTTTGAGATATGCAGATGGGTTTGATGGGGAGAGCGTTGTAGGCAATCTATGATGAGAACATTGGTGTTACCTTTTAAGATGGCCATGGCCGGGGGTGGGATTTCGTGGCAGTCCACTACATAGGCCATCCCTTCATGATAGAGGCCCATAGTAATCCCATGTCCATGAGGGAGTTCGAACAGCGTAAATTGTTCGCCATGCAGGAGTTGTGGGCCAGGCGAGACGATATGCAGATTGAGTAGAGGCAGTCCACCACCGAGATATGGGTTTTTTGCGTTGAAAATTTTTTGCCGTTGAAAGATGTAGGGAAAGCGATCTTCTAGGATCTGTTGATGTATTTTTAAGATCATAATGTCGATATCTTTGGAGGGAGGGCCGAAGCAAAATGGTCTGACATCATCGATGCCATGAAGATGGTCGGCATGATCATGAGTAATAAAACAAAAATCAAGTTTCGTGAGTTGGGAACGTAAGAATTGAGATCGTAGATCTGGTGATGTATCTACCAAGATATGTTTATGCTGTTTTGTGGTTAAGTAAATGGATTGGCGCATGCGTTTGTCATGCTGATCACTGGAATGGCAAACCTGACAAGGGCACCCGATCATTGGGATTCCTGTGCTTGTACCAGTCCCTAAAAAGGTTATTTGATTGGTGGTCATTTGTTTAGTTTACGTTGTGTTAAAATGTTGTAAAGACTCAACCGCACGTTTACTCTTGTCCTATTATCTATATTTTATTTTATTCTACCTCAATTCGGGAGAATTTTTCATGAACAGATGTATTGCAATGGGTATGAAGGTTATGGCTTGTTTCTTAGCCTTCACACTATGGGGATGTTCTCATCAGACCAACCCCCCTGCTTTTGATGCCGAACGGGCTTCTCAGCTAGTCCAAAATGGTCATGAATTACCAAAACTCGCCGTTCATAAGAAGATTTTGAAGAATGGTCTTGTGGTTCTGGTGCATGAAAACCATTTACTACCTATTATGAGTTATCACACCTTCTACGATGTAGGGGGCCGTTATGAATCCCGAAGCGACGGGACTACTGGGGCCACTCATTTTTTAGAGCACATGATGTTTAAAGGTGCTAAAAAATATGGACCGGGACTTTTTGATTCGCAATTGGAGGCGCTAGGGGGTTCATCCAACGCCTACACCACCTTTGATTCGACTGTTTATCATCAGGAGTTACCTTCATCGGGGCTTGAGTTGATTATGGATATGGAGGCCGATCGAATGGGGTATTTACTCTTAGAAGAGCAGGCCTTCGAAAAGGAGCGCGCAGTTATTTTTGAGGAGCGAAAAATGCGTTACGAGAATTCCCCTCATGGCAAACTTTTATTGGCCATGATGCAGGAGGTTTTTAAGGGTACTCCCTATGGAGGATCTGTGATTGGCGATGAAGTAGATCTGAAGAATCTTTCTCGTCCGCAACTTCAGGATTTTTTTAAGAAGTACTACGCCCCCAATAATGCCATCATTGTAATCGTGGGGGATGTGGATCATGAGAAAATATTTGCCTTGGTTGAACAGAAGTTTGGAGGTTTACAGGCGAATAATGAGTTAGCAGTTTGGAAGAAAACTAAAGATAGTGGTGCGTCTTATCTTGGAGATAACAAGATATTTGGTAGGTCAATTCGAATCAAAGGAAATAATCCCACGCCGCTTTTTTATTTTGCTTATAAGGGGGAACCATTGGGAACGCGACGTGCTTTTGTGATGGATATTCTCGCCGCCATGTTAGGTACGGGGTCCTCGTCTTATTTGAATCAAAAATATGTGAAGGGACAAAAACCTACCCTTAATTCGATTTCTGTTGGCAACTATAACTTGAAATATAGTGGAGTTTTTTACGTTAATGGCGAGCTTTTGCAGAAGGGATATTTAAAACGTTTTGAACAGGAATTTCAAAAAGATTTAAAATACATGTGCAACAAGGCCATTACGGAGCGGGCCTTGCAGAAGGCAAAGAACCAATTTATGGTCAGCTATTTTAATGAATTATCAGGGAATGATGAGTTGGCAAGCTTTTTGGGAGTTAGAGAGAGTTTTTTTGGTGATTATAATTACTATATTAAGGAACTTGAAACATATCATTCGATCACTAGAGAAGAGGTTCTCAATGTGTGCAGTGAGATTATTGAAAAAAGCAAGTATGT
>CAYHRT010000107.1:0-10266 GCA_964359085.1 uncultured Bdellovibrio sp. | reverse complement strand
CTAGAGAAGAGGTTCTCAATGTGTGCAGTGAGATTATTGAAAAAAGCAAGTATGTGTATCTCAGCATGGTCGATGGCGACGGTAAAAATTAATAAAGATGAGGTCAAGTTTTATGCATGTATTTAAAAAAATCCTGATCGTATTTGCTGTACTCAATCTCATTGGCTTTTTTGTAGAGGTGAGTCGAGCAGAAGATTTTACTAAAAATATTAAGAAATTTGATTGGAATGGTTTGGAAGTAACATGGTTGCAAGATGAACGACTTCCTCTCTACCATATCCTCATTTATTTTGCCGATGGGGCACTAAGTGACGGAGGCGCTGGCGAAAAGAGTAATGCCAAGGCAGTAACCAATGCCATGTTTAGCTTGCTTGATGCTGGGACGCGCAGGTTCACGCAGAAGGAAATCAGTGAGAATCTAGAATATTTTGGTGTGGATTATGGTGCCAATGTTACGCACGAATATTCGACTTATTCGATTGCAGGGCCGGTAAAAGATATTGTTCCAACCATGAAGCAAATCTGCCATCTTTTTCATGAAGCCACTTTCCCTGAGCAGGAGATCAAAAGAGAGGTGAGACAGGCCCAAAGTACTATCGAATCGATGATTAATAATCACGGGGCACTCGCCTCCCACATTTTTAGAGAAGCAAGTTTGCAGGGCTCTCCCTATGATTATCCGGTTGCTGGCAAGCTGAAAGATTTAAAAAAACTAAATACAAAAGCACTTCTTGCTAAGCTCGATTATTTTAATCGGAACGTAAAAAAGAAAATTTATATTTCAGGCCCTGAACGAGGGCTGATTATTCGTGGAATTCTTAATGAGGAATGTGGATGGAAAGGGACAGATGCTATCTTTGAAAGACACATGGAATACACTCCAGTTTTGCGAGAGAAACCACGCGTGGTATTCGTCTCTGTCCCCAAGGCCAATCAGGCCCAAATCAGGATCGGGCGTTTTTTGAATAAGGAGGAAATAAAAAATGCCGAATTGCTAGACTTGGTGTCGAACTTTTTGGGCGGTGGTTTTACTTCGCTGTTGATGAGGGCGGTACGTTCTAAGGAAGGATTAACATATAGTGTGTCAGCCTTTGCTGCTGGACAAAAGGAGTATGGCCGTTCAGCTATCTCAACATTCACAAAAAATGAAACGATGGGGGCCTTGATAGATGTTGTTCGTAATACCCTTGATCAAGTTTCAAAGCAGGAATTCAATCTGGCAGATTTCGAAAGAATGAAGGGTAATCTGATTGGAGGGCACCCTTTTGCTTTCGAAAAAAGTAGTGCTTTGCTTACACAATTGGCAATCCTCGATCATTCGGGGCGTCCCTACTCAGATCTGGCAAACTTTCCTGCAATTGTGCAGAAATTCGGGCCAGCTGAAACTGCCAAAATGGGACATGCTATTTTCGATTGGAACCGTCAAACCATTTTAATTTTAGGCGATGAAACTTTAAAGAAAGCCGTTAAAGAGTTGGGAGAGTTTGAAAACAAATCCTATAAAGATTTTCTATGACGGATGGGATGCTATGGTTTAGGTTTTTTCGTTGGTATGGAGATCAGTATTGAGGATGGCACCCGGTTTAATTATGACATTGGTGGCGTTAATTTCGCCGGAAATATGGGCAGTATGATGGATGATAATAGTCCCCTGAGCGTAAATGATGCCTTCAAAATAACCAAAAATCTCTAAATCAAAACAACGAATGTTACCTTTGACCTTTCCTAATATTTCTATTGTCAGATGGTCATTATGGCCCATCTCAATCTCGCCTTCTAATTCAGCACTGATTTTAGTTGGACCTTGGAGTTGAAAAACCCCCGTATATTTGGAACCTCGGCCCAAAAAGGAAAAATGTTGTTCAGCTAATTGTATATAGTCCATAAATTATGGCCGTAGTTTCTTTATAAAAGTCTGTTTGTGTACGAGGTCGCCGGTGCGTGAAAAGATGAATACGTTGAAATTCCCCTGCTCGCCCTGGGGAGGGGCCTTAAAGGTCGCCTCGACGGGACGAAATCGTGTCGTGGCAAAAGACTCACCTTGATTAAATTGAATTTTAAAATTATCAGCAGTCATCGATTCCGAGGGGTATACATGGTAGGCATTTTCATCTTTGAAAATGACAAACACATGCCCTGAATATTTTAGATTTTCTTTTGTTTGATTAACGATATTAAAGCGAAAATGAAGTTGCTCTTTAATAAAAATGACCTCTGGATCTTCAATTGTAAAGATGTTGGTATTGGATAAATCCTTCATCCCGTGAATCTGGGTGAAAATATCAAAGACGTTAGAATTTAATGCACCTTCGGACGCAGGGGGTGTCATTTGGGGTGAGGTGAGTTTTGCCTGGAGTTCCTGATTGAGACCATGTAAATCCTTAATCTCAGACTGTAAGGATGAGCGTTCGGCATTAAACTGATCTACGACTGAAGGCACGATTTGGTGTTCTTGATGTCGAATCTTAAAGTATTTGCGAAGTGAATAATAGCTCAAGCCGCTGAGCAAGGAAAAGATGAGGGGCAGGATAAAAAATAAAAGTCGCAAGGTAGACTTTTGTATTTCAAAGTAGCGTGGGGGGGCCTTTTTCTCATACAACAAAAATGAGTATTTTGATGAATCAGTGTCTTGCATACGGATTTTTCATTATACCTAGTGGGGAAGTTAATTGCTATTTTTGATTTGTGAGTATTCACCGTCTTTAAAAAAGCGCATAGACGGTCTAAATGCTACTTGTTCCGGCCCACTCGGATTGCCACTCTTGGACCAATTTTCATTTACAATTTTCCAGTTGTAGTATTCATCTTTTTTCAGATAGAGAGTTTTACGACCGATATCGGTAATTTTGTCTGAGGCGTAATCTTGGGTGAAATTGATCATGGCATAACGCTCGGTAACGAACGCCGAGACATCACGTGCCTTGATTTCAGGGCGGCCAGGATTTTGAAAGACCGCCCGCTTGTACTCCTTAAACTGGTTAAAATTACCGCGAATAGAATCTTGAAATTCATGGGAGTGGTAAGATGAGATATAGTTATTAAAATCTTCATTCTTCCATGATTCGAGCCAATTGTTAAAAGTATCGAGAAGCGATTTACGTTCGGTTTTCCAAGTCAAGCTATTCCAAAGATGGATATCATGCACAATAATAACAACCGTTCGATTGAGTTCTATATACTGGGAAAGATTTTTTAGATCTAAATTTGCAACGACCAGGCATCCCCTAGAGTCTAGACCCTTGTCGATGCGCGTTTCATCGTTGGTGGAGTGCAGCCAAATTCCACCACCTGTTTTGGATTGGCGACGGTCGATGGGATTGGGATAATCCATGGCGAAGGCCCCCACACCATAGATCTCGCCATCTTTTCCAAAACGTTCGAGAAGAGACTGATGGGGAATAAACTCGGTTAAAAAGTATATCCCTTCGGGAGTTCTAAAATCCCCCTGAAAGGTTTTATCACCGGCCTTTTTTCCTGACACCATTTGGAATTGTTGAATGAGTTGGGGAATGCCTTGATTGTTTTGATAAAGGTAGAGTGTATGAGTCGATTTTTCTGCTAAGAGAATATGATGTGTGTAAGTGTCATCCATCTGATAAATATTGATCGGCATGACACCGGAAGTTTGGGCATGGGTCACGCCCAAAGCACAACAGAACACGACAATCGCAATGGGAATCATGAATAAAGTTTTATTTGCTCTTCGTAGCACAGGGTTTTTTGTTTCAGTACGCAATTCATCCATAACCTAACTCCCAAATCACATTGCAACGTCTGAGCGATCTTGTCGGAAAATGGTTTGAAATATCAAATCCAACCACTTTAATTCTATCAGAAGATATCTCGTAATTTCAACCCGACTCAGAGGGATAAAAGTGCCCAACGCATTCAAATCAAAGGACATGTTAAAATTTACTCTATAGGCATAATAAGGGAGCAACGGCCAGTCTAAAATGAAAGTGCACATTATTTCAGAAAATCCTTCAGATGCGGAGTTTGCCCAGCAGGCGATCTCATTTGAATCAGTTACAGATCCTCCCGATGCAGAGATTTCTGCCAAAAAGGGAGATATTGTTATTTTTGATTATGCCTTAGGTAAAAAAAGAATTGTTGAAAGTATCAAATCGAATTCTGACCCTATCTATGTGGTTTTTTACGATGAGATAAAAAGCAAAGACCAACGTGATCTAGAGAGTGCTGATTCTCCGCCGCATGTATTATTAAAGCGTCCAGTGAGCGAAGATTTTTTTATGGACGTCATGTCTGATTTTGTGAATTCCTCACATGCCGCTACTTCGACGGGAGATCATACGAGAACAAATGCCGATTTGGGTGATTTGACCTTTGTGGGTCAGGAAAAAAAGCGTAAGCCGAAAGCCAATGATGATAGCGAAGATGAGGTTGATGATGAGGTCGGGCAACCGATGCAAGAATTCAAAATGTCGGGGGAAATTAAAGACATTGTAAGCAAGCACTCATTATCACCTGATAGAACACCTGATTTTGATTCAGCTGAAAACCAGAATATTCAAAGAAAATTTGATCTTGTATTTCCTGATGCATGCATTCCCAGTCCTGAGGATAAGGGAGTTAAATTCAAACCGATTGATGAGAAACTATTGAAAGGGATTGCAGAGGACATCAAGCCGATTGAGGGAGTGTCACTTGATCTTGATGGCGAACTAGAGGATCTAACCGTAGATGATGAAATACCTGTCACAGTGACTGAATCACAGGACTCCATCCCTATAGCTAGTGAAGAAGTAAAACCCGAGAAGACCGAAGAGGTCGCAAAGCCAGAGGTTTCTATGACTGAGAAGAAAACTGAGAAGAAAACTGACAAGAAGACTGACTCAAATGACGTTGCAAGTCTGATCTTTGATCTGGGAACAGACCTAGACAAAGAACTTGTAGGTGATGCAAAACCAGAAGAGAAGAGTGCAACGAAACCTGCGCTAGACAAGGACGATCTAAATCTAGGCGAAATGGATTTAGATTTTTCAGAAGGATCTACTGATGCCGAAGCCAGTACTGAACAAAAGACTGCTGATGATGGAGAGGGTATAAATTTGCCAGATGTCGATGGCCTGGAACTGGGTAGTGATGATGCAGACCATACCACTGTATTTAAGGGCAAGTCAGTTGAATTAGGCGGATTAGATTTGGCCGGAGGAGATGATCTAATCCTTGATACAGTCTCTAGTGAAGAGAAGCCAGAGAAGCCTGCAGAGAAATCTGCAAAGAAAGATGATAAGGCCAACGCCTCTAGCAGCAAAGGAAAAACCAAAATAGCCGAGAAAAAATCTGATGATCTGGATTTAGATCTTGATTTAGATCTGGATCTGGATATGGATGAAGGTTCAGCCAAAGTCGCGGTAGATGAAACCGCGGATGAACCGATACAGGAATTCGATTATAAATCTGCGGTCAAAACAGCAGTAAAATTACCCAAAGAAGAAGATGACCTTGATATAAGCGGCGGTGACGATATCGACATGGTTGAAAATGTGGCCGCGGAGAAGAGTGATATTGATGAGGGACTCAGTATAGAGGAAGAGATAGAAAACGAAGATGCGGCAACTCAAATTTTGACTGCTAACCGGCAAAGTGAATCAAGTGCTAATAAATTCGACGATGTGATTGATATTTCTGTAGGGGAAGACGATGGGCCAATGATTATTGGCTCCGAAAAAATTCCAACCGCATCCTTGAATGAAAATGATTTGGTGCGCTTGCAGGCAACCATTCGACATTTAAAAGGAGAAAGAGAAAGTTTATTGAAAGAGGTGGAATCTCTCAAAGAACAAAAACGAGAGATGGCGCAAGAAAACATAGGACTACGAGCGGAAATTGATGATTTGAAGATTGAGATCTCCATTATCAGGAAGCGTCATGAGAAAGAAGGAGACCAAACCAAAGAACAATTGCAGCTTCACGAAGAAAGAAAATCGATGTATGAAGAGAAATTAAAGCAGTATCAGAAGGAAATAGAGCGTCTTAATCACAAGCTCAGAGTAGATTTCACCAAAGTGAAGCAACGAGAAAAAGAACTAGAGAGCCAGCTTGAGTTGCACGCCATGGATTCTGAGAATCAAATTAAATCGCGAGATAAAAAGATACTAGATTTAAAACGGAAGATTGACTCATTGGAATTTAATATGGAAAACGCTAGTATCCGTGAGCAAAAATTTAGAGAGGATAAAGACAAAATTGAAGAACGAATGAATAAAATTATTCACACACTGAGAAATTCGATCAATGTTTTGGAAGATGATCTGGATTTAGATTTAGATTCAGATAAAGATACGAAAGATACGGTAGAGAAAACGTAGAAAATTATAGGTGGGAATTTGGAAAGATCAAGGAAAGGCCTTGGGCACTTAAAGGCCCTAATGAAGTTTTTGGGGAATCCTAAAGAACTGGATGGGCCAGAATCTTTTTATTTGAAATTATTTCTTTATTTGAATAATGCATATCAAGTAGAAAGCATGTCCATTTGGGCCTTGCCACAAGGGGCTACAGGCGAAAAACGTGCACCGTTGCGTCCCCGCTTAGTATGGTTTCAGGGTGCAAAAAGGCCAATTTACAAAGCGCTTCCTTTTCACCAGAAATTAGATCGTTGGGAAAAAAATAAAGGTCTTATAAAAGGTCAGAAGCATATCAATCTTTTCTTTTCGCTTGGTGATTTTGGAGGCCACTGCTTCTATTTGGATGCAAGAATACCGACATTGAACAGCGTTTTTTTGGAATTATGGGATTATACCCGTGAATATTTAGAAAATATGTTTTTACTCTCTAATCGTCTTGCTGAATTAATGAAAGTAAAAAATTTAGTACATATTGATGATATTTCGGGTTTGTATAATCAGCGTAAGTTGAGCATTGATATCAGGGAACTCATACAATCACATACGCAAGCTCATGGACAATTCTCAGTGCTTTTTATCGACATTGATCATTTTAAAGTAGTCAACGACAACTATGGGCATGTTATAGGAACAAAAATATTGGCGGCATTGGCCAAAACCATGAAAGCGCGTCTGCGCGATAATGATTTAGTCTATCGCTATGGGGGAGATGAGTTTGTGATGTTATTGCCCAATGTTGACCCAGAGCTGGCCAAAAAGATTGCACTGAGGATTTTGAACGATATTAGAAGCAATCCCGTCGTGGTGGATGATGGTTTGAAATTTCCAATTTCTGTGTCTATCGGCATTGCTGCTTTTCCGCGAGATGCCGAGTCTCCAGAAGAGATACTCACTATGGCCGATAAGATGATGTATGAGGCCAAGAGGGGAGGACGTGGAAGAGTGTGTTATGCCGGTGAAATATTGTCTACACTGAGGTCTGAAACGCCCGTTCGCAATCGTATTTAAGAAGGTTGGCTCATGACAATAACAAGATGTTGATCTTAATTATTAGTGATTTTCATTTAGGACGAGGGAAATTTTTTAAAAATGGCCAAGCCAACATTCTTGAAGATTTTCATGAAGATGATCGGTTTGTAGAATTTATGGAGCACTACTGCTCTGGCAAATATTATAATGCTCCCATCCATCTTGTATTAAATGGCGATCTCCTAAATCTGATTCAAATTGATCTCGATGGTGTCTTTACACATATTATTGATGAAGAAGTGACGGTGCGTGCACTTCATTCTATCTATGAGGGGCATCAGGTTTTTTTTGAAGCGATTAGAAACTTTTCTAATACCCCCAATAAAAAGATTACTTATGTGATTGGAAATCACGATGCGGGAATGGCCTTCTTGAAGGCGCAGGAAACATTTCGTGAGCTGACGCATTCAGATGTAGAATTTTGCTTTGAAATCAATCTCGGAGGAATTCATATTGAACATGGACATCGATTTGAGGCGATCAATACTGTTCCTACACAAAAATATTTTATTCCTGGGCCACGTGGGAAACCCATATTGAATCTACCATGGGGTAGCCTTTTTTGCCTTTCTTTGCTCCCTATCTTGAAGAAGGAGCGTCCTTTTATCGATAGAGTGAGGCCCATGCGCCTGTATGTGAAGTGGTGTTTAGTAAATGACTTTTTCTTTTTTTGGCGGATGGCATGGATTATCGCAAGATATTTTATCGAAAGTAATTTTGATGTCTATGTGAAACAAAACAGAAATTTTAAAACTAATGCGAAAATGTTGAAACACATAACAATTTATCCCCGTTATGAGCGAAAGGCAAAGATGATTCTAAAAAAGAATCGAAATGCACATACTGTCATCATGGGGCACACGCACTTAGTGGAATGGCGTCGCTTTCCCGAGGGAAAATATTATTTTAATAGCGGGACTTGGAATAGTATTCCTTCCATGGATGCTGGCATGCACGGACATACAACCAGTTTGACTTATTTGTTGATTGAACTTGATGTGAAGGAATCAAAAATGAAGGCAGCATCTATCAATGTATGGCAAGGTAAGTGGCGCCCATTTCGCGAAGAAGTTTCAACCACCGCGATTTAGAAGGGAAGAAGGGGAAGAAGGCGAAGAAGGGAAGAAGTGCCACGCTCCGAAATGTAGCGCTCGTGCGTTAGGGGTTCAAGAAGGTGAGGTACTTTCGTTTGATGGGATCCACGGCAATCTGGAATCTTTTTTTCACAAAGCTCCGCTTTAAACATTGCATTTGCTCCGTCGAGAAAGAGTTATCAATCCAAGAAATAATTTTTTCTCGTCCATGCTGAGAGATGATGGGATCAGTGATTTTAAGTGACCGACAAACACTCAAACTGGAAAAAGGATAGTCAATAACACTTTTACATAGTCCCGCTCGCACCGGATTGAGATAGAGATATTTATAAGCCTGGTAAAAATACTTTTGATCTTCGATCAAATTCCATTTATAGCGGCCACCAAAGATATGGTTGATTCTTCCTGTTTCTGCCTGAACCGCCCTCGTAAATGCATTGGCAAAAGTCCATTGGAATAAATCAATATTTGCCTGTGGAGTTGTGATCAGTGAATGATAATGGTTATGCATGAGCACAAAGGAATGGATTTGCACATTGGTACCGATTTGAGCATCTTTCAGAGCAGCTTGAAAGATTTTCCATAGATCATGCATCGGGAGATAAAACCACTCCTTATTATTGGAGCGTTGAGTGATATGATAAGGGTGATGATCTGAGCGTATTAAAGGTTGGCGTGGCATATAAGTAAGTGACATAACATAAATATCCCGAGCGGGGCCGGAATAACACTGTTGAAGCTAAAAATTTTCAAAATTGAATTGAAGAAAAAAGCAGTAACGCACCATCGCTACACCACAGAGCGTGGCACTTTTCCACTTTTCCACTTTTCCAACAAAATGACTAATGCTAGGATGAGAAATACCGGACCTGGCATTAATGCCACCGTGATACCCCAGTAGTCGGTGGCCGTTCCCACTAAGTAATGCATACAGGATAGAAAGATCCCACCGATGATGATTGATTTTGCAATATAGGCGGGAGCACATTCTTTAAAACGTTCTGTAACAGTATCCATTGTGAGGGGGAAGAAATAAGACATACAAAAACCTGTCATTAAAAATGCCCCAGGATAGCGAAATCCAAGAATAAAACAGGTGGTACTGGTAATAAGTGAGATGAGTAACATGGTTGGATTATGTAGTTTTATGGGAAGAAGAGCCGTTAAGAGTCTCCCCGCAGTTAAGCACATAAAAAAATAAAAATTATAGGCCGCGGCCTTGTGGTAATTCCATTGCAAAGCTTGTTCTAAATATTGAGAAAGACGTGTGGCCAAAAGAACTTCTGCGCACACATAGAATGCCAACATGGCGCCAGGATAGAATAGACCAGTTAAAAATGGGAGCGTAGTTTTTGACCTCAATTGAGAGGGCGTTGTTGCAGAGTTATTTTGCGAAGGTAAGGAAGATAGAGCAATCATCAAAAAGATTAAGGCCGGTGCGGTTGAGAGAAGAAAAGCGTATGGCCACAATTTTGGGCCAAAAAGAGTTGCTACTAATGGAGCGCATAGGGAGGCAAGTCCATACATGGCATGCATGCCTGAGAATAATTGGCGTCGATGGATGGCCGGTGCAACCTCGGCAAGTAAAATATTAATGCAAATAGAACAAAAGCCATTGCCGATTCCAAAAGTAACTGCTCCAAGCACCATTGGCCAAAAGATGGTTCCCACCAATGAAGCCAGACCAAAGAATAGCGCACCCATTGCCATAAAACCTAAAGATAACTACATAGTTTTTTTTGCGCCAATAATATTGAGCCACCAAGGGGAGAGGA
>CAYHRT010000106.1:0-12840 GCA_964359085.1 uncultured Bdellovibrio sp. | reverse complement strand
TTTTTGCTTAGCAGTATTACTAGAATTCATCACGGCTTTAAAACAACTATTTAAACACCTGTTTAAATATGAGGGTAACTCCATGAAATTACTTTTGTTCTTTATCCTTATGAGCAATCTTGCGGGGGCCAGTGAACGAATTCTCTTGTCGGAATCACAGCTCATCCATGAGGCCATGCAATCGAATCCACCCAACCTGCAAGATATTGAGTTGGCGCTCCTTAGTGCTCGCCTTGGGCAATCTCAGACTAATGAAAACTTTTCACCCGCGCTGCAGCTAGGAGTTCAGCAATCGAAAAGCAACGAAATCAGTTTTTCCGCGTTCATACCTGTCACTCAAGAATCTCAAACCGCCAAGGTCCAGGTTGCAGTCCCAACCCAGCAAGGTATGGCCTTATCCCTGAAGGCCCAAGCTAATCAATTCACCAATTCTTTGCTTCGGGATGCTACCACGACAAGCGTTGGTGCTGGTCTGGTTATTGACTTGAATAAAAATCTACTGGGAAAAAATTCCAAGTCTCTACTGCGAGAAAATGAATTTAATGTTGAGTATCAGCAGAAATTAAAAAGTATTAACACTCAGGCCTTCATCAATGGTATTCGCAAAATGTATTGGAGCGTGGTGGCGAATGAAGAGGCCATCAAAATAACCAAGACCTTATTTCAGTCAGCAATTAAATTGAGCCTTGAGGCCAAAAAACGTTTTAATGATTCGGTGGCCGATTCGGGAGAAGTGGCCCGATATGAAGCATTGGTGGCTTCGCGAGAAGGTAAATTGACGACTCTCGAATATCAGCGAGAAAAAATTATCATGGAATTGATGCAGATTCTTCCAGGCCTTGCCAACATGCAGGCCTTTGGTTTAGAAGCCTATGACATCGACAAGACACTGATGCAGGTTTTAAGCTGCACGCAATATATTCAAGGCCAGCACGAAACTCCTCTCGCCAATACTTTTTATGATGAAGCGGTTCAACAACTGCGGGCCAGTTATGAGGAAAAATTGGCCCAACGACATAGGCATGCAGATTGGGATCTTAAATTGGAGGCGGAAGTCAATAAACTTGGCAAAGATTATTCCTATTCTGCCTCACGCGAAAATTTTGCTTCTACCTCTCAGATGGCCTGGGGTGCCGGGATAAATCTTGCCATCCCTCTTGACCGTGTTAAATCAACCACCCAGGAAATGATGGAAGAAATTGAAACACGGCGTTTTGTGGCCCAATCGGAAAATTATCTAAGTAGGATGAAGGCCTATCATACCCAAGTGGCCTTATCTGTAACCTATCTTCAGAATGTTATTTTGTTACAAAAAAAGAATGCTATGAATTTAGAGCATTCTCTAAAAATTACCAAACGTAAATATCAACAGGCACGCCTCTCATTAAACGAACTCATCACTGAACAAGATACTTTTTTCGCTAATGAACTTGACCAGATCTCGACTAAGCTGACGGTGATTCATACGGTGCTGGATTATCTTTCAATTTTTACCGAGACTCCCTGCGCTCTCAATCAGACCAAACTTGGGAAAACTTTATGAGAACGATGACCAACTTCTTTATTAAAAACGGCAAATTCACCTTCGTCGTTACAGCATTTCTCATCATTTTTGGAATCTTAGGTTTGCGACGAATGAACTCTGAATCTTTTCCATCAGTAAACTTCGCGATGGCCACTATAACCACCAGCTACGATGGTGCCTCGGCTAAAGAGATCGAAACCAAGATAACAAGACCTATTGAAGATGAAATTCGTGGTGTCTCTGGTCTGCGCGATGTGCGCTCAATTTCTCAACCCGGTCTTTCGAGCATTTTTGTTCGGGCCGATATAGATAATATTGATGTCGTCAAAGTTATGTCTGACTTACAAAGAGCGGTTGACCGCGTGAGTGATCTCCCGAATGACTTACGAGAACAACCAAAATTCCAAGAGGTTAAATCAGAAGAGTTCCCTGTTTATGAAATAGCTATTTCGGGCGACAACACAGACAGAAAGCGCGATTTTGTCGCCAATGCGCTCAAAGAGGATTTAGAAGATAATCTTTTAGTTAAAGATGTACGCCTGGCCGGATATAGTGAACGAGCATTTCAGATTTTTGTCGACATGAATAAATTGCGCCGCTATCACATTGGCATCAATGAAGTAATGTCAACTATCCAGGCACGAAACGTCAATGTTCCAGGCGGCCCTCTTCGCCAAGAAAAAAATCAGTTTTTACTGCGCATGGAAGGGAAAGTTCAGTCTTCATCTGACATTGCCAATATTCCTATTCGCTCTAACTTTCAAGGACAGCGAGTTTTAGTGAAAGATGTCGCCCAGGTGCTAGATTCGGAAGAGGAAAAACGTGTCTTGGGACGTCTTAATGGTGAAGAAGCGACGTTCGTGATTGTCACTAAAAAAGGTGGTGCCGACACGATTAAGCTAGTCAATGGGGTTGCCCCAGTTTTAGAGCGCTATAAAAAGCAATATGATAAATTGCTTTTTCATGTCTACAACAATGAATCCATAAAAGTGCAGCGCAAACTTGATGTCTTAAATTCCAATGCACTCCAGGGGATGATACTTGTCCTCTTATTCCTACTCATATTTTTACCAGGAAAAATTGGTCTCATGAGTAGTCTTTCGCTCCCACTGGCGGTCATGGCCACCTTCGGAATGATGCCTCTCTTTGGAATGAATTTTAACTCCATTACCGTCTTAGGTTTGGTTATTGCGATCGGCATGTTGGTGGATAACGCTATTGTTATTAGCGATAATTTCACTCGTCTCAGATCGGAGGGAGCGAGTGCCGAAAATGCCGCTCTCGATTCTGTTCAACATCTGTGGATTCCTATTACGGGGACGGCCCTCACCACCATTGCAGCTTTTTTGCCTATGCTGGTAACCAAGGGAATCATGGGGCAATTTATCAAGTTCATTCCCATTATCGTCAGCTTATCGCTGATTATTAGTTTGGTGGAAAGTTTCTGGCTTCTTCCTCCACGCTTGGTTCTCATTGGCCGTAAGATGAAGTTTAAGACCAGTGCGGAGGATTGGTTCACAAAATATCGCCTGCACTTTGAAAATCTCGTGGCTTGGACCATCGATCATCGCTACCGAGTTTCTCTTCTTTGTAGTTTACTTATTATTTTTTCTCTTTTTTTAATAGTTAAAGTGAATAAATTTGTACTCTTTCCTGCTGAGCAAACTGAAATTTACGTGGCACGATTTGACACACCAACTGGAACTCGTCTCAGTGAAACCGATCGTCTGGAAAAGATTTTATCCTTCAAAATTCAAGAAGCACTCCGGGGAAAGTTTGATCGTATTGTCACACGCGCCGGAGTGGCCCAGATGATGGCCACTGATCCCAAGGCCAAAGATGGCAATAATGTTGGGATGATTATTGTGTACGTAAATGAGGAAACACAAAATGACATCCCTCATACCCAAATACTCACTATCCTTAGAAAAATTGTGATGCCCGAATTTCAAGAGCTAACTTTTGAGGCCATTATCCATGGGCCTCCCGTGGGTAATGATATCGAAGCCACCTTTCGCGCAAATACCGAGGGAGAAGTCGATCAGATGATTGCGGCCATCTCGGCCGATCTTAAAAAGATTCCCGGCATTCTTGATTTAAAAACTGACGATGTGCGAGGCGATGACGAAGTTTTTATCCATTTAAATTATGACAAATCAGATAGATTAGGCCTCAACATCAATCAAATTGGGCAGACTGTGCGAACCTCAGTGTCTGGTAAAAATCTTTCAACCGTTACCTTAAACAACAAGGATGTCGAGTTGGTGTTACGCCTCCAAGAGGATAATCGCCGAACACTCGATGACCTTGCAAAAATTGAAATTCTTGATCCACATCAAAACTTAATTCCCTTAAGCGAGGTGGCCAAGTTTGAACAAAGGTCAGGTGATACCTATATCAAGCGCTTTAACTATAAACGGGCCAAAACCCTGCTCGGAGTTGTTGATGAGAGCAAGATTATGGCCATGGAGGCCAATAAAATACTGCTCAAATCTTTTCATTCGAAGCAATCGATATTTCCCGGTGTCAATATGGTTTTCGGTGGATCGGCCGAAAGTACCAAAGAGTCTATGACCAGTCTCTATGATGCTCTCATCTTGAGTCTCATTGGTATTTTTGCTTTGCTGGTCTTGATCTTCCGCAGTTTCATTTATCCTTTTGTGATTATGACCACCATTCCGCTAGGGCTTATTGGGTTTTCTATCTCATTTGCTCTTCACCAGCGTCCCACCAGTTTCTTGGCCTTGATTGGTATGATTGGATTGGGTGGGGTCATCGTTAATTCGGGGATTGTCCTTATGAGTTTTATTCAAGAATTACGCGATAGTGGAGAAAGCAATTTGCGTAAAGTTTTAATAACGGCTTCCGGTCTGCGGCTGCGCCCTGTACTTGCGTCCTCCCTCACGACCATTTGTGGTCTCATTCCCACCGCCTATGGAATCGGAGGCAAGGATGCCATGCTCATTCCTATGACATTGGCCATGGGTTGGGGTCTGACCAGCGGAACCTTTCTTACCTTAATTTGGATTCCGGCATTCTATGCCATTCTTGAAGATGCCAAAATAAAGTTGTCTGGATTATTTAAAAAAGGGGAAGCCAATGAGTCGGCCCTTAATGAAACATGATACTCGCGAAAAAATCATTAGGGCGTCAGTAAAACTTTTTGCGGAAAAAGGGTATAAGGCAACAACTATTCGCGAAATTGCAAAGCTCGCCCAGGTCAATGTGGCCTTGATCAACTATCATTTTGAAAATAAGCAAAACCTGTACTCTCAGGTGGTGCAGGATAACTGGCACTGGCTCGATGCACGAATGAAAGAAATCGCTCTTGGTTGCGGTGCTGATTCTAATCTCTTTGCTACTAGAATGTTTGAACTCCTGAAATCCAACTCTCACCAGGCCATGAATAGTTTTAAAATATTATTAAACGAAGATATTCAAATTCCCACGCCCCTGGCCTCTGGCCCACCCGGTGGACAGTATCTTTTACAGATCATTCGAGACGAAGTAGGTGAAAAAATCACTGAAGACGCCTGTCAGTGGGCCATGCAGGCCATTTTCGCCCAGGTTGTTCATTTGGGAATCATGACTTCAAGTGTGATTGCACGCAATCATGCTTCGACCCACTTCTCGTCGCAGAACCTCAAACTCCACATTAGTCTTCTTGTGAAAGCTATTCTGTCTTATATCAAGTCGGCACCCTCAGGCCGTCTTCTTTAGTTTTTCTGCTTTATCTACACGGCCAGCTTCAAAACGCTGGGCCTTTTTACGATCTTCCAAGCGCATCTTAAGATAGCGATGATATTCGCTCCACTTTTCGGGAGCGTGGAGCTGTTTTAATTTGCGCTCCAAAGTGACTTTGATTTCAATACCGCGAGGTGAGGCCTCCAACTTTCGCTGTTCCATACGTCGGGCCTTAATTTCCGGCAGTCCCTTAATAATACCGTCCTTCAACTCATCGGTAACGATGGCCAGGAGCTGGGCCAAATCATCGAGCGAAAGAGAGGCAACTTCTTGAGTAAATGCCGCATTAAAATCGCGCGCCAGATCCTCTAAGTGCAAACCAGAGGGCATTCCTGCTGAAGCAAAAAGTTTTTTCTGCAAATCGAGAGGCAAGTATTGGGCAACCTTTTCAAAATAAGATTCTTTAGCGGCATCCGCACCACCCACATTGCCAACTTTCTCTAGAATGGATTTGAGAATATCCTTATTCAGGGAAGGACTCGGTAGGCGGCCCAAGGTCTCTGGAGTGAGTCGTCCAGCATTTACAACATGGGCCACGACATCAGGACGCAGCATCTCGATGATGCTTGAGGTTTCTTCAAGATTACATTGAGAGAGAAGTTGGAGGGCATCATCATTCCCAAATGTTTTGACTTTGCCACGAATTTCTTCCACTAACAAGTTGGCGATATTGAAAGAGGCTTGCCAGATTTTGAGATACAGTTCTTTTAACGATGCCAAGCGACGCTCACGAGCAAAGTAAAGACCGCCTTTTTCGCGAAGATCCACAATGAATTCTAAAAATAGATCTTCAGCGATTTCCTTCTTAGGCCAAGCCAAATATTCAGGGCCTAAACACTGGAGAACGAGCAGACAATTTTCAAACATGCGTTCACGAAAGAAAAACTTTAGGAGATGGCCGGTCAATTGGGGTGATTTAATGAGAACGTCACGAATTTGCACCATTAATTCTGTTTCTGACTCAGTAATATCACTTGCACTTTCATTTTCGAGTAGCGCCTGTGCTGCGCTGGCAGAGCTTCCCCCCGTGCCGCCCATCGAAAGCCCCGCCAGAGAATCACTCATACTCTTGACTAATTTTTCCATTTGAGCGCGACTGGATTTTGAATTCTTTGAACTCACCCACAACAGCAGCATGACCATAGCAAAAATCAGCGCCAGAAATACACCTGCCATAATTAGAGCGATTTTTCCATAACGGCCATCCACCGTATTGAAAAAATCTCGCAGGACGATATTTGAGAGATCACGTGCCAGACCTCCCGTATCAAGTTTTAAATCACTTGACCATGACTCACCGGACTTACCATCTTTTTTTGCTCCCTCGGCACTTTCTTCGGGAACTTCAAACAGAGCAGCAATCTTTTTGCGATTAAATTTCAGCGACACCGGGATATTCAATTCTCTAAAGTACTCGGCCACTAGTTTACGTAATGTAGTTTGAGCACTCTTCTCATTGTCCTTATCGATGGCCACCTCGACCAAAACATCACTCACAAAGGATAATACCAAAGCGCGGGTCAGTTCCGGGCCGTCACCCATGACCACCACTCTCGATCCTTCATCTCTTATGACCGGCGCACCGTTTTTACCCATGGGTAAACCGGGCAAATCTGAAAGAGATTTTCCTTCCTTGCTTGGCCCTTTTTGGCGCTGATACTCCCGAGTCATTCTGGCGAAATCCTGCTGTAAGCGTACGCGATCCACGGAAAGTGTAAGGGTCAACCAAAAACTTTTCCGCCCTAGAATTTTACCCAGTTTTTCATCCAGACTGGCGGTCATTTCTTTTTCTAGATCAAACACCAGACCACGCAGATGCCGCTCAAAGGAAGCCGAAGCCGGCGCTGCACCTTGAGGGGTAGCGGTATTGATCATCCCCATTATGAGGCAGATGATAATGAATAACTTAGACCATCTCATTTTGCCTCAACTCTAAAAGTAATCCGCCTATTTCTCTGCAAAATAACCTCTTCATCCTCTTTATTATCAACAATTGGACGATGATAAGAATAGCCTGAGATCGACATGCTTTCTTCAGGAAAACCAAATTGTAAAAAGTAGTTGTAAACTCCAATGGCACGCAAAGCGGAAAGTTCAATATTGGTTTTATAACTCTCCGCCTTTTGATTCACTGGCGTATTGTCAGAGTGACCTTGAATTTCGATAAATAACTGATTGGCATAGGGAATGAGGCGTTCCAGTACCAAGGCCATGCGGTACTGTCCATAGACATTGAGCTGGTAAGACCCTGCTTCAAAGAAATTGCCATCGCTAAACACAATGAGGAAGTGATCATGCTTTTTGACGGTCTCAATTCCTGGCAACTCGTAGACCATGCTGTAAACATTTTCCAGCTTGGAAAATTTTTCGTTTATTTCTTCCGCCAAAAGGCCAATAGTTTTTGGCCGCTGCATGGCCTTGATTTTTTCTTCAGCGATGGTCATAGCTTCCTTTGTCTGTTTTTCCATCTCGGCCGATTGCTTTTGAGCGAAGATAGCAAAAAAGAGAATAAAAAAACACAGGAGCAGAGTCACCAAGTCAGAATAACTGGTCATCCAAATGGCGGTATCTTCCTCGCGCATCGGGCTCAAATCGGCCAAGTCTGTTCTACTCTGCCTTGCTTCACTCATTTCTATCTTGCTCCATTAGGCGGCCCTCTTTCCTCTACTCTTACTCTGTGCTTGTCGCATACCAACGTTCCCGCCACCCAAAATATCTGCGCGATTATTCGGATGCAGAAAACTATTTAAATATTCTTGGATGGCCATGGCGTCCTCTTTTTGACGAATAAGCAAAATGGCTTCCATAATAATGCGTCGAATTTGGGTATCACGTTTAACCTTATTGTAGATATTTTCACCCATCGGAATAAAAATGAAGTTGGAAATTAACAAACCATAGAGTGTGGTGATCAAGGCCACGGCCATGTTAGGACCGATTTTGGCCACGCCTCCATCCGCACTGATGTTTTGTAACAAGGCCACCAGTCCGATAACTGTTCCAATCATACCAAATGCCGGCGGATACTTGGCCAGAGCGCGCATAATATCCACATGGGCCAAATGGGCATTTTTTCTCTCAGTAATGGAACAAACCATAATACTTTCGATGGTAGTGGCATCAAAGTCATTGGCGATCAAACGTAGACCATCCTTAATGAAAGGATGAGATGCGCCATCGATAAGTCCATTTACCACTGCAGGATTTTTATTGAGTTGGTCTGAGATCTCCACCATCTCTCGAACGATATCGGGAGTATGATACGTTTCACGCGTGAAAACGCGGGTAAGACTCCAGGCAAGATGGCGAAGCTGTTTAAAGTTGAAGGTGATGAACGCCGCCGATAAAGTTCCACCGACGACAATCAAAACGCTCATGCGATCCATATAGATGGTATGGTTTCCGCTGGTAGAAAAGCACGCGTACACTGTGATGGTGATGGCTGAAATAAGTCCAAGCAATGCGGAAACCATAATACCTCAATACCTCAAATACTCATTACCAAGGCCTAGGGGCCTCTACCTATGTCTTTTCGAGAAATTCAAGAGTTTTCTTTAATTGTGCCCAACTTTTTTGGCGTTTTGGAAGAACTTGCCGAATCTGCTCAAAATTTTAGAATTAACAACACTTTTTATTTAGCCTGCCAGGTGGAGAAGCATTACTGCCCGATTTTGGGCTTGACAATGCCCGATTTTGGGCACTATCTGTAACTAATGGATTTGTTTTGGGAAAATACTAATTGGGAAAATACGGATAACCATCTATCGAAGCTTCGTTTGATGCCATTTCGTCGAATTTTTCCCTTTATCCCCGAAAAAAAGGGCCTGTACATTATTCGTGGGCCGCGACAAATTGGAAAAAGTTCCTGGCTGAAATCAATTTTAAGTTATCACGCCCAACGAGATCCAAAATCCTGTTTCTATCTCAGTTGCGAAAATATTCGCACTCATATGGAACTTGCCCAAACTCTCAATCTGATTCGCGGTAAAAGCGTTGTGCTTTTGGACGAAATTAGTTTTGTTGAAGATTGGTCTCGGGCCATTAAACATGAACTTGATCGTGGTGAATTTAAAATATTGGTGATCACTGGATCAAACTCAATGGATTTAAGAAAGGGCGCTGACAGATTGCCGGGACGATTTGCAGCTGGCGGTGAATTTATGCTATTGCCAATGGCCTTTGATGAATTCTGCCAAATGCGCATTGATGCTAAGTGGAAACCGCTGTCTCGTGATGAATTATTGTCTCAGTACTTTAAAATTGGTGGTTTTCCAACCGCACTAGCAGAAGCGGGAGAAGAGGGTCACACTCCTGTTCAGTCGAAGGAGACCTATAGGCGTTGGTTAGTGGGGGACTTTGTTCGTTGTGGCAAGCAAGAACTATACCTGCGAGAAATGATGGGTCAATTGGCCCTCACGATCACCTCGCCAATTAGCCTTCAAAAAATTGCTGCCAAAACACAGATGGGCTCCCATCATACCGCCAGTGAGTACATTGCTGCTCTAGAAGATTGTTTTGCACTCCGAACACTTTACGCGATAGATCCTAACAGCGGGGCACTCCGTTTTCGTAAAGAAAAAAAATTTTACTTCTCTGATCCCTTACTTTATTGGATTGCACTTGAGTGGTGTCAAATACCCCATCCCATCGATTCAGAGGCAAAATTGGCTGAACTCGTGGCCCATGAAACACTTTATCGACGTTATCCACGCATTGGATATTATCACTCGCAAAAAGGGGAAATTGATTTTTATGTTAAAGATGAATGGGCCCTGGAGGTCAAATGGGCCGCAGACCTTCGTAATTTATCCAAGGCATACAGAGAGATTGCTCTCCCACAAAAGATGGTATGGGTGAAATCAAATTTTCTCCAAGAATTTCCGAATAATTTAAGAATACCCTCAAAAAATGATTTTTAGGTTTCCAGCGTCGTCAAGTATTGCGAGAGGTTTGTGATTGGAATCCCTTGAACATTTTTTTCTTTCTTTAGGTGGAATACAAGCTGATAGGCCTTTAACTCCCGAAATTCTTGACATTTGTTTTTCAGATAAAGAAGAGAGGGAGACAAGTCATCATCACCTGTTTTGATTTCATAGATCGCTGTGATTTTTTTCTCTTCCTCAATGACAAAATCGACCTCGCGCTGCTCCTTATCACGATAGTAGGAGTTTTACGTTCGCGTCGCTGGAGTGGATGAAAAAGGTGCCACTGATTCCCTCAGGATTCTGCCTAGTGAGGCGGAGGTTATCGGGAATGTGGTGAGCATTTTTGAATTGAAGTAGTCCCACTAGGCAGCAGATGCTCCAAATTCACTCGGGAATCTGCTGCTTTTACTCTTAATACA
This sequence comes from uncultured Bdellovibrio sp., assembly GCA_964359085.1. Classification (GTDB taxonomy): domain Bacteria; phylum Bdellovibrionota; class Bacteriovoracia; order Bacteriovoracales; family Bacteriovoracaceae; genus GWA2-49-15. Next base: position 2,227 of record CAYHRT010000106.1, on the reverse strand, counting down.
AGCTGGTTAAGGAGCTTATATTACTAAATATACTGGTAAGCTATTAGATTGAGAGGTGTGTAAATATCCGACCACTTAGGTCAAGGGGTATTGACATTTTTTTCAGAAATCTCTATTTTATAAGTTAGGAGTTGAAGGTAAAGTTACTTTACAAGAAATACGATAAGCAGTAAGAAAATAGCGTTTGAAACCCTGAGCGACCAAGGTTGCCAGGAATTAGAGGCCTCTTAATTGAGGCCTCTTTATTTTCGGAGCTTATTTGACTAGGAAGGCGATTGTTTACATCGATGGACAGAATTTCCATCACCAGCTCGAAACAGTTTGCAAACTCGACAGTCGATATATCAACTTCAAAAAATTTTCCGAAGATGTTCTCGCGAAGGGAAAGATGCTTGAAAACGTCAAATACTATGGCGCTAAGTACCCTCAGCAAAGAGACCCTTATAAGCATGGCCGAGATGCAGCTTTTTTTCTTCATCTTGAAAAAACTCAAAGTGTAAGAGTCATTGAAGGCAAATTCCTTGTTCCAGCGGATCGATCTATCCCCCCAAGAGAAAAGGGAGTTGATGTCAGGCTAGCAACGGATTTGATATTTGATGCCTTTCATAATAGCTATGATGATGCCTACATCATCTCATCTGACACGGATTTGGTTCCGGCGATTAAACAAATCAAAGAAAGTTCAAGTTTTAGAGACAAGAAGATCTTTAATTTTTCTTTCCAGAAACTCAATGATTTTAACGTCTGTGATGGTGTTTTTTTAATTTTCCCCAATACTATTAAAAAATATCATTCACCTAAAGATTTTCCGGCTGACTCGACAATGGTGAATCAGTTGAAAGATAGATTTAATTCTAAAAAATAGGCTCAAATTGCCCATGCAACAGCACCGCCTTAATAAGGCGTTATTGGATAATTTGATGAAAGAAATCGTAATGATCGATACAAATGTTCTTAATTTTCTCAAAAAGAATATCAATAATTCGCTTGAAGCTTATTTAGCTATGTTTCCAATCGATAAATATACAGAGAGATTGCTCTTCCACAAAAGATGGTATGGGTGAAATCAAATTTTCTCCAAGAATTTCCGAGTAATTTAACCTAAGTCCGAACTCAGGTTTTTTAGGTTTCCAGTGTCGTCAAGTATTGCGAGAGGTCCGTGATTGGAATCCCTTGAACATTTTTTTCTTTCTTTAGGTGGAATACAAGCTGATAGGCCTTTAACTCCCGAAATTCTTGACATTTGTTTTTCAGATAAAGAAGAGAGGGAGACAAGTCATCATCACCTGTTTTGATTTCATAGATCGCTGTGATTTTTTTTTCTTCTTCAATGACAAAATCGACCTCGCGCTGCTCCTTGTCACGATAGTAATAGAGCTTGCACTTTATTCCAGTTGTATCCTCAACAAATTTGTTCCGTTTAAATAAATGATTGGCCACAAGATTCTCAAGCCTCGCTGCCTCTCCTCTTACATGCCCAAGATCATGGAAGTAAACTTTTGGTTCTTTAATAATCGTCTTAGACAAATTGCGTGAAAAAGGTCTCACAACATGAATAACATGAAGATTTTCTAATATTTCAATCCACTTTTTAATTGTTGGAGGTGCAAAGGACAGGTCTCGCGCCAAATTGGCGTAGGAGATTCCTTGCCCGACTCGTTCTGCAAGAAGCTCGATCAGGTTCTCAATCCCTACAAGTTCTCTGACTTTCTCAAGATCAAATAAATCCTGACGGATAATAATATCGAGGTGCGTGCGCCGCCATAGTCGGGCCTTGATCTCATTTGCATTTAAAAAAGGTTCGGGAAATTGTCCGAATTTTAAAAACTGACTGACCACTTGCTTGGCGTGTTTGGAATCAACTTCGTTTACAGAGAGAGGAAAAAGATGGATTAAAAAATGCCTGCCTGCCAGGGAATCGCCTGTTCTTTTGAAGGTATCAAGACGAGCAGAACCTGTAACAAGAATTGGATTCTCGATTCCCTCGACATCATAATGCCCCTTCAGCCACTGCTTCCACTTTTTCATCTTATGAAGCTCGTCTAAAATCACCAGTTGCTTATTTCGCTCCCATGTTTTACGCATAATATCGCTACGCATTTCGCGATCATCAAAATTTAAGTAGGTGTATTTATCTCGAAGTCTTTTTGATAAAACAGTTTTGCCTACCTGCTGTCCGATATCGGCCTAATGCAGCCACACTAATATCATTGTAACTCAGCCAGTC
>CAYHRT010000105.1:0-12954 GCA_964359085.1 uncultured Bdellovibrio sp. | reverse complement strand
CAAAAAAGTTGGATCTAATTCGGCTGCTGCTGAAACATTAATCGTTTTTCCCCGCAAACCGGTTTTATTTTTATTCATGTACTCAAGCAGCGGGCCATAGGCCTTGGCATAATATTTATCATCCAGTGGTAAATCCGATCGAATTCTCCACTCTGCCTCACCATTGGCACTCATGGTGACAATGCTCTCAGCATGGGGAATAAAATTAAGCTTGAGACCGGCCTTCATGACATAATCCAAACAACGGTGCAGCTCTTCCTTCCCTATTCCCGCCGCATCCTCATACTGATAGTCCCAGCCATATCGCATTGGACTATTGCCCAGGATCGTCACGCGCCCACCTGAATGCCCGCCTGAATAATGAATGGGAAAATGCAAAGTCATCTTGTCATGCCCTGCCGCTACGCCACGGTCAACCATCTCCTTGCATTTGGCATCCAGGTCCCCGGTCTTAAACGGAATGAGCGAAAAGGCATAGCCCGATCGATTATTGGGTCCACACGATGCCACTTGTTTTGGTGGCTCTCCGTGAGTGGTTGGGGTATGCCCCACCAACTTCGCCCGACGTTCCATCCCCTGAATGAAGTAGTGAAAACGTTCCTTTTTATACTCCAGGGCCATATCACTCGAGACAATGCTATCCACCGTTTCGCGCCGTAAATCCCGATTGAAGTGAGCGTTGTTAACCATGCTTTTCATTTCAGCGATAAATTTTTCATATTTGGGGTAAAACTTAGGAAATGAAGCACGATCAATTTTTAAGATGGCCTCTTTTAAATTATAACGATCATTCCTAAAAACATTACCAGGTACTGGCACACGCAATGGGCCTATTCGATAGTAGAGTTTTGTCACGGCACCCTCTTTGACTCTATCAACATAGGCTGCCTCTGAGCGATCCGGCCCCGGGCCTCCCTCACCATCGGGAACATCGATTCTGGTAGTATCATCGCCCTCAGGAAAAACAGCTTGTGTCTCCAGCCCAGCGTACTCATCCACCATCAGCATTTGATAATGGTTGGAGATACGCCCGTCAGCTGCCATGTCCTCGGAGATGGCGTAAGGAGCTAAAAGTATGGCAAAAAGAAACAACACCATACAGTCTTATCGGACCTTTTAAACACAGCTATAAGGCGTGGTAAACCCTCAACTTTGCAGGAAAATTATCTCACCCTATTGAAGATGCGCCTTTCGGGCGGTGGCGATCAAGTGATATGATTCTTCATTCTTATCAGTGTGAAATTGAAGTTTGGTGACTCTGTCTGTTCCATCGTACCCGCTCCATGAGCGCGTAATGCTATAACCTGATGTCAGGTTCATGGATAAGATCGTACTTGTCGATAAGTTAAAATGTGTTTGAAGGATTTGCTTCAAGGTTTCTTCATTCAAGCTGAAGACGTAGGATTTCTTGCTGTTAAATCTCCCCTGGCAGAGATAGATTTTACTGTCAATCTTAAGCTGGCAAAAAGTTCCGTACTCGTTGTAGTTCATGGAGTCGTCCGACAACACCACATGCGCTCTTTTACTCTCAAGCGTTTGAGTCTTTTGAAAGGCGTTGGAATAGGTGAGCTTCAAGCTGACGCTGGCCTTGTAAAAGTTTTTGGCCATGGCATTCTCAGACAAAATACCTGTGACAACCAAAATAACTGCCATGCAAAGACATTTTAACATAAGGTTCTCCTGTGACGGGCGATTTGTGTTGGTGTATGTAGCATAATGCGGGCGCAATTTTATCAACTCTGTAATTAATTCACGAAATTTATATAAAATGGAGGAAGATTTTTTCCTGTTATGGCCATGATTCTTCGAAGTATGCACTATCCCCGACAGCAGCGAAAACCGGCCTCATAGGTTCTAAATTCTCCGCGGATTCCCGGATGGCCGGCATTGGCACCACGGCAAATAGAAAATTCCTTACCGCGATGACCGGCATAACAACCCGACCAATAACACCCCATCATGACATGCTTAAACTGCGAGGTGTGGGGTTCAGTGCGTTCGACCCACTCGGAAACATTTCCACCCAGATCGTAGACACCTTCAGGAGTAGTACATTCAAAAAAGGCCCCCGCATGTTCGGCCTGGTCGAGGCGGACAACCTCACGGGTCCCGGCTTGGCCAGGGTACTGCTGAATCAAGGACCAGTTAGGAGAACGCCATATCTTCTGATCATTGCAACCACCCGGTAGATAGTTTGGTCCGTAGGGATATTTGCGTTTTTCGACCCCTTCGCAGGCCCAAAGCCATTCGTTTTCTTTACACAATCTTTTAGATTTGGAACGGCACCACTCCTCACCATCTGTCGCGGTTTGGGCCACGAAGGGTTTGATTCCTTTTTGGTTGGGGGCCTCAAAGCGGTCCATGCAAAAATGGCCGAAGTCTAGCATGTCGGGGGGACACGAATCGGCACGTGCGGTCTGCATGAAAAAAACAAATAAAAAAAGCATCAGTTACTCCTGAAGCGAAAGTAGAAGTAGACGGGAATACCTGCGACGATGATGCCTGCGCCGATCAGTCCTTCCATGGGATTCCGAAAGAGAGAATTGGCCATCAGAAAGAGTCCTGCGGCCATAAAGAGAAAGGGAAGCACGGGATATCCCGGCACATGATAGGCCGGCTTGTTTTCTTGATCTCTTCTTCTAATCAAAAAAATAGAACCCGTCACCAAAATATAAAATCCCCACGAGGCCACCACCACATAATCCGTCAGCTGGTCGAAGGTTCCCGACAAGGCCAAGGCACATGCGATGACGGCCTGGATAATGATCGACCAAATCGGCACGTGCGTTTTGGCATGGGTCTGGCCTAACTTCTGCCAAAAGACTCCATCCCGTGCCATGGCGTAGGGAACGCGGGCACAAGTCAAAATGGAACCATTCATGGCCCCTAAGGCCGAGACCACAAAGGCCATAGAAAGGACCGGAATTCCCCGGTCGCCCAGAAAAGTTTGGGCGGCAAGCGTCGCTACCGGCAGGGCCTCGCGATGGGCACTCGAATGGGCATATTGGATCTGCTCCACCGTGAGGACATGAAAATAGGCCCAGTTGACCGAGAGATAGAGTGTGATGACCGCTAACATCCCAATCCCAAGGGCGATGGGGATATTTTTTTGCGGATCACGAATTTCCCCTCCCACCATCGGGAGGTTGTTCCAACCGTCAAAGGCCCACAAGGCGGCGATCATGGCCATGCCGAAGGCACTGATTCCTGATTCCATCGAAAGTGCGGTAGAGGTTTGAGTGAGGGACGGCAATGCCACATCGGGAGTCGTGCCAAACAGGCCCGCCCCCAAGGCCAGCCCGAGAATCAAAATCATTTTTAAAAAAGTTAGAAAATTTTGAACATTGGCACCAAACCTAACTTGAAAGCAGTTAATCGCGGAAAAAAGCGCGATAAAAAAAATCGCAATAAGAGGTCTGCCACCGGGAATGCTATCGACGTGAAAGAGTCCGGTCAAAAAAGTGGCCACCGCCACTCCGTATGCGGCAATAGAACCGGGCGAACCGATCCAAAAACGCATCCAACCGAAAAGAAAACCCAACAGATGACCGAAACGTTGCCCGTAAGCATGATTGAGCATGGCATACTCGCCGCCGCTTTCGGGCAATCTGGCCGCAAGCTCGGCGTAAGTCAAAGCCCCGGCGTAAGAGAGAATTCCCGATAAAATCCAGGCGAACATAACCATTTTCATAGAACCCAAATGCTGGGCCATCGTTGAAGTTTTCAAAAAGATACCGGTTCCGATAATGGTACCGACGACCAAGGTCCCTGCATCAAGGGGGCCAAGTCTTCTTTCAAGGCGAGTTGAGTCTGAAGCTATTTTCATCATTTGGATAAAGATTTATTTTGCGCCAGGATTATGGAAAATTTCAATTTTAGTTTCTTCCGAGGTATTGGCATTACTGTTTTTGTAAATTTTTTCTGCTACGAGCGCTTGACCCAATGGGTGCATGGTAAAATTTCGTGCTCGAAGCAAACCATCGGCCCGTCTTTCGTTTACATGGAAGGGAAAAAATCCCGGCGTCCATATCTGGTTGGCAACAAGGATGGGCGGCACGCGGGGACAGTGAAAGTACAAATTTTCATTAGAGAGCCCTGGACTATAGCGAAGATTAAAGTCCGTTATGTCACCGCTGGCCTGCTCAAAGGGAGCGTCGTAATCGCCTTCACCGCTTCTTGATTGGTAATTTACTTGCAATTGATTAAAAACCACCTTTTCAGGTGTGATAGTCCAGCTGGCCGAGCAAGTGCCTGGAGCTTTGTAAGCGCCGGTTCCTTCCGTCGCTTGGGGACGATTCTCACCTTCATTTCCGAGGAAAAGCTCATCCAACCAACTGGTCAGAAAGCGTGAAACAACCCGAGTCCAGCCTGGAAGAGGTCCTAACATGTCGATCTTGGAATTAAACACCACCATAAAAGTTCCGCAGCGTCGGGCGGCATCTTGAGCATCTTTCGCCACATTATGCATACCCATAACGGCCGCTTGATGACTGTGTGCGAGCAAGTTATTCATCAGTGCAGGATCGTGATTATCGCTGCAAAGTTTTTCGAGCACATTCGTGCAACGGGCGTAAATCAGTTCAATTTTTTTGTAATCAGGATCGGGCCACTCGGCCCCAAGGAGTGTGGCCTGACGAGAAATCCAATTTATTTGAAAGATGCGTGATCTTTCCGCCGTGCAGTTAGGTCCTGTGCCTAAGGAATTCACCAAATCAGCGTAAGGTCCGGCCTCAAGACGATTAAAAATATCGAGAAGAGCGGCCTGGTATTCGTAAGGTCCGTATGTTCCATCGGTATTATTTTTGAGCACAACTGCGACATCATGAAGGAGGGTTTCGGCCGTGTCTCGTGCGACTTGTGATCGCACCATCGCCCAGTCAGCTGTAGTTCCTTGACCCACTCCATAACCACTGAAATGCATGAGAGGAAAAGTGGCGATTGTTCCTACGACCATCATGCTTTGAGCGCGATATTCACCTGAGCTTAATCGGTAAGCAAAAGGGATTTCATTCGGGATCGGTAAGGCCTGGGCCATTTCTATGGTCAGGATTGCCGGTTGAAGAAGCCTGAGGCCTTCTGGTTGAAGGTGGGCCGCTGCCAAAACTCCATCAGAAAGCGGAATTCCACTCTCCCCTAAAATGGGAGTCAAACAAATGCTAACATCGTTACTGAGAGCGTTGGCGGGAATGGATAAAGTATAGCTTTGCCCCTTGGAATCCGTCGTTCTGATCTCACCTCCTGAACTTCCTATCACTGCAGTTACGGCGTGATCTTTATCAAGATCCAGTTCGAGTGCCATAAGGGGAAAAGAGAGGGATAAAAGGATAACGGAAATAAATGCAAATTGAGTTTTCATAGGTGCGCAACCTACAAACATTGCCTTATTTTAACAAGGTAATTCTAAGGATTTAGAGTGGCCTAAAAAAATGGCAGCAGAGAAACTTGAATATGCTATAACGCTTTGAAATTACGATGGGTTGTGAGCATAAGTCAACAAAATCTCACAAAATGCGATAAGATAATTTTAGATGAGGTGAAGAGTAGTTCATGAAACCGGTAACCAGTAGGTCTGTATGAAAGAGTATTTACGAAAATTCCGTTATCCCCTTATGGTCAGCGTGGCGCTGCTATCACTTCTATTTGTCTATCTCAATGTGACTTTTACTTTTATTAAAGTTGATAAGATTTCTACGATGAGAACAACGCAGACCACCTACATTGATCCGGCCTATCTGACTTTGATTAATAATATTCAGGCAAACCTTAATCGGATGTACACCAACGATGCCTCAAATCCTTTTTTCATTGATAATCCCAATGCTGTGAGTGCTAGTGATGTTGAAAGTGTCATCCGGATGCCTTTTAACCGAAGTGGCATGGCCTCCACTCTTTATTGGAATGTTTTTTTCCCGCGTGCCGCCTGGCTTGATTCCCATTGCATAAACCGTTTTGCCAATTGTGGGCCTACTAAGGTTTGTTCCTGCTTACTTCAGACCAATGTGATCGACCAGCTTCTCTGGGATCGTTATCATATGTTTACGGCGCAAGATCTTTATACCTACAAAACGCTGAATATTGCGGGTTGTACCGGCGCCGCCCGCGTCTTTATGGATGTCGCCAAAAGCTACCCCTTGTTCACTGCCATGTACTATGTCACGACGGTAGAGTACGATGACTATCAGTACGCATGCCCCCAGCAGGATGTTAGTTGGAGGGATTACACGAATAAGATGGACGGGCATCAGGTGGTGGCCATTCAGATGCCCAGTGGGCGCTGGCGTATTCTCAATACATCGAGCGGAACTCTTTCCTGGGCCTTGCGCTCAGACACCAATGACATCTTCGAGGCCAGCTCGGTCTCGGCCATGGTGTCGAACCGATCCACCCGAGTGGATATTCGTTTTCCAGGCATACCCAACGACGGAAGTCCCCTGAGCTACTATACCATCACGGGAGTGGGCGTGGATGATGTTACTACCCATAACCGTCTCATGAATAAATACTCCAGTGGCAGTATCAAGATTCCTTATTGTCAGTGGCCTCTTTAGAGGTGCCCTGCGAGATGGGCGAGATGGGTGCCAGGTGTTTTGTCAGTATAGCCATTGGCACCTGTCGCTCTTAACTGTCTAAAAAGACATTCATCCTGGAGAGCGTTCACATTATTGCCCTTGTGATGCCATTTTCGCCAAATTTATCATCTCGCCTGGTCAAATCACCAAAAGTTTATTTTTCCAGTGGCGACTGGTTTCGGAGTCGTAAGATTTTCTCATATTATTTACTTTCTTCTTGCATTTTTTTTCAAATTACCCAATAATGTTTGACGTATCAAACAAAGGCTTGATAAGTCAAACAGTGGTTTAACTAAAGAAGAACTTCATGTCAAAAAGAAACTGTCTTAACCTGCTGTTGCGCCTTTCCCAAATTGAGAAAGATGTTGCACAACTTACAGAGAATACAAAGAAACCCCTTTCAAAGCTTGAATTAGAAGTAATCCTTGAAATATATTTTCAGCTCATTTCGAAGGCAAGAAAATGAGCTTTGATAACTAAAGGGAGAAAAATTTGGTATTGAACACCTGATCATGCAAGAGCGATGTGGTGTTCATTGAAAGAGAGAAGAATAACCTTCATCGCAATTAACGTAAGGAAGTGGAGTTTGGAATGAATCAAGTTAAATCTGTCCCGGTAACACTCATGATTTTTCTAGCTATGTCATTTCTTTTTACTGCACATTCCATCGAAGTCAAAGTCATCCGCTCCCCTATGGATATTCAGTGCCAGAATCCACGGCCAAATGGCCCCCCACAATCGATAGCATGCGTTCTTGCAAATCACTGCGCCACCTGCCACAGTGATTTCTCTCCTCGCTTCGGGGCCTTGGATTTAAGTCGCTGGATTTCTCTTTCTGATAGCGATAGTGCGTTGACTTTTCCCCACCGCAATTCACAGGGAATACAAAGATCGCGTTATCAAACCTTCGAGATATTGCTGGACAGGATCGTGACTGATGATCGAGACGCCCATATGCCACTTGGTTATGATCTTAAGCCAGCGGAGAAGCAGTTTCTACTAGAGTGGATTCAGGCAAATTTGAAAGAAGAATAAAAATTTCTTGTAAGTCAATTGAATACAGCTATTATAAATAATATTTGTGCTTCGTGATCCATTTAAAAAAATCCATGGCACTGGTGTGTGAAGTCAGTGCCATGGATTTAACAACACTTGAAAAAGAAGGTCGTATTGGGAGAGATCGACCTGTGTGCCAACTTAATTAACTATGTTTGTGTTGTCAAACTATTATTTGCCATATACAACTCAAGCTAACAAAAATATTTTCAAAAGGATTTTTTTATGAAAAGTATCGTCATGTTGCTTTGTCTTTTTTTGAGTTTCTCGCTTTTGGCCGATGACCATTCACTGTCAAGTATAAAGGGAACTAATATCGATCTTAAAGTTTACGATCATGCCATTGCGGGATCAATTAAAGATTTTGTTGTTTTTGGTAACAAAGACGAAGAAACCTTTACTTCCGAACTCATAATGAAAAAACACGCTCAAGTTATGCGCACTACCTTTGGTAAGCTCGCCGATGGTTTTGGCGGGACTATTTCCCACTCAAGTGATGGTGTTTTGGTTAACACAGAAATTCGATTAAAAAAGATCGACCCCGCACAACAACAGATTACAATGACTGCAGGTGGAAAGGACTATGTGGTGCAAATATCCGCCGATGATTTTCAAAATAATCATTTCATTAATCCAAGTTATCAAACGGATGTCGATGGACAGGCGGTTGAATTCAAGATGGAAAAAGGTGAGGCCTGCTACGGTTTCTCAAGCCATCTCATTATGATGATTCTCGGCGCCTACCTCCATAATTAAGCCTTATTAATGCGGCCCTTGCTGTCAGTTCGCCTTTCGCCCCAACATAAAAAGCGCCGGTCCTTTTTGTATCTTCACTTTGTGCACGTGTCTGGTGATAAATTATAGACTGCCCATAGTTGTAATAATTACTGCCCATACTTGCAATTGACAGTGCCCACACTTTTTGTCATGCTTTAACTATGGAATTATATTGGGAAAATAATGGATGGGAAAAAGAGGATAAACATTTAGTTGGTGTAACAAAAATGCCTTTTCAGCGACGCTGGCAGTTTGTAGATTTAAGACCGGGGCTTTATTCTCTGCGTGGGCCACGGCAAATTGGTAAGAGTTCCTGGCTTAAGCATTTACTCAAAATGCAATGTGATACTGTTGGCCCAAAAAATTGCTTTTTCTTAAGTTGTGAGAATCTTGCCGACTATAAGGATTTGGCCGAAATTTTATCACTCTACAAAAACAGGAAAGTTATTTTTTTGGATGAGGTGACATTCGTTCATGACTGGGCCCGTCCCGTGAAGCATTTAATTGACAGAGGATTTGGCGGCACCATCGTGGTGACTGGATCGAATCTGCATGATCTTCGCATGGGTGTTGATCGAATGCCCGGCCGTCAAGGATTTGGTCAAGACTTGCTGCTTTTGCCTATGTCTTTTTATGAATTTAAAGAGGCCAGGAAAAATGCAGGGTGGGCCGAACTTTCCAGTCCTGAACTCTTAGAACGCTATTTTCGAGTGGGTGGTTTTCCCCTGGCGGTGGCGGAAGCCGGAAGTGATTCACACAAGACAACCCAAACCGAAAAATTAATGGAGAAGTGGATATTAGGTGATATCGCCCGAATTGGAAAAAATGAAAATTACGCGCGGGAAATCCTCTCTCAGGTTGGGCAATGTCTATGTTCAAGCATGAGTACGCAAAAGCTGGCTGCGCGAACTCAGATTGGGTCTCATCATACAATTGCCGATTACTTACAAGTTCTCGAGGATATGTTTATCTTACGGACGCTCTATAGCATCGACCAAGATACAGGGGCCTTGAGATTTAAAAAAGAAAAAAAATATTATCTCACCGACCCCATATTTAACAAATTAGGCTGGAAATGGCTTGGCCTTACCAGCAATGAAATTGAGTCAGATAAAATGGCTGAGCAGATGGCCCATGAATTTTTGCGTCGTCACTTTGATCGCATGGGTTTTTTAAGTTCTAAAAAAAATGGTGAAGTGGACTTTTACTCATACAGAAATTGGGCGGTGGAAATCAAATGGTCAAAAATCCCTACCAACCTTTCTTGGACCTATAAAAATCTTCAGCTTCACCATAAAATAATTTGGAACGAAGACAATTACCTTGAACTGCCGGCAGACTTGGCAACTTCCCCATAAAAAAAGGAGCGCAAGGCCTGTTAAAGATTTAGTGCGGATTTTGTGCCAGGTTCTTTATCAGTAGCGTGCTTGTTTGTTTAGATTTTCTAATATGCCCATTAGGGCCATTCACGCGATCATACCAAGAAAAGCACTACAATTTGTTTTTTTGATAAGTCTCCTGGCACTCCCAACTTTTATCTTTTCTTAGTGCGTAGAAATAGGAACAAAAACGACTATTTGAAATTCCTATGGCAGGCTTTGGAATTTCATGGTAAACTAACAACTATATGAAAGAACGAAGTTTATACCTCATGAAAATACGTGACCGATTGCAATATATGCCTGCTGTGGCGATCCTTGGGCCACGACAGATCGGTAAAACGACCTTGGCCCTGCAGCTGAAGGCGGATCACTATTTTGATTTGGAAAATCCTGCGCATGAGAACGCTTTTCTTACGCCGGAGTTTGTTTTGCGCGATAAACAGGGGCTGGTTGTTATTGACGAAATTCAGCGTTATCCCCAATTGTTTCCCTTTTTGCGTTATTGGATTGATGCCCATCCGGAGCAGAAATTTCTGCTCTTGGGATCAGCTTCGCAAGAGTTAGTAAATCGTAGTTCGGAGTCATTGGCCGGTAGAATTTCTTATCTGGAAATTGCAGGTCTTGGCTGGAATGAAATATCTATTGCAGACGAATGGGAAAGACTGTGGCAACGTGGGGCCTATCCTCGATCATTTCTGGCCCCTGATGATCAAACTTCCATACAATGGAGGATTGATTATATCCGTACATTTTTGGAACGAGATATTCCTCAGCTCGGAATCCGCCTTGCGGCGTCTGAATTACGTAGATTTTGGACTCTGATCGCCAATTCAAACGCGCAGCTGTTGAATTTTGCGGAACTGGGAAGAAATTTTGGTCTCTCCGAGGTATCGACACGTCGGTATGTGGAGGTCTTGCAATCGGCCCTGGTGGTGCGCACTTTACGGCCATGGCACGAGAATATTGGCAAAAGACAGGTGAAACGGCCCAAAATTTATATCCGAGATTCAGGACTTGCTCATGCTCTCCTGAGTATTCAGGATGTGAGATATCACCCCCAGCTTGGAGCTTCGTGGGAAGCATTTGTCGTCGAGAATGTCATTACAATGCTTGGACTGCATAATCCATTGTTGACTCATGATAAATTTTATTTATGGCGTTCCCATCAGGGTGAGGAACTCGATTTATTTTTTGAATTAAATAATCGAAGATACGGCTTTGAGGTTAAGTTCAACTTACGCCCCAAACTGACTCAATCAATGCAGTCATGTAAGAGAATTTTAAGTCTTGATCACTTATTTATTTTAACTCCTACCAGCGAAGAAATGGATTTGGCGGATAATATTAAAGTGATTTCAATGAGAACATTTCAGAACACTGTTTTGAAGTATCTGAAATAACCAATCAATACGGGATTAACCCTGACCCCAAGTGAAAAACCCATGAACAGGCATATGAAAACTGCAATATTAAATTGCAATTTTCATGCAAAATGCTAAAATAGGTTTATGTCTCACACCAAAAGAACTCATCTATTAAAAACCTTAGATCGTTCGATTAAACTATCAAAAATTACTATTTTAATCGGCCCAAGGCAGATTGGAAAAACTACCCTAGTAAAGGAGTTTATAAAAAATAAAAAAAAAGTTGAAATCCATTTTTTTGATTTGGAAGACCCCACAGATTTTGATCTATTAGACAATTCAAAACTCACATTAGAACCTCTTGATGGCTTGATTGTTATTGATGAGGTTCAGAGAAAACCTGAATTGTTTAAATATTTGCGAGTAAAAGCGGATCAAATGGGAAAAATGTCTAGAATTCTTTTACTAGGCAGTTCGTCACGTGATCTTATTGAACAAGCATCCGAAACATTGGCCGGTAGAATTAATTATATTGAAGTCCCCGGTTTTTCAATTGATGAAACACATAATATTGAAAAACTTTTTGTTCGGGGATGTTTTCCATTAAGTTTTTCAGCAAAAACAGAGGAAGCGAGCTATCAATGGCGAAAATTCTACACTCAAGCCTACTTAGAGCGTGATTTGAAGACGCTTGGAATTGACCTTCCTTCTCAAAGTTTAAGGCGTATGCTTGAAATGATGGTTGGGTACCATGGCCAAATTTTTAATTCATCTGAAATTGGAAAGTCATTAGGATTCTCACATACAACAGCAAGAAAATATCTTGATATTTTAATCTCAACTTTTTTAATTAGAGAATTAAAACCTTGGCATGAATCAATTATTCAAAGACAAGTTAAGCAATCGAAAATTTACTTCAGAGATTCTGGTTTGGTTAACTACTTCATGGCAATACATTCAAAAAATGAATTATATCGGAATCCGAAGTTGGGTCATCTATGGGAAGGTTTTGCTCTCGAGGAAACCATTAAGCTGATAGGTGCAGAAAATGAAGATCTTTATTTTTGGGCCCTTCACCAAAATGGAGAACTTGATTTACTATGGAAAAAAGCCGACAAAAAGCTTGGTTTTGAGTTTAAATATACCGATCATCCAAAAGTGACATCCTCAATGGAAAAGGCGCTAGAGTTAATAAATCTCGACCATCTTTATATTATTTATCCTGGATCAAAAAAAGCGAAGCTGCATGAAAAAATCTCCCTCATTCCTTTAGGTGAAAAACTGTAGCAGCGAGGATGTGTGATCAAGCATTAAAAACGGCGGTGCGAGAGTGATGATTAAAACCGGTGATCTAGTAACCGGTAGCTGCTCCCGTCATCGTTCCGTCCCATTGGAAACAGCCCAGGTTAAAAGTCGCAGGCGAGCAACTATTGGGGATCATCAGGACCCCACTGCTTTGAATTGTGACATTGCCTGGCGTTCCCAAAAGATGGAAGTTATACGATGTACCTTCGAGTTTTACTTCAGCAAAATTAGTCACAGTTAGAGAATCCAAAATCAGGTCAGAAGTTCCCGGCACCAGTGGGCTTAGGATGGGAGACCAACCGGCGTAATTGTTGTTGGCCCCATTATTGTCAAATTTTAAATGTCCGTAGACATCGCTCACGGTATTTTGATAAAAAATACTGCCGGCACCGCCATCATTATCCTGATTATAACCCCAAGCTTGCAAAGCAGCTAAAGTAAAACCACCTGTGTTTGGCCATCTAAGACTGAGACCATTGGCCACGTAAGAATGAGAGTATT
>CAYHRT010000104.1:0-13189 GCA_964359085.1 uncultured Bdellovibrio sp. | reverse complement strand
AATCGAAAGGGTGACCCAAGCTCTCACCGAAGTCCTGGAAAAAGACGGCAAGCTCTATGGCCAGCTTTCAAAGACATCCAAAGCACGACACGATATTGCGATGAATGCGATCAGAAATATGAAGGCCTAAGGTTCGGAATTAGCTTCAGAATTTCGTTGAATACTTTTGTATTTACCAAATTTTCATTTCAAGAGTACAATTTTAACTCAATAGAAACGCTATTATTCCTTCATGAGGAGATTCCATGCAGCTCATACGATTGCTGAAAGTTGTGTCTATTTTTTGGGTGGTGAGTTTATGCTCCCCCGTGATCGCCGCAAACTATAAGATTACGATTAGGGGTGGAGATGATCTCAGCTTCATACCAAAAACGCCCGCGCAGAAAACCCCCATCACCGACAAGACAAAATATGACGTGGTGGTGATCGGTGGCGGATTGGCCGGCCTGTCTTCGGCACTTTTTTTGAGCGACAAAGAAAAAAAAGTTCTGGTGTTGGAAAAAGAAGCGCAATTCGGCGGCCTGGCCTCGGGTGACACGGACAAGAGGGGTATCCGCTACAATCGCGGTGCCGCCTACTGGGCCGAAGCCGGGGAAGAGGTTGCCACTATTTTGCAACATATCGGTCTGATAAATTTCAAGCAGACTTATCCGATTCATGAGCCTATTGATAGCTATTTATGGAATGGAAAGTTCTATGAAGGTTTTTGGGAGCACGCCGAAACCTTGAATTCCATGCCTGCCAGTTTTGCCCTTTTTAAGCATGAACTGGAAATGGAAGAAAAAGATGGATTGATTCCCGGCCAACCTTTTGAGGAGCATAAAAACCTAGAACTGGACAAGCTCAGCACCTCTGAGTGGTTAAAAAGCTTACCCGCCAGAATGGCCGCCCGAAAAGACGATGAGTCGAAGAAAATCTATGAGCATTTTTTGAGTGACAGCAGAATTGACAAGAAAGACCCCATGAGAGATGTGGCCATGTTGGTAGAGCTCTATACCCGCTCGGCCCTGGGAGGACAACCCGAT
The DNA here is from genome assembly GCA_964359085.1 of uncultured Bdellovibrio sp. Classification (GTDB taxonomy): domain Bacteria; phylum Bdellovibrionota; class Bacteriovoracia; order Bacteriovoracales; family Bacteriovoracaceae; genus GWA2-49-15. Next base: position 12,164 of record CAYHRT010000104.1, on the reverse strand, counting down.
CAGGTTTCGGCCGCCGCCTTTGGCAACTTTTATCTGGCGGAGTTTATTCCACGCTATACCAGTCCCAACGGCACTGGCGAGGCCTCACTGAAGATGATTCAAACCTTAAAAGGTCGCCCTGATTTGGTAACACTGAAAAACCAGTCCACCGTCACCAAGGTTACCAATGGAGAAAAAGACGCCAAAGTCCAATTCGTCAATTCCGGCAAACTGCATGAGGTGACTGGAACTTTTGTGGTCTTTGCCGCGCAATTGCGTTTTGCCCCTCGAATTTTGGAGGGACTGACAGAAAAGTCACCCGAGCAGGCTGCCGCCATGAACGGACTGGAATATTCCCATTGCTTTGTGCATGTGGTGCGCGTGAAAGGGCATCCCTACCGCGCCAGCTATGATACCTGGGTACGGCCGGCCGATTACAAGGACACCGATTTCACCGACGTCATTTTAGGTCGCTGGATGGACCCCGCCATCAAAGGCTACGAAGGCATGCGAGATTTCAAAACTCACCCCAAAGATAACTTTGGCATCTTTACCATTTACCATAACTTCCAACATCCCGATGAATGGATGCAGAATCGCCAGGATACGATTCCTGAAAATCATTATCAAATGGCCGCCAAAATGGCGGTGGATGGCATGCTCAAAAATATCGGCCCCTTCATTAAAGAAAAGTGGGGAACAAAAATTGATATCGAATCAGTCGAAACCAACCGCTGGCCCTACTCGCTTATGGTGGTCAAACCCGGCCATTTTAGCAAATTGGCGAAAATTATGCGCAAATCCTATGGTCAGGTTTTCTTCGCCAATAACAACCTCGGCACCCCGTCGGTAGAAGAGGCCGTCTTTCGAGGACATTGTGCCGCCAACAATATCTTAAAGAAATTTGACGGCAGCTTTAAGAATGAGGACTGGTCTAACTGCCCCTTAGAATAACTGTACCCCCCCGGCCGTCGATTTTTTAGACAGCGTCGGATCGGTAACGGCCATCCGGCCACTATGTGCGCCAATTCGCGAAGTCAACGGATGTCAAAATGGGCCCAGTGATTGCAATAAAACACCCGGGTTATAGGGTTTTGTCAGGAAAAGGGGTTATCATGAAGATCGTCTATATTTTATTTTTCATTCTGTCCGTCTCAATCAGTGTTCCCAAGGCGTGGGCGGTTGACCTGAATACTTTGCTGGCCAATTTAAGCAGTAGTCATACCGATACACGTCGCGAGGCCATACGCACCCTCAAAGGGTCCACTTACCGCTCCAGGCCCGAGATTGTAACTCCGCTTATTAATGCCATGAGAACGGACTCGGATTATCTCAACCGCGAATACGCGGCCGAGGCGTTGGTTGCCCACACCTATCCGACCGCCCGTCAGTCCGTGATTGAAACACTGACCACCTCACAATATAGTCTTGGCCACGAGGCCGCCGCCAGCTCCCTACGTCGAACAAATTCTCCAGCAGTTAAAGCGGCCTTTCTTGCTAGCACACAACACACGGACGAAGATGTCCGCCGGCATGTGGCCCAGGGGCTTTCCATGTTTGTCAGTGATACTCAGGTGGTGCAAAAATTAACCGAGATGGCCAATAACGACAGCTATTCTTTAGCACGGGAATATGCTGCCGAGTCGATTGCCAAACTGCCTGCCGCACAGGCGGTTCCTATTCTTGCCGGTATCCTCAGTAACCCACAATCCAGAGGTCGGGTGGCCGCGGCAGAAGGATTACGCCAGGTCAAAGGCCCTTTGGTTATTCCCCCTCTCTTGGCAGTTATGTCGGATAGTAATGTTGATCTCAGACGAAGTGTCATTCGCGGTCTGAGCAATCATATTGGCACTCCTGCGGTTTTTGAAGCCTTCTATCGTGCCGCTCAAAGTGAAAGTAATAGTTATGCCAAGGAACTTTTAATCGAGGCCATCGTAAAAAGTAATGATCCACGGGCCCTGGAAATCGCCCGGGCCAATATGACTTCCACGAATTACTCCATTCAACGCGATTCCTTGGGAAAAGTTAAAAAAAGCGGAGACAAGTCTGATCTGGTTACACTTATTGGTTTATTGCAGGATAGTGACGAAAGCACACGCTCTCGCGCCTACGACGCCATCAAGGCCATTTTAGATCGCTTGCAAAAAAATGATCCGTTTAAGACTCGCCTGGTACACTGTCTTCCCAACGTGAGCTATAGTCCCTACAACAACTCCACCAGAACCACTGCCTTTTATATGGATATTCTCTTGGGTGGTTTCGGACTTTATTCCGCTGCGGCCTCTGGTGACCGTCGCATAGTCGGCCGTCTCACACCGGAGTCCACACGCTCACTTCAGGCACTCGTGCGTGAGATGCTGCGTGAGGAAGATATTTACGCCGATCTGGACTAAAATTGTCTTTTTCAACACCCTGCTAGGGTTTGCTTTTCTTTTTACTCGAACCATTAGCTTTATTAGTTTTTTTCGATGCGATCACGGGAGCTGGTATTTTGTTTAATTTTTGTTCTAAGTCATCCAGCTTTGTTTGCAGATCGGCCACACGGGTGCTTATGTCAGTTGATCGACCATCAGAATCGGTTTGAAGCTGTTTCAAATCGGATAGACCTTTTTCTATTTCGGCGATTTTTGTTTCAGTTTTACTTAACTCTTCTCTGGTAAAGGCCTGACTATTTTGGGTGAGAGTATCCATTTCTCGCTTAATTTCCATTTTGACCTCTTCCTTGATTTTAACCTGAAATCGTTCTTCTAACATTTTAGCGTTGAAGCCCAACGAAATTATGATTGCCATCACCGCTATAATTGCAGATGTAAGGGACAACCAATTTTTCTTAAAAAAATCTAAAAGGATAGTCTTATTCATAATTATTTCACTCCTGCCCTATGAAAGGATCTTCTAAGTTATACATGCTACTTATAACCTATTTTTTTCGTATTTTTAAGTCTTATTCTTAATGCTGTTTTAAAAACTCAGAATGGTGAAGGCCTTTTTAATAATGGCTTCACAGGCGGTTTTTTTAAGCGACCAGGTCGTCTTCGTGAGATTGGCACGTGCTGTCCGATCTATCCCATTGAAGCTCATCTCCACCCGACACTTATGCACAAACAAAGTTGATCTTAATTTTGTGACTGTAATTGAGAGAGACGGGGCCTTGAGTTCTTCAACCGTCGTGAATTCATACTTAATTTTCTTTTTGTTGAGAAGTTTTTCTAAGGTCGGGGTGTATGTTGAATCATTCAGTTTCACGCTAACTACACCACGAATAGGGGGATTAGTATTGCTATCTGAGTCATCATCACCCAAATATTTCAAAACTAGCTTCCGCAGCTTCTGATCATAAATGATGTCGTCATGCTTTTTGAGAAATTCGATGAGATCGGTTTTCAAGTCAGCGTAGTCCTCAACTTTAATGACTAACGAGATGAAACTATAACCTGGAAAAAATATCCTATCTTGCTCATGCTCGAGTTTTTTCGCCAATCCTGAGATCCAGTTGGTTTGGTCGAGTTCGAGTTCTTTATCATTCGCAGCAAAGATCTTGGCCGAAAGAATATGCAACTTGGCCTCTTGATCATCTGCCAATTTCTTTTTTGCCTCATATTGAACCGCGCCATTTGCAAATACTTTTTTGATAATCCCTTCATCGCCTTCAGCATCAACAATTTTTTCTTCGACTTGATAGGTTTTGAATTCATTAACTTCTGAGAAAAGTTCTGTCACAACAAAAGAGTATCCCTCGCTGACAAATTCCATCTTCTTATTGGCAAAAAATCTTTTTACTTTTCCAACTTTATAAGTCGGCGAGCTATAGTCATCACTTTTGTTGTAGGTGTCATGAACTTCAACTTCTGGACTGACCGACGTTACAATATACTGGTAACCGGAGGAAAGTTCTTTATGAACAATGCTACCATTGGTGAACAAATATGCGATTTTTCCAATACGATTATGCTCATCTAAAACAACTAGCTCGGCCTTTAACGTTCCTAATTGTGCCACCTCGGGGGATGGTTTGTTGGTGATGTAGGCATAACCAGTACCGGATTCAACAAATTGCACGCGACCATCTTCGAAAACATAGCTTGTAAGACCAATGCGGTTATTGGGATCGATGATACGTGTGTTCCTGCTCACTCCACCAAATTCTGGAACTTCGTTCATGAGGGTAGACGAGATATAGGAATACCCTGTGGAATTTTCACTATAGACGGCCTTTTTGTTCGCAAAAACATAAATGACTTTACCAATGCGGTTATTATTATCAATGGCCACAATCCCCTTAGACAAACCTTCGAGGGTTGGAACTTCAGGAGAAGGTGAAGAGACCACGTAGTTATATCCAGTGGCATTTTGCTTGTATTGTGCCTTTTGATTGGCGAAGGTATGCAATACCGTGCCAAAGCGATCATTGCTATCTATCGCCACCATCCCGGGTTTTAGCCCACTCTCAAGAACCGCCACAGCGGCGGATAGCTCAAGTGAGATATAAGAATAACCACTCTCAGGTTCACGATACAGACCCTTGCCATTTTTGAAAACGGCCAAAACTTTACCCACGCGATTATTGGAATCAATGGCAAAGAGGTCTTTCTTAAGACCGTTCAGTTCGGTAATTTCTGGATTTAATGAACCAGAGACATAGTTATAATTAGTTGAAGACTCCTTGTATTGTCCCTGTCCATTGGTGAAAAGATGTAAGGCCGTTCCTATCCGATCATTGGAGTCAATAACTAACATGCCAGGTTTGGTGCCATTGACCAGTTCAGAAGTTTCTGATGCAAGGTCCTTGGAAATATAACTGTATCCAGAGTCGAGTTCCTTGTATCTGGCTTGACGGTTGGCAAATACAACTTGAACAACACCGACACGTTTATTTGAATCAATCGCCACCACACCTTTGGCCAAACCGTCAATGGAGTCGACTTGCGCCGTTGCCTTGGCGACAACATAGTTATACCCAGTTGTCTCTTCTCGATATTGGGTTTGACCTTTTTCGAAAACATGCAACGTCTTACCGATACGATCATTGGTATCGATGACATATTTACCTTTGGCAATCCCTGAATATTCGGCCACCTCAGGAGACATATTATTTGATACGTATTTGTGGCCGCTACTTTCTTCAGATAAGTAGACCTTGCCGTTGGCAAAGGCCATTTTCACTGGACCAATATGATTTTGCCCGTCAAGCGCGAAACTTCCTTCGGGAAATCTGGTGCTGCTTATTTTTTTGGAAAGTCTTTCATAGGTTGAAGTGTAAGTATAACCTGAACTCGATTCACTAAACTTAATACTACTGCCCCCCACAGTCGTTTCTATTGATGAGACAAGACCGATGCGGTCATTGGCATCAATCACAGTATCGCCAAGACAAATATCTTGAACGCAATCGCCACCATAAGCTTGGGCGAAGCAGGTTAGAGCACTAAATGAAACGAGAAATTTGTGCATAACAACTCCAAAAAATTCTTGAGCGCACCAATTCTAAAATAAAGTTGCAAATTAAAGGATGCGGCCTTAAGTCACAATAACTTAAGTAAATTTTACACATCAAATCTTCTAACCTGAGTTTCTAAGAAAATTTATCTGAACCGGAATTTGAAACGGCTTCATCAAGGGTCGTCACCCCTTGGGCCACTTTGGTCAAGGCGGCCATCCGTAAAGTTTTCATACCTTCTTTGATTGCTTGTTTTTTTATCTCATCGGCCGTTCCATGTTTAAGAATAATTTCCTTAATTGATGAAGAAATGGCCAGCACCTCATAAATTGCAACTCGACCTTTATATCCGGTCCCATTACAGAGGGCGCAACCCTTTCCCTTGTAGTTTTTCATTTTCATCGCAAAACTTTCAGCAATTCCACAGGCCACGAGTTCCTCAACAGGGATCAAATGCTCGACCCTACAAGCATCACAAATTTTCCGGCAAAGCCTTTGGGCCACAACAACATTAAGAGCTCCAGTCACAAGATAGGGCTCAATTCCCATGTTCAACAGGCGTGCCACAGTTGAAGGGGCATCATTGGTATGGAGCGTAGACAAAACCATATGTCCGGTTAGAGCGGCTTCCATGGCAATTTCGCCGGTTTCAAAATCACGAATTTCTCCCACCATGATGATATCGGGATCCTGTCTGAGGAAGGCCTTCAGTGCCATAGCAAAAGTTAGTCCCACTTCCTTTTTAACGTTTACCTGGTTGATGCCTTCAAAGTTATATTCACAAGGGTCTTCGGCCGTCGATACGTTTACATCAATGGTATTCAGTTCGGTCAGCGCCGAATAGAGCGTCGTGGTTTTTCCAGAACCTGTAGGGCCTGTCACTAAACACATGCCAAAAGGTTGGTGAATGCCTCCCTGGAAAAGAGCAATTTGCTTATCTTCAAAACCAAGTTTAGTCATATCCAGTTGAAGATTTGATTTATCTAATAATCGCAGGCAGACTTTCTCACCAAACAAACAAGGAAGCGAAGAAACACGATAGTCAATGGCCTTACCTCCCACCGCTAATTTTATTCTGCCATCTTGAGGCCTCCTCTTTTCTGAGATATCCATAGAAGATAAAATTTTGAGACGAGAAACAATAGGAAGCATTAAATTTTTATTTGGCTTCATGACTTCTTGCAAGCGGCCGTCGACACGAAATCTGATTCTAAAAGAATGTTCATAAGGCTCAATGTGGATATCACTGGCCTTTTTTATGAAAGCTTCCGCCAAAATTCTATTCACAAGATGGATAACATCTTCACCGATATCTTCATTTTTAATCGTAACAGCGTTCAAGTTCCGCACATCGAATCCCAATATATCTCAAGACCAAAGTTCAATTTAGCCAATCATGTCTCAGGTATCTAGTAATGAAAAATTACACTTTAAACAATGACCAAAAGCAAACAGCATCATGATCTTATTTTTCTAGCCCTATTTGGGTTTTTCCATTTTTTCTTTTTCGGCCTGGAGATGTTTGATCTGCTCATCGATATGTTCTTTACGTTTGGTTTTCATGCGCACCTCTGCCTCTTGATGCGCCTTTCGCATCTCTTGATGGCACTTTTGCATTGCTGGTTCATCTTGTGCGGCAGAAGCACACGATTTTGCATTCTGAAGGTCCGTGATTTTGGCCTCCAAATCAGAAATTAATTCCTGCTTGCGCTTATCAAACATTTCCTTACTGTCCCCTGGACCACTGCCTGGATGTCCTGCCAACACTTTGAGATTGGCCATGCTTAGGGTAAGCGCCACCAATAAAATAATTTTCATGCTTTTCTCCTTAAAATATGACTTTTATTGTCATTGAAAAAAAATTTGGCGTAAATAAGTTTGTTTCTTTCACTCTTTTACAAAAGTATTACTTGAACAGCGCTCAAAATTAGTGAAACAATGCGCAAATTGATTCTCGCATACAAGGAGTCCGAATGAGTCTACCTGTCATTATTCAAGGAGGAATGGGAATCGGCGTCTCGGACTGGCGTCTGGCCAAAGCCGTCTCAATCCTTGGGCAACTTGGAGTCGTATCCGGAACAGGCATCAACACGGTTTTGATTCGAAGGCTCCAAGACGGTGATCAGCAGGGTGATATTAGACGTGCGATAGGGAATTTTCCCGACGCAGAATTTGCTCAGGAAGTTCTGCAGCTCTATTTTCTTCCCAATGGTCGCTCGAATGGAAAGAGTTATAAACGTTGCTCACTCCCTTCAATAGATTCTCCGCTCTCTCTGCAACGGCTCAACGCTCTGGCCAGTTTTGTCGAAGTCTTTCTTGCCAAAGAAAATCATTCAGGAATCGTTGGAATCAATTTCCTGGAAAAACTTCAAACTACAAATCTCTCAGGAATTTATGGTGCTATGTTGGCGGGTGTTGACTACGTTCTCATGGGTGCTGGTATTCCCCGCGAAATTCCCGGCGTCTTAGATAAATTCTCGGCCCAAAATGAGGCCTCAATAAAAGTTTCGATCATTGGGGCCGGAACAGATCTTCGAGCTAGTTTTAATCCTGCGCTAGTCTTTCCTAAATTGAAAGCACTGCCCCTGAAAAGGCCGATGTTTCTGGCCATCATTTCTTCGGACACTTTGGCCTCACACCTGGTGCGAAAGTCGACAGGAAAAATTGATGGCTTTGTCATTGAGGGAGCTTCTGCCGGCGGCCACAATGCTCCACCACGCGGCCCCTTACAACTGAGTAACCGAGGGGAACCAATCTACAGTAAAAGCGACGAGGCCAATTTGGCCTCAATGCGAAAAATTGGCTTGCCCTTTTGGCTGGCAGGAACCTTTGGATCTCCGGATAAAATTCAACAAGCACTGGATCTCGGTGCCGCGGGCGTACAAGTGGGAACCGCCTTCGCCTTTTGCTGCGAATCGGGTGTCTCTGAAATCTTACGCAAGGCCGTAGTTGATAAATGGTGCCTGGCCGGAACCTCAGAGAGCGAATCAGTTTTTACTGACCCATTCGCATCACCGACCGGATTCCCCTTCAAAGTTGCCCCTCTGGCGGGAACATTGTCCCAACTTTCTTTATACCAAGCTCGTCCACGAAAATGCGATGTCGGGTATCTCAGGCAAGCGGTTCTGCGTGCTGATGGCACGATCACCTATCGTTGCCCCGCCGAACCCGTGGCGGACTTCGTTCGCAAAGGTGGCGAAGTTGAGGAAACAGTTAATCGTAAATGTCTATGCAATGCTTTAATGTCAAACATCGGTGTCGGCCAAACTCAAGACGATGGATATGAGGAATTGCCGCTTCTCACGGCCGGGGACGACCTCACTCATTTAAAACAATTTCTTCCGGCCGATCATCGAACCTACAGCGCCAAAGATGTGGTCACCCATTTGCTAAAAATATCTAAAAATTAAACGGCCAACTGACACTGAAGTTCACCCCTTTGGAATCGGTATCTGACAGAGTTCTTGTGGCCCCTCCCTCTTCAATACTATTCCACTCGGTGCTGAGATATTCGAGATTCAAGCTACAAACAGACAAGAACAAGCTAAGTCCAAATAACCTCCCCTTCCCTCTCAAGGTCCGAACCGTATTATTGGGGATAATGGAGGCCTTGGTTGAGAGCTGCAAAATAAAATAAGGTCTAAGCAAAAAGGGTGTGGCATAACCCAAAAAAACGCCAAAGGCAGTTTGACTGTATTCATACTTTCTCTGCCCTTGAGTGGTGAAATAATTTCCAGTAGCGACACGATAGTCAATACCTGTTTGAACACCTACAAATTGCCCACCCAAGCGCGTCCCAAAAAGAAGATTTTTGGCCTCGCCTTCCTCAGTACCGCTTCCTGTGGTTGATTGTTTATTATACCCAAGAAAAGGCTCAAGCATAAATGAGAACGCATCACTTGAGATGTCTTGCACACCCAAGGTCGCGATTGGAAAGAATAGAAAGAGAATAAAAATTAACCTACTCACACACATACTCAGACAATAAGTCTAGCAGTTGTTTGGACTATTGCAAAGCTATCTATTTTAGTTGGGGGCGGACTCAGGAGTAGCCAGCAAGATCTATATGGCCCATATCTTTCTTTTCACGCAATAATTTTCCCGCACCATAAATCATTAATAAAATTCTTCCAATAAATCGTTCGAATCCCGTCGCTCGTTTTTCTTTCGATCTCATCGAATGAAACAAGAAACAAAGACTGGATGATGCCTTCTTGTGAAAGTCGTTTTAAACTCTTTAGGTGTTTTTCTATAACTTTGGTTGTGGCCTTAACTTCGATGGCAACTCTATTTCCGATAATAAAATCGACTTCTTCTTTACTGGTTGTACGCCAATATGTAAGTGGTTCTTTTATTCTTTTATAGGACAAATAGGCACGAAGTTCCATCGCCACCCAGTGCTCAAAGGCCTCTCCAAAATCGTCAGAATTTCTATTGATAACTTTTCTGCCATTAAGATAGTTGGCAACCCCTATATCAAAAAAATAAAATTTTGCCGAACTAACGGCCTTGCGTTTTTTAGACTCATTCCACGGTTCCAAAATAAAAGCAACAAATGTATCGCTTAAGATTTCAAAATAGGCCCTTACAGTCGTAACAGGAACTCCCGTTTCTTGCGAGATATTCGAATAATTAATTTGCTTGGCATTTGATAAGGCAGAGATTTTTAGAAAGCGAGAGAAATTGACAAAATTTTGAACAAGCGCCTCTTCTTTTATTTCTTCTTTGAGATAGGTATTTATGTAGGCGTCCAGTTCTTCCTCGGGAAACTGAGAGGCACAAACCTGAGGTAATCCGCCATAAAGGAGAAATTTTTCCAAATTAAATTGTGGAATTTCGGGATAGACAAGCGGGAATAAATCCACTTGCCATGCCCGTCCGCCTAAAAGGTTGACACCACTTCGCCGTAATTTTCTTGCGCTACTTCCCGTGAGAATAAAGTTTATTTTTTGCGATTCAATCAGCTCATGTACTTCATCAAGAAGAATGGGCAACTTTTGGATCTCATCAATAATGACTGGCCCATCATCCTTGGGATTGTGCTCGACAATTTCTTTAATGATCTCTCTTATGGCCGCTGGACGTTCTGAAAGACGTAAAAATATATCGGATTTGAGAAGATTGATATATCGATCTGTACCAAAGAGTTTTTTTAAGAGAGTGCTTTTGCCCGTACTCCTAGGCCCCAAAAAAAAGAATGATTTTTTCAAGGAAAGCGTCTTGAGGTCACAAACTCTGATATACATTTAAACAAAACCTGTCTAATCCAAATTAATGTCTTATCAAGATGTTAACTCAAAATTACTATAAAATCAACTATTACTCCGCTAAAAATAAGCATTTTCAGACTAAGCTGTTGTTATTTTTATGAAAATTCCTATCCTCCCCATCGGGAGCTACGTGATGTGCCTTAGATGATTTTCTCATGACATTCAACGCAAAAAGGCCCAACCAACTACTCAATCAATTAAGATGAACAATTGGTTGGGACCTTGGAAAACTATCAATTTACATCTACAGCGCCGTCATTGAACCAATCAGATCAACAACTGTGCTGTTGATACTCATATCACCACCGCTATTTATCAGCAGTGCCCCCGGAGCATTAATACTTAGGCCGGCACAACTACCATCCACCGCAGTTGGCGTCCCCGAGTAGTCGACGCACATAATGTCTCCCGTTGCAGCGATGTTATTATTATCGGTGTGGGCCGTGCTGGCATTAGTCCAGTCGAGATCCTGGAAAAACATAAAAACACTGGCCTGTTTTGTTGAGGAATTTCCACGCATTCCCACCCTGAAACCTTGCTTAACACCGGCCTGTTCTGCCGACCTCGTCAGCCAAAGATCAAAGGTTGAAGAGGTATCGGTTTGAAATTTAACCTGGAAATATTCGTCAGTAATCCCACCAGCTGGATTATAATACATGCCCATTTCAAACTTTGTTGATGCAGCAGTATTAGTATCATAGTACATCTCAATATGGCGCGAAGTTGCTGTAGACCCACCGCTTGATGCATCAGGATCAGTGAACCTCATCCAGCCGATGGTGGCGGAACAATTAAACTCAAAGATCATGAAACTCGTTCCATTAATGGCCACACTCACTTTCTTCTGATACTTGGTGGACCCATCTGCCCCAGTATGTCCGGTTGGAATGACTTTGGTAGGAGTTCCGAAAGTCATGGCGAACGTTCCAATATCCTCAGTCATGGAGCAAGATCCCGATGACGGAATATCAGCACATACACTATAGCCACAAGAGGTCAATCCACCTCCTAAAGCATCTGCGCCGTTGATCATACGAACCATACCTAAAAAGCCCAAAGCTCTTCCATCCTCGTCCGTTGGACCATCGTGACCGCTGGCCCATGTACCATCTTCTGGCCCGTTGACGAGTTGATACATAAATAATGCCATAGTCTTATTGTTTCCATCATCAATCGTCACCGCAAAAGCTGCATTCCCTGGCCCACATAGCAAGACAAACACCGCTCCTAAAATATAATTCTTCATAACACTCTCCACTGATAATAATTGCACATAGGGTCACTTCAATAATTCACCAATTAATTTTTTTAAAGACAGTCACTTCCTCCACAACTCACAGCAGGCTGTGGCAAAGGACTACTACTGCTGGATGCCGCGGCCGCCGGCGATGAATCACTACCACAAGAAACCAAAACACCACTAAGTTGTCCGATCCTGGCCTAATGCAGCCAGTCGATTCCTATCGTATGGCAGCCAG
>CAYHRT010000103.1:0-13758 GCA_964359085.1 uncultured Bdellovibrio sp. | reverse complement strand
ATTCAATTTCAATATCTAAACGACTCAATCGTTCTTGTATAACACTAAGACTTTTTTCAACTAGATCAAAAACATCAAAGGGAGAATCTTTCATATAGAACGCAGCATGAAAGGTCATCGACTCTGCTCCGCATAGATCTGAAATTTTAGCAGTTTGGATAATGCGCTCGACAGATGAATCGATTTTATCCTGCTCCCTGGCGTTTAAATTGATATAATAAGGTCCGTGACTTGTGAGAGGAATTCCTAACTCATACGAAACTTTACGTAGCCCTGATGAAACTTCATCCTTCATACGCACACCATGGGCAAATTCAAGTTGCATACAATCAAGACCAAGCGTGTGGATTTGCCGAACGCCCTCAATAGGATTGCCTTTTTTGGTGGTACTATGGGGAATTCCTGCGGTTCCAAATAATAAACGATCAAATTTCATGATCATCTCCATTAAAAGACTAATAACGTTTCAGATTTGAAACATGTACTTCATTAACGCGCTGCAAATCAAGGGAATATTTCAAAAAAATGTACCGTTAGGGGTTCGCTTGTAATTTCTACAAAAACCTCCTAAAATCATATGGTTATAATGCTAGAAAACAGAGGTTTAAAATTGAGCTTACTCAAAGTTAAAAGTGCTTTCATTCTTTTTATTGGGGCGGTGGTTTTGAGTTCGCTCATATATTTTTTCATCACCTTAGAATTTTTTGGGTGGGTGGTGTTTGGCCTTCTTTCACCGTTAGTCGTGGTACTGGTCGCGACCTCATCCTATTGGCTGATTCTATTTATGGGTCTGCGTCCGTTTAAGACGATTTCTCGTGAGACAAAAATTATTTCCAAGTTATCGAATCGTTTTGGAATTAGATTAACAAGAGCTTTTTTGTCTCCTCTCTATCCATCTTCAATCTTTTTAATTCAATCTGTCTGGGGGAGACCGCAGGTAATCATTGGTACGTTGGTCGCCAACGAATTATCCACACATGAGCTGGAGAAATTATTTGAAAATCTTATTTTGGAATTAAAATCCAACAGATCTTATGTCAGAACGAATCTAACTACCCTTGTGTTCTTATTTACGTTTCCACTGATGATAATAGACGCAATGTTTGGGCCACTTATTCGAAATAAAATTCTTCGTCATAATCTGATAAAATTCTTGGGTTACCCTCCAATATATTTGGCCAGGATACTTTCTCGTGAATTAAATGTAGGCCAGGAATTATCAATAATTCTCCCAAAATTGAAAAGATTGAGAGAGCAATCTCAGCATCCTAATTATTCTTATCTGGAAGAAGTATTTTCCTTTTGTCGAATCGAGAAAGTTGCTGGACTTTCTCATTAAATGGCTACGAAGCCAGGCAACACTAAGCGGTGACATTTAATAGATGAAGATTAAAATAAATGAAAAATTCTACGATCTAAGTAACTACTATCCGTTGTTGTTTACGGTGATTTTTATCGTCATCCTGTTTCAATACTCTTTTTCCAGTATTGAAGCAATTTTTTATGATACGAGAATTAAATATGATTTCGGCTTAAAGCAGCAGAATAAGATCGTTGTCATTTATATGGATGAGGATAGTGATGAATATCTCGGTGAGAAGTATCCCTATACTTTTGCGAGCCATGCAAGAATGATCAAAAGATTGAATCAGGATAAGCCTGCAATAATAAACTATCTTTGCACTTTGAATGAGCCAGAATCTGATACCGATATGGAGAATTTAACTCATTTTGAGAGTGCCATTGAAGATTTTACTGCTCACGGTGGTCTGTTTCGATTTGGGTCCGACATGGACGCTTGGGGTGAATTGAAACCCCCGAGGGATTTGCAAAATATTGGATACTCTTTGGCATTAATAAATATAGATAATTTTTTTGCTAAAGACGATGTGGCAAGACGGGCCCTGTTGAGCATTTCGGGAGAAAGTACGCTGCATGTTTGGACCGCTAGTCAATACCGTAAGCTCCAAGGTGATCAAGCAATCGATGTAAATAATTTATTTGGAGCTTATTACGTACGCGAAGCAGATGCCTTTTTCACAATGTATCGATATTTTACTAATCCCATTGATGGGAAACATAAAATCAAAGAAATTCCTTTTCATAGGGTGTTAGTAGGGAACTTTCCCGAGGGAACATTTAAAGATAAAATTGTTTTGATTGCTCCAAAGTATCTCTCTAATCCTTCTAATTATGTTCTGACTCCCTTTGACAAAGATGAATTGAAAGCACCAAAGGCGATAGTGCATGCTCAGATTATTGAATCACTCATTCAAAATAAAACCATTTTGACTGTTCCTCGTTGGGTCAGTTACGTCCTTGCCCTTATATTAGGTCTTTTTTTATCCCTGGTTATTTCAAGGGTAAAACCAACGACTGGCCTATTGGTTACATTCATGACTATTGCTGGTGTTTTTATAATAGGCCATCTCCTATTTTGCCTTTTTGGTTTGTGGATCTATCTTACACATTTAATTTTAACGATTTTTGTAGTCTATTATATTTGGGTGCCTTTTCGCGCGATTGCTGAATACCAAACTCGGTATGCTATTCAAGAAGAATCTAAAATTTTAAAAAAAGTTGAAAGTCTTAAACAAAACTTCATCTCCCTTATGTCCCACGATCTCAAGACACCTGTTGCAAAAATTGCGGGAATGGCCGATGTACTTATTCAAAAGAACAGAGGGACGCCTGAACTGGTGACTGGGCTATATTCGATCATTAATTCAACGAAAGATCTCAATAAGTACATTACCTCAATTCTAGATTTAACCAAAATTGAATCACAGAATCTAACTCTTAATAAGGGCAATAAGGACATCAATCAATTGATCGAGACAGTAACGAACGGACTGAAGTTTGAAGCAAATACGAAACAAATTGGCGTGAATTTAGAATTGTCACCCCTTTATCCAATTGAAGTGGATATGAATTTAATGGTTCGGGTTTTTCACAATCTGGTTGAAAATGCTATTAAATATTCGGGCGAAGGAACTCAAATTACTCTTAAAACATGGGATGATGCGCAGTGGGTCTATGTCAGAATCAGTGATAATGGAAGAGGTATCCCGCCGGAAGATTTGGAATATATTTTTGATAAATTTTATAGGGTAAAAAATGAATCAACGCATACAATTAAAGGTACTGGTCTTGGACTTTACTTGGTAAAATATTTTGTTGAGTTACACGGTGGTCAAATTTCGGTACAGTCTACTCTCGGGAAGGGTACATCTTTTGAGATTAAATTAAAAAATGCCTAATCGAAAATGAGGGTTATATATGCATAAAGTTCTTGTTGTTGATGATGACCAGGTTTTACGTGAAAGTGTGAAACAGGCCTTACAGTTCCATAATTTTTCAGTCGAAACGGCAACAAACGGCAAGGAAGCACTCCATGCAGTGTACAAACAAAAATATGACATGGTGGTCATGGATGTCAATATGCCTGAGATGGATGGGATGCAGGCACTTAAGGAAATGAAAAAGTTTGATCAATCTTTGATTATTCTTATCCTCACCGCTTATTCAAATGTGAGCGATGCTGTTACTGCTGTCAAAGAAGGTGCTTATAACTATCTTGAAAAACCCATTACTTCAGACAATTTAGTTGCATTAATAAAGAGAGCGTTGAAGGCCAGATCATTAGTAGAGACGTCAGCTTTTTCAGCCCCACGTTTAAGCCTTGGAGGAAATACCGAGGACAAATTTGTTGGCGAATCAGATGTCATGCAAAAAGTCTTTTCAGTTATTTCAAGACTTGCTCAAGTGAATACACCAGTATTGATTCGAGGTGAGAGTGGAACAGGTAAAGAACTAGTTGCAAAGGCAATTCATTACAATGGTCCTCGTAAAGACAATAAATTTGTAACCATAAACTTAGCAGCGATCCCTGAAACATTAATTGAATCTGAACTTTTTGGGCATGAGAAGGGAGCATTTACAGGTGCATCGGAAAGAAAAATTGGTAAATTTCAATATGCGGATTCTGGCACAATTTTTCTCGATGAGATTGGAGACATCTCACCAGCGATGCAAGTTAAACTTCTGCGCGTTCTTCAGGAAAAGAATTTTACTCCAGTTGGTGCAAATAGAGATATCAAGGTCGATGTTCGAATTATTGCAGCGTCGCATAAGAACTTTGAGGAAATGATCAAACTGGGAACATTTCGTGAGGATCTATTTTATCGCTTGAATGTATTGCCCGTTTACTTGCCGCCTTTAAGAGAACGAATTTCTGATATTCAAGTATTGGCACAATATTATATAGATTACTTTAATAATGTTCATAATTTAAATATCAAAGGTTTTTCACCGGAAGCCTATGAGCTAATAAAAGCTTTTTCATGGCCCGGTAACATTCGAGAGCTGAGAAATGTAATCGAGCATGCCTTTATTATTGAATCGACAGATTACATCACAGTAGCGGCATTACCAGACTCAGTAAAAAAAGGGGGCCGCCAAGCTGTTCCTGTTGTTGCCCAAGAGGAGGATGACAGCAATTCAGTAATAGATTTTAAGGGAATTAAGGATTCTGTTCTTGATCAAGAGATGGTTGTTGATGCCGCCAAGGTCTATCAATTCAATTTTATAGGTCTTGGCCCTGAAGATAAAAGAATGGATTTTCAGGTAGCGAAGGAGATGTTTGAGAGGGAATTCATTGTTCATGCACTAAAAAGTAATAAAGGAAAAATAAACCAAACTGCTTTGCGTGCAAATATCCCCAAGAAGACTCTGCTTCGGAAAATTGAAAAATATGAAATAAATGCAAAAGATTACTATTAGCAGTAACTTGCTCCTTGTGAGTACTGCGTAAGGGCCGTCAAGGCCCAAAAAGGACCTGCAACGATTATGCGTAAAATTTTGATGTTACTCGCGCTTATTATTGGGCTAATTATTATTGATCAAGTTTCCAAAAACGTGATTCAATCGAGATTTCATCATGGTGAGTCTTTAGAGGTAATCAAAGGATTCTTTAGTATTACTTATGTGCGAAACCCAGGAGCGGCATTTGGGTTTATGGCCAATGCAGAGGATACGGTTCGTAAACCTTTATTCCTTTTAATTCCTATTATTGCCTGTATGTGGTTAGTGGTTCTAATTTGGAAAACTCGCGATAAGAGCAAAGTACTGTTTTTAAGTTATGGTCTGATTTTGGCTGGCGCAATAGGTAATTTAATTGATCGTTTTCTTTTGGGATATGTTGTGGACTTTGCTGATTTTTATTTAGCGGATCATCATTTTCCTGCATTTAATGTCGCGGACAGTGCAATTACAATTGCAGCTGCTTTGTTAATTTATGATTTTATTTTAGAAATCAAGCATAAAAAGGAACAGCAAGTTCTAACTAAATCACTAGAAAATTCCATCGATCAAAAGAAGTCGTAGAAACATTCATGATGCCCATTCTCCTTAACTGGCCATTTCCGATATATTCCTATCCTCTTTTTCTTGGTTTTGCTTGGGGAATTGCCTACTCCTATTCACATGCTGTCGCGGATGAAGCAAAAATTGATATTTTTAAATTTAAAATGTATATGTTGGGCCTTTTTATCTCGACCTGGATAGGTGCCAAGATTTTTTTTTGGATATTCTCGGCAGAGCGAAGTTCCACGGTAATTACTTCAATAAATTTTTGGATGGGTGGAGGTTTTGTTTTTTTCGGCGGATTAGTTTTTGGACTGATATTTACAATAGTTCATAACTATTACTGCAAATTAATAAATATAGATATGGCCGCAAAGTTGCTGCCTGGCCTTTGCTTGGCTCATGCTGTGGGAAGGATTGGTTGTTTTCTTGCTGGTTGTTGCTTTGGAAAACAGCTCCATCAGCCTCTTAAAATTTTGGGCCATGAAATAGATAAACATCCAGCTCAATTATATGAAATATTTGTCTTGCTCTCGTTATTTTTCTTCTTCCGCGTAGGTTTCAAAAAAAGCAACATGAAAAAAATACAGATTATTTTGATCTATCTCATGGCCTATGCCGGGTCGCGTTTCTTTATCGAATTTATGAGGGCCGACACTATTCGTGGCGTATATGGGCCATTTTCATCATCACAGTGGGTATCAATTATAATGATGATAGTGTCAATTGGAATATTTATTAGAGAGAGGAGCAGGAGCTTGATCACAACGCGTGAAAGTATTTAGATCTCACTAAGAATGGAGTATAGTTTTCGTGCAGTGAAAACTGATTATTTAAGAGAGCTATAATTGATGGTGACAATTATGAATAATTTACGCTTTGTAACAGCAGCAAGCCTTTTTGATGGGCATGATGTCTCAATTAATATCATGAGGCGGATTTTACAAGCTCAAGGCGTCGAGGTTATTCACCTTGGTCATAATCGCTCTGTTCAGGAAATTGTCACAGCAGCTATTCAAGAAGATGTTCATGCAGTAGCGATAAGTTCATATCAGGGTGGGCATATTCAATATTTTTCTTATTTAAGAAAATCGCTTGATGATAATGGGGGGAAAAATATTCGTATTTTTGGTGGCGGTGGCGGCGTAATTACACAAAAAGAAGTTCAATATCTACATGAAATAGGAATTACAAAAATTTATACACCCGCCGATGGGGTCGCATTGGGGCTTGATGGAATCGTAAAAGACATGATCTCACGATCTCGTTATTCAACAATTGAAAATCATTCTTTTCGCTCGTTTGAAAACACGATGGATCACATGCTTATCGGTAAAACTATTTCTTTTATCGAAACTAATGGTGAATTGCCTTTTCATATTGAGGAAAAAAACATTCAAGTTTTAGGGCTAACCGGAACAGGAGGCGCCGGAAAATCAAGTCTAATTGATGAACTTATTTCGAGATTTCAGCTTTATTACCCTCTAATGAAAATTGCCCTAGTATCGATAGATCCTACCAGGAAGAAAACGGGTGGGGCCTTGCTGGGGGACAGAATTCGACTTAGTAGCGTGTCGAATAGTAATCTATTTGTTAGATCATTTGCGACGAGACAATCAGGTGATGAGCTGAGTCCCCAGATTAAGCAAGTAATTTCATATTTGAAGGCCTTGGCCTTTGATCTCATCATTGTGGAAAGCTCAGGAATTGGTCAGGCAAGCAACGCGATCACGACTGTTGCTGATCAGAGTGTTTACGTAATGACTCCCGAATTTGGTGCACCATCTCAGCTAGAGAAGATTGAAATGTTGGATGCTGCTGATTATGTTGTGATAAATAAATATGAAAGACCTCGATCTGAAGATGCATTGAGAGATGTTCGAAAGCAGTATCGACGAAATAAAAATATGCTCGCGGCAGGCAAAGGTTTTGTCAGTGATGAAGAACTTCCCATATATGGAACAGTGGCTTCGCGCTTTAATGACGATGGAGTTAATACCCTCTTTTATGATTTAACGCTCGGTCTTGGATTCGATAATTCCGCATTAAAAGACTTCAGGAAATCTAAGGCCTCTACTTTGACGGCACCGATTATTCATCCTGAACGTGTTAATTACTTATGGGATGTGGCCTGGACCGTGCGTGGCTACAATAGTAAAACGAAAGACCTAGTTTCTTTAATTACAGATATTGAAGCATGCGAAAGAGCGTTTGAATTGACAAATAGTAAAGATATTGAAAATTATATTGAATCTCTTCGAAGCAAGATTGATGCGGAAGTATTTTCGCAGATTGCATGCTATGAGACAAATATTGAACAACTCAAGAGTGGCGAATTTTCATATAATGTTCGTGGCAAGGATATCAAAATTCAGTGTAAATATAACTCAATTTCGGGCCTCAATATTTCAAAGGTTGCAATTCCTTGTCTTAACAGTAAATCTCAGATCATTCAATTTTTGCGAGAGTCGAATTTGCCAGGGCATTTTCCATATTCTGCTGGAATATTTCCTTTCAAACGCACAGACGAGGACCCTAAGCGAATGTTTGCTGGTGAGGGTGGACCAGTTCGCACAAATCAGCGATTTCATTTCCTATCTAAGAATGATCAGGCAAAAAGATTGTCCACGGCTTTTGATTCCGTAACTCTTTATGGACAGGACCCCGATACACGTTTGGATATTTTCGGCAAGATAGGTGAGGCCGGAGTATCTATTGCAACCCTCGACGATTTAGATGACCTTTATCGTGGATTTGATCTAACTTCCCCCAAAACATCTGTATCCATGACGATTAATGGCCCTGCGCCGATTATTCTTGCAATGTTTTTTAATGTTGCAATAAAAAATAAGCTAGATGCGCCGGATTTTTGGAATAATGAAAAGCGTCTTGAGGTCATGCGGCAGGTTAGAGGTACAGTTCAAGCGGATATATTAAAAGAAGACCAGGCCCAAAATACATGCATATTTTCTTTAGATTTTTCTCTAAAGATGATGGGTGATGTACAAGAATATTTTTGCAAGTATAAAATTCGGAACTATTATACAGTTTCTATTAGTGGCTATCACATTGCCGAAGCCGGTGCAAATCCCATCTCGCAAGTTGCTTTTACATTGGCAAATGGTTTTACCTATGTTGAATATTATTTATCACGCGGAATGAAAATTGATGATTTTGCTGAAAATCTCTCATTCTTTTTCAGCAATGGTCTTGACCCAGAGTATGCAGTAATTGGATCAGTTGCACGAAAAATTTGGGCCATAGCGCTTCGGGATCGCTATGGTGCGAACGATAAATCCCAGAAACTTAAATATCATATTCAGACATCTGGGCGATCGTTACATGCTCAAGAAATTAATTTCAATGACATTCGAACGACACTACAGGCTTTTCTTGCGTTGAGTGATAATTGTAATTCACTACATACAAATGCTTTTGATGAAGCAATTACAACTCCCACGGAGGACTCTGTCAGGCGGGCCATGGCAATCCAGCTCATTATTAACAAAGAATTTGGTCTCAATAAGACCGATAACCCATTACAGGGATCGTATATTTTTAGTGAACTCTGTAAGTTAGTTGAAGAAGCAATTTTGTGTGAATTTGAACGCATTTCTGCGAAAGGTGGGGTATTGGGTGCTATGGAGGTTATGTATCAGCGGAGTAAGATCCAAGAGGAGTCATTGTTTTATGAAATGCAAAAAGATTCAGGACAATTTCCAATTGTGGGAGTGAATACTTATATTGCGCCAAATATGAAGGATCAACTTGAGAATCAGATCCAGCTAAGTCGTTGCTCAGATCAGGAAAAAAATGATCAAATAGAGCGGCTCAAAAAATTTCATGATAAACACAAAAACACGGCAGAAGCGGCATTGGAACAACTTAGAACAGTTGCTTTGAGTGATGGAAATATATTTGAGGAGCTGCTAACAACGGTTAATCATTGTTCGCTTGGCCAAATTACTAAGGTTCTCTATGGTGTTGGTGGCAGTTATCGCAGAAATATGTAGTCTAGTTTTTTGATAGGAGGCCGAAATAAAAATTTATACAAAAACAGGGGATCAAGGGCTAACAAGTTTATTTGGTGGTCAGAAGATTTCTAAATCCTCTGAGTTATTACAAGCGTATGGAACTCTTGATGAGCTTGTGGCCGTCATGGGTGTTTTAGTCGCGCATTTAATGACGTTCCCCATATGTACGAGTTGTGTATCTCAATTGCAATCTATTCAAAAGGACATTTTTATATTGAGTTCATTTTTGGCCACCCCATACGATAAACGAGCAAAATTGAAAATTACTCCATTGACTGAAGAGCACGTAAAGCAAATAGAGGAATGGATCGATCTAATGGAAATTGAGCTTTCTCCGTTATCATCTTTTATTCTCCCAGGAGGGCATGTGACGGCAGCTTATGCACAGTTGGCAAGAACTGTTGCGCGTCGTGCGGAGAGAGAAATTATTTATTGTTATGAATTAACTCCCGCATGCAAAGTACCACATTCAATCGAATTGATTAATAGGTTGTCAGACTATTTATTTGTGTTATCTCGATTCTTAAATTTAAAAATGAAAACGAAAGAAGTGGCATGGCCTATGAGTCAGGTTAGTGATTGAGAGAGTATTTCTTTTTCATGCTCCGCAAGTTCTCGAGTCGTTGCTGAAGTTTTTTATTTTCATCTGGAAATTTGTTTTGAAGAAGAGTCTCTAAATTACGAATTTTAGAACTTGCATCTCTTGTACTTTTAACAAATTTTTCGCAAAAGTCTTTTCCACCTTGAGTAATTTTATAAGTCTGAAAGGCATGCTCAATATAATCTTCATAAATAAGTGACATAAAATATAGCTCAAGAGTAGGGGAGAGTAATCTTCCAAGACCAAGTTCGATATCTTTCAAGCCTAATAGAGGCTCAACAATCTTTAAAAGAAATACAAATGGCCAATAAGAGGTCTGTATGTTGCGCAAGATATCCAGAATAGAGCATTTTGTGTTAAGCTCAACATCAAAATATATATTCTCACTATCATCGATTACAAAGTCATCAAGCATTAAGGTTGCACTAAGAAAATGAAGTGCACTTGCCTGCAAGATTTTTACTGCAAGAGAGATACTATCAGATTTTTCTAAAAACAGATGAGAAATCCCAGGAACAGGATTAATGGCATTGATTGCACTTGTTGATTCTGTGGTAATACATAAGTGAGAGATAAAGACACAAACGAAATTAACAAGATTCTGATCAGCACTTCTTATTTGTTTCAAAGCATTGGAAATGCTGGCGATAGCTTCGGCATACTGGATGGGCTGCAGCTGTCCCTGATGAATTATTTTAATAGGACCGATCTCTGCACTGTTGTAACCGCTTGGAGCAACGTCAGCAGAAAACCATTTTCCTTTGTCCAAATAGGACACTTTATCTAACGTTGGTAAAAAATCCTTAATGACGACAACAGGAAAAGTTTCAGACGGAGTGTCAAATGAAACGAGTTGATCGCGAGAAAAAAGGTAAATTTGCTTTCGAGAATCACCCACCTCCATAGTAATTGGATAAATCAACGAATCTATCATGTTTGGACTTTTGGAAATTTGAAGGTAAAAAAATCCTAAGAGATTTTGTTCAAACAAGGCCAGAACAAACTCAGATGATTCGATTAATGATAAGGTCTTAATTTTCTCCTGAAAGGGTTGTGCGAGTTCACAATTTTCCCAAAAATCAAAAAGCTCATCTTTAGCATTTAAATTGTCGTCAGAATTATCTTCATTCTCCTCATCTTCAGTTAAAATCTCTAGATGCAGAGAATATACACTTAATAGATCGTCTATCCTTGTGTGCCAGTAGTAGTTTACAGGAGTGTATTTTGCGGCTTCTGATGACCTAAGTAACATTTGAAGGTTAGAAATAAACTCATGACGGTGCAAAATGTTCAAGGCAGGTAGAGACAACTCCGCGCAAATCATTTCATGCGAAACATCAAATTTCTTTGAAAACTCATGATGGATATTTACAAAGGGAGCATAAGGAAGAAGCGATTCCATTAAATACCAGGATTGATGGCTGGGGCGGTGAGATTCGAACTCACGACCAACGGATTAACAGTCCGCTGCGCTACCGCTGCGCCACGCCCCAACAGTTGCTGATATGTTTGCTAAGTTTATAAAATTAATTGTTGGGAATGTCTAGTGTAAATGCTTGATAATATTGGGGAGAGAGTCATTTTATCGTAACCTTAACTCCTTGAAATTAGGAGGAGGGGTATTTAAGCTAAATACTTTTGTCAGGTGTGCCGACAAGAAGCTTGAGGGATTATGTCAACCACAAATCTTTTTCGTCATTTAATGCGGCTACTCACGCCAGATGAAATTCAAGAGTTAAGTACCATTTTTCATGGTGCGAACCAACGACCTCTAACCGACTTTCTTATTGAAAAAATCGATGAAGAAACTCGGGAAGAAATTTGTAACTTGGGCGAGCATGCTGAAAATACGCGAGAGCTGGAAGAAAGATTGGTAGCTCAACGTGAAAATAAATTAGTGCCATCGTCGTCGACATCGGAGGAAGAAACAAAAAAAGGCGTTGTTTTTATTTTGGATCTGAAGAAAAAATTAGAAAAAGCGCAAAGGGCCCTAAAGGAAAAAGAGGTTTTGGGTCTTTATCAAAAAGCTGCGGGTCTGGATGTTGATTTTTCTAAGGCGAATAAGGATGATTTAAAAAAATCAAATAATTTAGGTGTCCTAATTAACAAAAAACAGTATTAAAACGAAACGCCTTTTATTGTTTCATCTTTCATGTTTTGAGTGTCATAGGCTTCAAGGCCGGCAAGTTGAAAGACACATGAATCAATTGTAGTAATTCCCGCTGGATGATAATTTCCAGAATTTTTTACACCGCCAAAGGGCAGTTGGGGATTTGCACCTATGGTGGAACGATTAAAATTAATTTGACCCGCATCAATCTCTTCCAAGCATTTGTAATAATTTTTGATATCGCTCGAAAAAATTGAAGCAGCTAGACCAAATTCAGTGCTGTTGGAAATTTGAATTGCTTCTTCAATCTCATCAAAAGGGATAAAGGTACAATTAGGTCCAAATATTTCATTGGTCAGAAAATGTGAATTTTTATTAAAGGAAGAAGCAAGATGAATTGATGGGCTTACATAATATCCGCTATGTTTTCTTTCTAGATGCTTGCCACGCATAATTTCTTCAATCCCTTCTCGTTTCGCCATCCCCATATATAATAAATAATTTTCGAGCGCTTGCTGATCAACGAGCGGCCCCATAAAGGGTTCAATGTCATGAACGATAGGGTGATCAATAACAATCGTCTTGGCGATGCAATGAAACTTCTCGATAAACTCCTCATATTGAGATCGATGGATTGGTACTATAGCCGTGGAGATACAACGTTGACCACTAGTGAGAAAACAAGCTTTAATTAACTCTCTTAAGGCTAAATTAAAATCGGCATCTTTGCAGACAATGCTGCTATTTTTTCCTCCTAATTCCAGCGCCACGAGTTTGGAAAGATCATGATAGGTGTTGGCCAATATTTTTTTCCCAGCTTCTAGACTTCCAGTGAAGAAAATTCCTTTTATTGCCTTTTCCTTGAGTATCCTTCTTGAGAGTTCACCATCTCCTTGAGCAAGATTAATGACTCCGGTAGGAAAACCAGCTTCATGATAACACTCAATAAGAAGTTGCCCGCTGTAAGATGTCTTTTCAGATGGCTTAAAAATGATACTGTTACCGGCCATTAGTGCGCAGGCGATTTGATTATTGGCAATGTTGCAGGGGAAATTAAACGGGCCAATAATAAGACAAGGACCAATCGGTCGATAATAGAGATGTCCATTTGTCCCTGGGGAAAGATCACTGAAATGTTTTGGCAAAATACGTTGAAGACTGTGGTTGATGATGATATCAATTTTATTTATGAGAGCAAATATCTCAGTTTTTGCTTCCCAAAATGGCTTCCCCGTCTCAAGGGCAATGGCTTCTGACATTGATTCAGCTTTGATCAGCACACATTCCTTGAAACGTCTTAGCGTACTCACTTTTTCATCGATAGAAGTTTTACGCCAACGGCTTTGGCCTTCAACTGCGCTTTCAACAATCTTATCAACAACTTCATATCGGATGTGCATTTCCCATAAGATCGTCTCTAAATCGGCAGGGCAAGATCGCGAGATACTACGATCCGGTGATTTTTCATGGGCATGTGGGTGGTGAAATTTTCCGTGAAAATAATTGCCTTTAAGTTGGTATTTCATATGTTTTTCCTAAAGATGGATCCCGTGACCAACGAATCATTAAGATCGCTTGGGTCTACATTTCTAATAAGGTACATATAACACTCGAATCAAGTTATCTATTTTGATAGCAATCTATGAAAA
>CAYHRT010000102.1:0-13775 GCA_964359085.1 uncultured Bdellovibrio sp. | reverse complement strand
AAAGGTTGAGATTGATATCGAGATGGCAAAGGAAGTTCTAAACCTCTCTTCAAAGTCGCGAAGCGAAAAACTCGATGCTGAAACAATTTCTAAGGTGGTCGCTAATTTTTATAAAATTCCTGTTATCGACATTCGGTCAAAATCGCGAACCAAAAAAATTACACATTCTCGACACATTGCAATGTACCTCGTTCAAAAACATTTGCATGCCACGCTTGCAGAGATTGGTTCTTTTTTCGGGGGCCGCGACCATACCTCAGTTATTCATGCCATTAAAAAGATTGAACAAGAAATTCAATTAAATGGTTTTATTAAACAAGAAATAACTAGCCTTGAAAGTGCCCTAAGTGACCCAAGTGAAATTTTTTAGTTTTCCACATTTAGGGTTGTGGAAAAAAAAGGCTTTTTGTTAAATGAATAACTTGGGAATAACTTGTGGAAAAAGAATACGAAACGATGAAAACGACTTTTATTTTAATTGCTTTTTTGCACATTTTATTAAGGGCCCATTTGTGAAAAAAGAAAAAACAATTATTCATCTCTTTTTGCGTAATTCTGGCTTGAGAGATATAAAGATATTAAGATGTTGTTTCTTTTGTTTTCAGGGTGTTATCATCTTTTTACACTTTTTCACATTGTAATAATAAATAATACTAATAATAATAATGCCCCATTTAGATAGGCTTCTAATTAGTTTACATTCATTCTGTTTCTCTGTTTTAATGTCCCCAACATGATTATTCACTTAGACATCTTACATTTTAGAGAGGCCATCAATACTTTATTATCTGTTGTAGATAGAAAGAGTACTCGACCAATTTTGAACTATATTCTTTTTTGTGCGTCAGAAGGAAAGCTAACCCTCACCGCAACCGATCTTGAGGTCTCTGCAAAAATAATTATGAAAACGGAGATTCAAGGTGAAGGTTCATTTTGTGTTAATGGGAAAAACTTATTTGATATACTTCGTGAATTGCCAAATCAAAATCTAGTAATTTCGGTTAATGATAAAACAAAAACTCTAAACCTAAACTGTGCCTTAATAGAATATTCTCTGCTTATTTTAGGACCTGAGGATTTTCCAAAAATAGATTTTCAATCGTCACTCCCTGCTTTTGAAATTAATTCTGCAAAACTAAGAGAATTAATTTCAAAAACATCACATGCTATTTCTACCGATGAAACAAGAATATATTTGAATGGTATTTTTCTCCAAGAGGTTAATTCAAGATTAAGAGCTGTGGCGACTGATGGTCATAGATTGTCATTATATGAAATGGATCTTGATGATAAACAAAAAATTGAAGCGCTTATTAATGGAGTTATTGTTCCCAAAAAGGGAGTTTTTGAATTAAAAAGGATGGTAGAAACGGATCTCTCGTCAATAAAAATATCCCTAGATGAGAGCTTTTTATTGTTAAACTCTTCCGAAAACTACTTTTTGTCGATTCGGTTAATCTCAAGAGAATACCCAAAATACCAAGCAGTGATCCCTTCACGAACATCCTTTAAGTTGATTACCGATAAAAATCTACTTTTTGATGCAGTTAAAAGAATAAAAATAATGGCAAATGAAAAAAGCAATGGAGTTAGAATTAAAATATCGAATAAAGAATTAGTTATAACAGCAAACCATCCATCACTAGGAAATGCTCAAGAAAAAATGGATATCAACTACGATGGCAAAGAAATGGTTATTGGCTTCAATGCAAAATACTTAATGGAAACACTCTCTACTCTTGATGAGGGCGATGTTAGTTTTGAATTAAACAACGAACTCAGCCCTGTTATTGTCAAATCAGACAGGCACCCAAATTATTTAGGCATAGTTATGCCGTTAAAACTTTAATGCTCCTTTCGGTTCAAAAAATCATAATTGAAAATTTTAGAAACATAAAACCGGTCCCAATTGAGTTCGTTCCTTTTGTTAATGTCATTTTTGGGAAAAATGGTAACGGAAAAACAAATATTCTCGAGGCCATCCATTTTCTTTTCAGGAAAAAATCTTTCAAAAAAAATACCGGCTTTTCTCAGATTCTTAGTTATGACAATGAAGATATAAATATTTCTATAAACGCAGTGATTTCGACTACTGAAGGAATACAAAGTCGATCGATAAGAATTTCAAAAGACTCAACAGAGTATTTAATTAATGGGAAAAAAAAGGAGAAAGATAGTAAAAAAGGAACCGCACTTTTTATTGGACCTTTTGATTCAGGGCCTTTTTTTTCAAGCTCGCAACAGAGAAGAGATCTCTTCGATGAATTGATTTGCGAGACAAATGAAGATTATAAGAAAGTGCTCAAAAAATATTTTACGGCCCTCAGGTTTCGAAACTCCCTACTCCAAAGAAAACCACAAAAATATATGGAACAAATCAAGGCCATAAATATGCAAATGGGAGATTATTCATATTTTTTGCAACACCAACGAAATCAATATGTAACAAAACTCAACCAATACCTAACAGCAACCTACAAACAGCTTTTTTCCGAAGAAATTATCTTAAAAATGCAATATTCCCCCACCCTTCCACTCAGTCGCTCAAATAAGGAAATGTCAGAAATATTTGATGTTAACATTGAAAGAGACGAAAAAATTTGCCACACAACAGTTGGCCCGCATAGAGATGATTATCTTCTTTTGTTTAATAATTATAGTGCCGTCGAATTCTGCTCACTCGGACAACAAAAAATGGCATATTTAAGTATTTTGTTTGCCCATCTTGATTTAGTGCTAGAGCAATATAATTTAAGGCCTATAATACTGATCGATGATATTTCCGGAGAACTAGACTCTGTGCGTTGGGCGAACCTCATAAACTTTCTTAACAATCGACGTCAACAAATTATCATTACAACCGCAAACGAGGCCTTCAAAGATGCTTTAAATACGATCCAACACGCTAAAAGCATTTTCGTTTCATCCGGAGAAATATACACTACATAGATAATTTTTGTTCTTGTTTAAGGAGCGCGTCATTGGAAAACTCAACTTCTATTTCGAAGGTTGACAGGAAATATACTGCTGACCAAATAAAGGTGTTAGAAGGGCTTGAAGCCGTACGGAAGCGTCCCGGAATGTACATTGGTGATACTCATGTTCGTGGACTCCATCACCTGGTTTACGAGATTGTGGATAATTCGGTAGATGAAGCCTTGGCGGGAATTTGCAGTGAAATAAGTGTCATTATCCATGTTGATAATTCTGTAACAGTCGTCGATAACGGGCGAGGCATCCCTGTTGAGATACATCCTACAGAGCACGTCTCTGCCGCCGAATTGGTTTACTCGAAACTTCATGCAGGTGGA
Source organism: uncultured Bdellovibrio sp. (assembly GCA_964359085.1). Lineage (GTDB taxonomy): Bacteria > Bdellovibrionota > Bacteriovoracia > Bacteriovoracales > Bacteriovoracaceae > GWA2-49-15. Next base: position 10,464 of record CAYHRT010000102.1, on the reverse strand, counting down.
AAATTTAATGAAGAAGGGAGCGCCTACAAGGTTTCTGGTGGTCTCCATGGCGTTGGAGCATCGGTCGTAAATGCGCTCTCAAAATTTGTCACTCTTATTATTAAAAAAGATGGAAAACTTCATCGTTTACATTTTGATCATGGTAAAGCAACCGAACCGCTTAAAGTTATTGGAGAGCTAGCAAATCCTAACGATTCTGGAACAACAGTGACCTTTAAGCCTGACAATGAAATTTTTGAAGTTCTTGAATTCAATTATGATATGCTGGCGAATAGATTTCGAGAGATGGCTTTTCTCAATAGAGGTCTCAAAATAATACTGTTAGATGAGCGATCCGAAAAAACGGAAACGTTTTATTACGAGGGCGGAATCGTTGAGTTCGTGAAGTGGATTAATCGCGCGAAAGAACCCATTCACGATAAAGTTATTTATTTTTCGCAGGTAAGAGCGGATTATGAAGTTGAAATTTCAATGCAATGGACAGGCTCTTACTCGGAAGTAATTTTTGGATACGCGAATGCCATTTCAACCCCCGAGGGTGGAACCCACATTTCTGGTTTTAAAACGGCATTGACACGTGTTCTGAACAACTATGGAAAAGATAATAATTTTTTTAAAAATCTTAAAATTGGACTTGTTGGCGAGGACATGCGAGAAGGCTTGTCAGCGGTAGTTTCTGTCAAGTTACCTGAACTACAATTTGAAGGACAAACAAAAAGTAGATTGGGAAATTCAGAAGTGGAAGGGATTGTCAATTCTCTAGTGGGAGAAGGTCTTAAAACATATCTTGAAGAAAATCCCGGAGTCGCTAAAATTGTTTTAAGAAAATGTGTAGATGCTGCTACCGCCAGAGAAGCAGCTCGCAAAGCTCGAGAATTAACAAGACGAAAAACAGCACTTGATTTTGGAGGTTTGCCAGGAAAAATGGCAGACTGCCAGGAAAAAGACCCTGCCCTTTGTGAGATCTATATTGTCGAGGGTGATTCAGCTGGTGGGTCGGCCAAACAAGGACGTGACCGAAAAACCCAAGCAGTATTGCCGCTAAAAGGGAAAATACTTAATGTTGAAAAGGCCCGTTATGATAAAATGCTGGGCAACCAAGAAATAAAAATGGTTATTCAGGCACTCGGAACAGGAATAGGTCGAGAGGCTTTTGATATAAGTCGCTTGCGATATCATAAAGTCATTATCATGACCGATGCAGACGTTGACGGCTCCCACATCAGAACTCTAATACTGACCCTGTTTTATCGTCAATTTCCTGAACTTCTAGAGAAAGGACATATCTATATTGCGCAACCACCGCTCTACAAATTCAAAAAGGGCAAGGTTGAAAAATATCTAAAAGACGATAAAGAACTTGAAGAGTTCTTAATTAGTAATTCTTTTTTGGGAAATAAGATTTTTTTCAATGAAAACGAAGTTGATTCCAGTGAATTCATTTCAGTGGTAAAAAAATATCTTCACTATGAAAAAAGTTTAAAATCTTATGACGTACATTTTGATTCGTTCCTATTAAAAAAGATAGTTGAAGATGGACTTATTCGCTCTGCCTTATTTCTTGATCCGATAGCGCTTAAAAATGTCGTTGATGAACTCAGTGCATACTTTAAAAAGAAAGAGACGGAGTTGCTGAAATCCTACACCTTCAACATCGATCGTGATATCGACGCAATCAAGTGCTCTCTAAAAATTACCATCAAAACGACAGCACGCACCAAAAGGCTTAAGCTGAATACAAGCTTTTTGGATTCTTCTGATTTTAACGGACTCCTAAATGCATATGATGGAATTAAAAACTTTGTAGACGGTGATTTCAAAATTGTGTCGGAAAAACTTGGAACGAGGAAAATGCAAGGTATTGGAAGTTTAGCAAATGCACTAATCGAGCAAGCTAAGGAAGGGGCATACATCCAGCGCTATAAAGGTCTCGGAGAAATGAACCCAGAACAACTTTGGGAAACAACGATGAATCCTGCGAATAGAAGAATTCTTCAAGTGTGCATCGAGGATACTCTCGAAGCTGACCAAGTCTTTTCAGTTTTGATGGGAGATCAGGTTGATCCGCGACGCCAGTTTGTTGAAGAAAATGCGCTAAATGTTCGAAACCTTGACGTATAAAAACGTCCAAAACGATTCATGAATGGGGCTGAATAAATGAGTGAAGAAATTAATCTAACCGGTAAAAACATTGTTCCTGTAATGATTCAAAAGGAAATGAGGGACTGTTATCTCGACTACGCCATGTCGGTTATTATCGGACGGGCCCTGCCAGACGTCAGAGATGGCCTTAAGCCCGTCCATAGGCGCGTATTGTATGCGATGAGCACGATGGGTAACTATCATAATAAGCCCTTTTTGAAATCGGCCAGAGTGGTAGGTGATGTGATTGGTAAATATCATCCTCATGGAGACTCTGCTGTTTATTCAACCATTGTTCGTATGGCCCAGGATTTTTCCCTTCGCTATCCGCTTGTAGACGGACAAGGAAACTTTGGATCCATCGATGGAGATGAAGCTGCAGCCATGAGGTATACCGAAATAAGAATGAACAAAATCACTGAAGAAATGCTTCAGGATTTAGATAAAGAAACTGTTGAGTGGCAGCCAAACTACGATGGTTCCTTAAATGAACCAAAGGTATTACCAACAAAAATACCAAATCTCTTGGTAAATGGCTCGGCAGGGATTGCGGTTGGGATGGCCACAAATATTCCTCCCCATAATTTTAAGGAAGTCACCAAGGCGCTATTATATCTTCTAGATACTCCCGATTGTTCTATTGATTCACTTATTAAAATTATTCCAGGTCCTGATTTTCCTACAGCTGGAACAATTCATGGCTTGGAGGGAATTAAATCTGCTTATCACACCGGAAAGGGAATAATTCAAATTCGCGGGAACGCAGAGATTGAACCTCTTGGGAAAGATCGCGAAAGAATTGTAATTAAGGAGATCCCTTATCAAGTAAATAAGGCCAAGCTCATTGAGCGAATAGCCGAACTAGTCAATGAAAAAATTCTTACGGGTATTTCAGATATTAGAGACGAATCAAACAAAGAAGGAATTCGTGTCGTAATTGATTTAAAAAAAGGAGAGATGGGATCTGTCGCTTTGAATCGTCTTTACAAATCTACTCAAATGCAGGTGTCATTTGGTATTATTTTTCTATCGATTAGCAATGGGTCTCCAAAAGTTCTAAATATTAAGGATCAGCTCCAGTGTTTTCTCGACCATCGTAGAGAGATAGTGATCAGAAGAACTGTATATGATCTAAAAAAGGCGCGCGAAAAGGCGCATGTGCTAGAAGGATTAAAAATTGCTGTCGAAAATATTGATGCAATTATCTCTTTAATAAAAAGTTCAGAGGGACCCCAACAAGCGCGTGAACAATTGATGTCTCGTTTTAGTCTTTCGGAAAAACAATCTCAAGCTATTTTAGAATTAAGATTACAGAGGTTAACTGGTCTAGAACGAGATAAAATCATTCAAGAATTCCAGGAGATTTTAAAGGAGATTGAGCGTCTTGAAAAAATACTTTGCAGTGAGGAAGAAATTAAACAAATCATTAAGGATGAGTTTAGTGACATGTTAGAAAAATATGGCGATGAGCGAAGAACTAAAATTGAAGGGTTGGCAGATGAAATCCAAATTGAAGATTTAATAAAAAAAGAAGATCAAATAATAACGGTCACTCATAAGGGTTATATTAAAAGAATGGCACTTGACACCTATAAATCTCAGAAGCGTGGAGGCATGGGACTTAAGGGTGCAGACCAATCTGATGATGATATTTATACTCATTTTTTTACAGCAGATACTCACTCAGATCTTTTATTCTTCACAAACAAGGGGACATGTTTGTCGATAAAGGTCTATACCATCCCAGAAGGCTCACGAGTTAATAAAGGAAGAAATATTGTCAATCTTGTCTCTCTACCGGCAGGGGAGCATCTAAAAGAAATCTTGTGCATTAGAACAGACCAGAATATTGAAAATCAATTTCTTATTTTCGCTACAGAAAAAGGAATAGTTAAGAAATCAGAATTATCGGAATATCGACACGTGAAACAGGCTGGCTTGCGCGCCATCAAAATTTTAGATGGTGATTCATTAAGAAGTGTTCGCATCACGGACGGTAAGAAAGATGTTCTACTGTGCAGTTCCTCTGGAAAAATAATTCGTTTTCCCGAATCTGATTGCAGGCCAATGGGGCGCGTATCCCAAGGAGTCAAAGGGATTTCTCTAAGCGAAGACGAAAAGATTATTGGTATGGAGATTATTGATGATTCAGTAGAGATACTGTCTATCACGGAAAATGGATTTGGAAAGAGAACAAAATCTTCAGACTATCGCAAGCAGAGTCGCGGAGGGAAAGGTATTTTGGCCATGAGGCTAACCGAGAAAAACGGGGATATTATTGCGATTAAGCCTGTGACAGATAAGGAAGACTTGATGATTATTACAGATAAGGGGCAAGTGATAAGAACAAAGATTGCAGGAATATCTTTAATGGGACGCACTACTCAAGGTGTTATCTTAATTAGGCTAAAAGAAAATGAAAAAGTTGTGGCCGTTGAAAAGATAATAGAAGCAGATGACGAAGAAAATACGCAGTTACCTCAATAGTATTTCATTATTGGTATTACTGGTTGCATGTAATCTCAATCCCAGGATTGAGCATGAATTGATTCTTGCGCAAGAATTAATCAAGTCTCAAAAATATAATGATGCAATTTTTTTGTTAGAGAAAATTTTAAAGGGAACAGTTCCCGCTGCTCTAAAAGTAAAAGTATATTACCAATTAGGGGAACTTTACGGCCTTTACTTAAGAGATTATCAAACTTCGCTTAAGTATTACGAAAAGCTAAGCCAGATTTCGGAAGACCCTAAATGGCAAGTGAAAGCAGAGGAAAAAAAGGCTGAAATAAATTATTTATTTTTTAGGAACTACGATGAAAGCATAAAAATCTATACAAAACTTTCTTCGTTTACGCCACGACTTGAAAACTACAGTTTCTTTCTATTAAGACTTGGTCAATCGTATTTGTATAATAATGACTTTAAACAAGCTGAAATTATTTTTAAAAAAGTTGGAGCAGATCAAGATGCAAGAATTGCAGGAAAATCACTTTATTATTTAGGACTCATGAGTTTTATCAAAAAACAATATATTGTGGCGATTGATTTTTGGAAGGAGTACCTCAAGGTAGAAACAAATAAAGAAAGTATCGTACAGGCCAAATTTCTTATTGCAAATACATATGAGACAATGGAGGAACTCAAGAAAGCGTACAATCTCTACTATTCTCTGATGGGGGAATACCCCAACACAGAAGTATTAAAACAAAGATTGAACAGCATTTATAATCGTCGAATAGCACGAAAAAGATGATTAGGTTTGACAAAAAATGGCGAAACGTTGTTGTCTTCGCGCTTGCCCTACCAACAAGTATTTTTTCTATTTCCTTAAGTCTCTCGATTGCGGTAGACAGTGGCCTATTGACCAAGAAAGTGAGCAACATCGTCTTGGTTGTTTTTTTGGTGCAATGTATTATTGTGCTGGTTTGGTATGCTATTCGCAAAAAAAATTAGTTTTGCAAAATATCTAGGTCTCTCCTTTCTCCCCTATTTGGTTGGAATGTGTGTAGAGCAAACTATCAGGGCCTGTGCCGCTTACACGGTTATTTTCATCTGTGTTGTAATTAATCAGATTATGCTAGTAAATGCTGTTCACCTAATGGTGGACGCATCGCGCACCCAAGAGCGCGGCAGAATTATTTCGCTCTTTATCGCTAAAGGTATTATCCTCTTTTTGGGCATTTCACTAGGTGTACATTTTATTGGAAATAAAGTAATAATACCGGTGATTTTTTACATCGTTCAAATTTTTATTTTAGTTTTTTCACTTAAACGAATTTAAAGCTGGGATTAAGTGATGATTTTGCGTGGATTAATAAAAGGACTGCCATTACTTCTCCTTCCAAGCATGGCATATGCCAGTGGTGGTTTCACATGGATAAGTACACTGGCCCATCATTTTGATGTTCATTTACCAGAGCATGTATTGACCTTCATTCTCGTTGGTATTCTTCTTTTGATTGTGGGTGTTTTATATCGGGCAAGGCTTAACAGGGTAGAAAACATTGTTATTCCCGACGATGGCATCACACTTCGAAATATCTTAGAAGCTTATGGCGAGTTTATGATGACCCAATGTCGCGCCGTAATTGGGGAAAAGCTGGGACCTAAGTATTTTAATTTTATTGCGACTATGTTTTTGGTTATTTTGACATCCAATTTGATTGGATTAATTCCTGGGTTTTTGCCTCCGACGGGACACCTAAGCACAACCTTGGCCCTCGGTTTATTTTCTTTCATCTATTACAATATCAAAGGCTGTAAAGAGATGGGAACTGTGAATTACTTAAAGCATTTCGCAGGCCCACTTTGGTACATGGCGGCCCTAATTTTCCCGATAGAGATTCTTTCAAATTGTATAAGGCCAATGTCGTTGGCCTTACGTCTAAAAGGGAATATGGATGCAGATCATCGCGTTCTTGCGATCTTTTCCGATTTGGTTCCAGTAGGAGTACCGATTGTTTTTTTATGTCTCGGACTCTTGGTTTGTGTCGTACAAGCGTATGTATTCACAGTTTTATCAATGGTTTATATAAGTTTAGCGACGGCTCATCACGATCATGATGATCATCACTAAATAAACTATAAGCAAATAATTGGAGGATCTATGAAAAATGTTTTACTTGTTGTTCTTGCCTTACTCAGTAGTTCGGCCTTCGCTGAAGAAGCCATGGGCGCTTCTGGTGCCGGCAATGTGAATCTTATGAAAGCGGCTTTTTATTTCTTGGCCGTAGGTCTTGCGGCCTTTGGTGGAACAACAGCTCAATCTCGCGCTGCTGCCGCTGCACTTGAGGGTATTGCTCGTAATCCTGGTGCAACAGATAAGATTATGACGCCAATGATCCTAAGCCTTGCACTTATGGAATCACTAGTCATTTTTACTTTGATTTCAGTCTTTTTGATTTAATGTTTCTGGGTACAGCTAGTTAATTCAGAGGGGAGGCCAACATGTCCTCCCCTTTTTTTAATATGTGTAATGAATTAGACCAACAGTTTTTAAAAAGATGTTTTTCCTTGGCCCTACAGGCAAGGGGATTTACTTCCCCTAATCCTCTTGTAGGTGCTGTTCTTGTGAATGATGGAAAAATAATTAGCGAAGGATTCCATCATGGGCCAGGCTTACCCCATGCAGAGGTCAACGCGATTCGTTCAGGGGCAGTGTCAGATATTAAAGGCGCAACATTATATTGCAATTTAGAGCCCTGTTGCCACACCAACAAACAAACTCCGCCTTGCGTAGATTTAATAATTGGGTCTGGCATAAAACGTGTGGTTATCTCAAATATAGATCCAAATCCATTTGTACAGGGAAAAGGGATCAAGAAGTTGATTGAAAATGGGATTGAAGTACATCTTGGTCAATTGGAAATTGAAGGGGCACAGCTAAATCGTATTTTTTTTAAAAATATGCATCAAAATTTACCCTATATCTCAATCAAGATGGCCTCTTCGCTTGATGGCAAAATTTGCTTGGATAACGGCTCATCAAAATGGATTACATCTCCACTAAGCCGTCAATATGCCCACCAAATTCGACTTGAGCATGAGGCAATTTTAGTTGGAGTAAATACATTTCTCACTGATTTACCGAGCTTAAATTCAAGAGATGCTTCTAATGCGGTAATAAAAGCTAACAAAAAAATAGTTCTTGGCGATATGACAAAGTTAGAATCATGCCATTGGCAAATGCTCAACGATGGCAAATCAACTGTGATTCATACGGGGAGCGAACTATTTTATTATTCTGATGAGATCAAGACATACCATTATAATAATTATAACCGATCATTGTTGAATATACTTCAGGTACTCTATTTGGACGGCATTACTTCAATTCTTGTTGAGGGAGGACAAAAGATTTTTTCAACTTTTATTGAAGAAAAACTGTTCGATGATATTTTTCTCTTTTATGCGCCGATTTTTCTGGGAAATGGCAAAAGCAATTATATTAATTCGGATATTGCTTCAATTGAGGCGTGTCCAAAAATGAATATTCTCGAAATTAAACCAATAGGTAACAATTTTCTTGTTCACCTATGTCCAGTGTGAGGTCGATATGTTTACGGGATTAATTAAAGATGTTGGAAGAATTTTATCTTTAGTTAGGATCAATGAAGGACTTCTGTTTGAGATTGAATCTTGTTTGGTGGAAGAAGTTGAGATTGATGATTCCGTGTCAATTAATGGAGTTTGCCAAACGGTGATTAGAAAATCTCGTAAATCTTTTTTTGTACAAGCAATTCAAACCACGCTAGAGAAAACTACTTTTGGAGTATTGCGAGTAAACGATAGGGTAAATTTGGAGTTGGCCTTAAAAGTTAGTGATCGTTTAGGGGGACATTTTGTACAGGGACATGTAAATGGTGTAGCGCAAGTAAACACTATTGAGCAGATAGGGGAATCTCGCAAGATTTGGCTGAAAGTCCCTGCTGAATTTATTCGCTATATGATGAAGGAAGGGTCTGTCGCACTCGATGGAATCTCTTTAACACTGGCAGATGTAGATGCGAGTGGCAGCCGCATAGCGGTGTCAATAATACCCCACACAATGGAGCGAACAGTAGTCAAACACTGGAAAACAGGTACGTTGGTCAATCTTGAGAACGATATGTTATTAAAATTTGTGGAAAATTTGCTTTTATATTCTCCGCATCGTACAAGTGATGCTGCATCTGAGGATAAAATAAAAAAGTTTCTAACTGATTGATAGAGTGATGTTTTCAACAATTAATTCTATTCTTGAAGAAGTCAAAAGAGGTCGACCTGTTATAGTGGTTGATGATGAAGACCGTGAGAATGAAGGTGATTTTGTTTGTGCTGCTGAAAAGATTACGCCAGAGCTAGTGAACTTTTTTTGTACTCAGGGCCGTGGATTGATTTGTACCCCACTTACTGAAAGAAGGGCTTCAGAACTTGATCTTCCTTTAATGGTTTCTGAAAACACATCTGTTCATACTACTGCTTTTACTGTTTCCATCGATAGCAAGCTTTGTCATACCGGAATATCCGCCCATGATCGATATTTAACAATAAATGCACTTGTTAAAGATGAAACAAGATCTTCAGATTTCACAAGGCCTGGACATATATTTCCTTTAGTTGCCCGACAGGGCGGAGTATTAGAAAGATCAGGACACACTGAAGCTGCCATCGAACTTTGCAAACTTGCAGGACTCCGCGAGGTGGGAGTTATTTGTGAGATAATGAATGAAGATGGATCTATGTCTCGTCTTCCTGAACTAGTCAAGATAGCTGAAAAATTTGATCTAAAGATTGTATCGATACAATCGCTAGTGACTTTTTTGAAAAGTAAATCTGAGGTCGAGCTTTTGTCATCATCAAACTTGCCTACCAGTAATGGTGATTTCAAAGTTTCTGTTTTTGCAACAGGTTCAAAAAGTGAAGTTGTTGTGATGCACACTCAAAATGATAATGCACCTGAGATTCCGATGATTAGGATTCATTCAGAATGTCTAACGGGAGATGTTTTTGGGTCGTTAAGATGTGATTGTGGCGAGCAGCTTAGTAAGTCACTTGAAAAAATAGGCCAATATGGACATGGGATGGTGATATATTTGCGTCAGGAGGGGCGTGGAATTGGGCTTGCTAATAAAGTCAAGGCCTATAGATTGCAAGAGGAAGGCTTTGATACCATCGATGCGAATGTTCATCTTGGGTTTTTACCTGATGAGCGAGATTATAATGATGCCGCTATGATCATAAAAAAATACGGATATAAAACGGCGAAATTGATTACAAATAATCCTAAAAAGATTGAGGAATTGAGCAATTTTGGGATTGAAGTTGTTGAGAGAATAGAACTTCATATTCATCCAAATGAGCATAATTTTGAATATTTAAAAACCAAAAAAGAGAGATTTGGTCATTATCTTTTGATGCAATAACAAGGGGCTTGCTGTGAATGTGTTAGAAGGAAAATTTAATGGACAAAATCTTAAAATGGCGATTGTCGCAAGTCGTTTTAATGAGTTGATAACAAACAAACTTATCGAGGGGGCAAAGGATTGCCTTCAACGACACGATGTAGATCTTCGAGAGCTGACTTTGACTTGGGTGCCGGGTGCTTTTGAAATTCCTTTTGCGGCCCAAGAACTGGCCTTGAGCAAGAAATTTGATGCAATTATTTGCCTTGGTGCCGTAATACGAGGCTCCACGCCACATTTTGATTATGTAGCAAGTGAGGCCACGAAAGGGATAGCTTCTATCTCCCTGAATACAAGAGTCCCGATAATTTTTGGTTTACTGACAACTGATTCAATAGAGCAAGCAATCGAAAGGGCCGGCACAAAGATGGGCAACAAG
>CAYHRT010000101.1:0-13895 GCA_964359085.1 uncultured Bdellovibrio sp. | reverse complement strand
TAAAAATTCGGTTATTGTCATGATTATAGCTTTTCGTATCGGCTATGGCCGTTTCGTTTGCGATGGCATAAATCGCTGCAAAGTTCCAAGTAGATCGATCAGAGCGAAGAGTTGAGCCAAACTTAAAATATTTTGTATTTGTTATATAGGAATCAAAGACATTTCTTGTTTGGTCGCCAACCGCCATGAGATTGTATCTAAATAGTAAATTGGCAATTTGATAGTTGGGGTTTAAGTACATTGCATCGAATGAACTCTCTACCCCAGAATGGCCTGAAACATGCCCAAAATTAGCAAAGAAAGCTGTACTCTCGCTGAGTTCATGCTTGGCTTCAAAGAGGAATGCTTTCGCCCCATACTTGGATGAGGACGATGCATCGTATAGGTGACCAATTTCTCCACTTAAAATAGGAACTTCACCTTGGATTGTTGTTTTGCCAAAAGATTTTTTTAAATAAAAGTCAGTAAGTTTTGTATTAGTTTTCCCAAGCGGTGTAGCAGTACCAGTATTTTGAATATCTACAGCAATAGTACCATTGAAGGCATTGTTTTGTTTCTTGCTATAATAGAGTCCAAAAGCAATATCCTTGTCAGGATTATCGTATAATAAGGACGCTCCGTACTCACGCACCTTTGTGGCACGAGTTAAAGATTCACTCGATCCGATTTTGGACAAAAATGGGGAAATATCAAAATTGCCAATTTTGAACTTGGCAGTAATCCCATCACGGATATAGATCTGGCGATCCCAAAGTTGGTGACCATCATTAATCACAGCGCCTAAACCCCATTGGTAAGTGTGGCGACCAATAATATAGGTGGCCGTATCTGAATAAAGTGTCATGTTGAATTGTGAAACTTGTAGTGCAGAAGAACCGGCAGAGTTGGTATTATAATAGTAAAGGGAATTCGCCATACTTTCAGTACTAGTTCCCGCATTTGTTGTAGAAGAATCCCCCAATCTTCCACCGCGACCATGGCCAGTTGTTAATTCTGCCTTAAAAGTGGATGAATCATTGACAATGATCTCTGGGGATAAGCGTAATAAATAGGTTTGAAATCGCGACGTGGCGTGTTGGCCATTTGCCAATTGGTATTCTTGAGTACCAGGCCCAGTTGATTGCTGTTGGGTTTCCTCGATTCGCCTATAACTGTCGATCGTGACAGAATCTACACCAAAGACACCGTGCCAATCCATTGGAAGGGCCAGGACTTCAAATGAGATTAGAGAACAAATGGCCACTAAAAAAAATAATTTTTTCACGCGTATCATCCTAGTAAAATATTAGTGCTTGATAAAAATTCACTAGACTATATAGGTACATGAAATGTTAGTCAAAACAACACAATGCAAAAGATAAAGAATAAAAAAATATTTCTTAAATTGGCATTGGGTGGATTTCTCATTGCTCTGATGCTCTCTCTCTGGGTTGTCAGTGTGGTGAGCGATTTCAGTTTCGAAAATTGGATTCCTAAAGAAGAAGTAGCTGAGCAGCTTGCTGTGTCGATTGAATTGGAAAAAAGCAGTTCAGTTAATACCTCTCACTATGATGCCTTTCATGCCTTTTTTGTACAAACACCGACAAGTGAAAGTATGAAAAATACAACGCTAAGCCCACAGGTCGGGCTTAGTAAGATGATTAAATTGCAAAAATATTATCAAAATGATTGCGAAGAATTGAATTGCTATCAACATAGAACGAACTTAAATGGATTGCCCTCTCACCTTTGGAAGACGCTCATATCGATAGAAGATTTCCGTTTTTTAGAACACCAGGGTGTCGATTTTTTTTCGATTTTTAGAGCGGCCATTAAAAATATTCTCACGCTTCGCCTTAAGGAGGGGGGGTCAACGTTGACCCAGCAACTTGTTAAGAATCTATTTCTAAGTTCTGAAAAAACATTCTATAGAAAAATTAAAGAAGCAATAATTTCATTATATCTTGAAGCTAAATTTGACAAGAAAGATATTTTGGAGATTTATTTAAATGAAGTTTTTTGGGGTTCTCTTCAAGGGGTAAAAATAAAGGGGATTCATGCAGCTTCAATATTTTATTTTAACAAAACGCCTCTTCAATTAAAAAATTATGAGTCGGCAATTCTTGTCTCTCTACTCAAGGGACCAAATCTTTATGGCCCATTAAAACATCCAACACTACTTCGCACACGAGTTGCTGCATTGTTTAAAAAGCTAAAAGAAGAAAAGCACTTTTCCGATGAGAATTTAAAGGAGTGGTCGGAGGTCACGTGGAAAACTTGGATGAAACAATTAGAAAATAATAATGTAATTCAATGTCATAAATGTTTTGAAGAGATCGCGAGGCATAAAGAATTTCTGTCCTACGATTCATATGTATTATGTATCAAGTCCAAGTCAATGTTCGCAAAGTTAACAAAAGAGCACCCAGAAGTTGGTTGGAGTATCAAAGGCCAGGTTTATAATTTATTAAATAATAAATTTTCAGCTTATTACTCAAGATATGAGCGCGATCTAAAGAAGGCCATGAGAGAAGAGAATCATAGTATAGGGTCTATTATCAAGCCTATTGTGTTTGATGTGCTTCTAGATCTTGGGATTGATCCCAATGAAGAAATAGAGCTGAAAAAAATGACAATCAAGCTACCCTCTGGGCCATGGACTCCCAAAGAAGCAGGTAATATAGAGTGGGGAAAGAAACTTGCGGCCATTGATATTCTTCGCAAATCAATGAACAATCCAATGATTGATCTTGCGCATAGAAGTGGATTTATCAGGGTTGAAGAAGGACTGAGAAAGTATTTTCCTATGATTCAATCAATTGAAAGCTATCCTTCGCAGCTATTGGGAACAATTGAATTACAAGTAGAAACGGTTATCAAAGTATATTTAGAATTTTTCAAGCGAGATTGTAAGCGCTCTAATGATGGCAAATTCTCACTTATTGGTGCAATGGCGGACCCCTCTCAAACAACTATTTCTCATCGTGTGAATCGCGATCTCAAGCAGATGCGTTTTTTTGGGAAAACAGGCACTACAAATTATGGACAAGATAATTGGTTTGTTTTTATCACTGGAGATTTACTTGGTGTTATCTGGGTTGGAAATGAAATGGTTAGAACAAATGAAGACACCAAAACCTACGGAAGCAGCACGGCCTTTCAATTATTCCAGGATTGGATTTTTGAAAGAGGTAGAAGATTTTCGGATGTGGACTGTGCCACGGTGCGAGACGACTCAGATAGCTTGAAGATGCAGGAGAACAATCTTGCATTATAAGGAGCAGGATTGTATAAAATACCTCAGGTTATTCGAAATTGTGTTGGGGTGTCGTCAAGTGGTAAGACAGCAGATTTTGATTCTGCCATTCGTAGGTTCGATCCCTACCACCCCAGCCATTTAATATCATCTATAAAACATCCCTTGTTTATATTTTTGGATTAGTCATGATTCATCTTGAAGAACAGGAGGCCTTTTCTTACAATTAGTAAAAATGAGATAGCCGTGATTATTGCAGTTAGATTCAATCTAGCTTTGTTTTTGTACCGGAGGATACGTGAAGAGAATTGTTCTTGTTTCGGGAACATCCAACCCCGGATTATCTAAAAAAATTTCTGAATATCTTGATGTACCGCTGGTTGATCCACAGGTTGTTCGTTTTGCGAATGGTGAAATTTTTTGTGAAATCGAAAAGAATGTTCGTGGCGCGGATGTGTTTATTATTCAATCCACATGCCCCCCTGCGAACGATACATTAATGGAATTATTGATTACCATTGATGCTTTAAAACGGGCTTCCGCGATATCTATTACAGCTGTGATGCCACATTATGGATACGCACGACAGGATCGCAAGGTGAGTCCACGAACACCCATTTCCGCCAAGTTGGTAGCAGATTTATTGACCGTTGCTGGGGCCTCACGAGTGATTACAATGGATTTGCATGCAGGTCAGATTCAAGGGTTTTTTAATATTCCCTTTGATAACATTTATGCATCACCAGTGCTGATTGATTATATTCATAGAGAACTCTTCAGTGAAACTACCGTCTTTGTTTCCCCTGATGCAGGTGGAGTTGAACGCGTGCGACACTTTGCCAATAAATTAAAGACTGATATTGCTATGATCGATAAGCGTCGGACCGCCAAGAATGTTGCCAAGGCCATGAATATCATTGGAGAAATTAATGGCAAAGAATGCATCATTATTGATGACATGATCGATACGGCAGGAACTTTGATCGAGGCTTGCAAGGTTTTAAAGGAAAAGGGTGCAACTAAAGTTTATGCTTGTGCCACACACCCAGTCTTTAGCCCGCCGGCCCTGGAAAGGATAAAAAATTGCGCAGAGTTGGATAGAGTGATTGTTACAGATACTATCCCCCTATCTGAGGAAGGGCATAAGATTGATAAAATTGTTGTTCTTTCGACCGCAGAGATTCTTTCAAAAGCCATTCATAGAACGTTCAATAATGATTCGGTAAGTTCTCTTTTTATATAGAGCTTGCATGCCCAAACTAATTGTTGGACTAGGAAATCCCGGCAGTAATTATAGCAAAACCCGGCACAATGTAGCTTGGATGGCGATCGACAAACTTGCAAATCTAAATAACCTCTCGTGGAAAGATAAATTTAAAGGTTCTTGCACAGAATTGAATGTGAGTGGCGAGAAATTTTTATTTCTAAAGCCAAAGACATTCATGAATTTAAGCGGAGAAAGTGTTGTTGAGCTTGCACAATTTTATAAGATTTCCACGCCAGATATTTTGGTTATACATGATGATATGGACACAGCATTTGGAACCGTTACGTTTAAGAGTGGCGGCGGAGCGGCCGGACATAATGGGATTAAATCAATTATTGAAAAAATAGGTACCCAAGAGTTTAAAAGACTAAGAATTGGTATAGGCCGTCCAAAAAATGGCATGACATCGTCGTCCTATGTTCTTGCGTGCTTTAATGCTGAGGAAGAAATAGTACTTGATGCACTTTTAAATTTGGCATCCGATGCAATTAATTGCTATATCAAGGAAAATTTTGAGAAGGCCAGTAGCCTGTACAGTCGAAAGACGGCGCTTCCCTCATAAGTAAATGAAATCTTTTAGGAGTTTCTATGCCACTAAATTGCGGGATTGTTGGGCTGCCAAATGTAGGGAAATCCACTATTTTCCAGGCGATTACCTCGGCTCCAGCGGAAGCTGCTAACTATCCATTCTGTACAATTGAGCCAAATGTTGGGATTGTTGCGGTCGCGGATGAACGCTTAGATCGACTTGTAAAAATATTTGAACCACAAAAAGTAATTCCGGCAGTCGTTGAATTTGTCGATATTGCAGGTCTTGTCAAGGGCGCTTCTAAGGGAGAAGGTCTTGGAAATCAATTTTTAGGACATATTAGAAATGTAAATGCCATTGTTCATGTCGTAAGATGCTTTGAAGATAGTAATATTATCCACGTGACAGGAAAGGTAGACCCATTGGATGATATTGAGACAATCAATATTGAATTGGCGCTAGCAGACTTAGAAGTTGTCGAAAAGCGACTGCCCAATCTTCCCAAACTACTTAAAAGCCAAAATAAAGAGGCCATTAATAAGGCCAAAATTCAGGCGCCAATCTTGGAAAAATTACTTCAAAGTCTTGCTCAGGGGATTCCGGCCCGCAAAGCGAATCTTTCAGCAGAGGATGAGCAGGCAATAAAAGATTTGAACTTGATTACGCTCAAAAAAATGCTCTATCTGTGCAATGTCGACGAGTCAAATATTAATGTCGACAATGACCATATTAAAAAAGTTCGTGAATATGCTCTGAAAAATGACGAAGAAGTGTTTAAAATATGCGGAAAGCTTGAAGCTGAGGTTGCCAATTTTGCTAGTCCAGAGGAGCGCAAACAATTTCTCACGGAGATGGGTTTAGAGACAACTGGCTTGGCTCAATTAACTACTATTGCATATAGGATGCTGGGTCTTAGGACCTATTTTACCGTTGGTGAAAAAGAAGTGCGTGCATGGACTTTTGAGCAAGGGATGAAAGCCCCTGAGACTGCCGGCATTATCCATACAGATTTCCAAAAAGGATTTATTAGAGCAGAGGTTTATCACTGTGAAGATATTTTTAAATTTGGCACGGAAGTTAAAGTAAAAGAGGCCGGAAAGTTTCGACTCGAGGGAAAGGAATATCTCGTTCACGATGGAGATATTATGCATTTTCGGTTTAATGTCTAGGATTCGAGCACGCCCGTAGCAAAATCCAAGGTGGTGCTCGGGAGACCTGCCTTTTTTTCGTAGATCAGATTATAGAAAAAAATATTTCGATAAATGTATTTCACATAATTGTTTGTTTCGTCATAGGGAATAAGTTCCATGATGAGCATAGGGTTGCTCTTAAATTTTTCGAGGACCTTACTCCATCTATTTACGCGACGTGTGCCCGCATTATACGCAGCGAGGGCATATATGACATTGCCGCTATAATAACTAATTAGATGTTTGAGATATTTGGTTCCCACTTTAATATTGGTCGATGGTTGGAAGAGTTTTCGGGCCGTGACACCACGTTGGACGGAGCTACCAGTTTTAGGCATAATTTGCATAAGCCCAATGGCTCCAGCATGAGAAAGGGCCCTTTCTTGAAAGGCACTTTCTTGTCGCATCAGAGACAAAATTAAATAATACAAATCAGAAGTTGTATTTTGTTTTATCAAAGTTGAGTAGTGTAAGGGAAAGAAGCTTTTCAGGGTATCCAATGGAGTTTCGCTGCCGTTCAGGGCATGGATTTTTTGTAAATTAGAAAAAAGATAAATGAGACCATTGTTCTCAGCTAGAATTTTGGAAAGATACTGAGTGTGAAAAATTATTCCATCGCGACCGATGGTTGAGTGATAATCATGCTCGCTAATATTATTAATAATTGTTTTTACCTCTTGAGCTGAAAAGTTATAGTTGCCGAGCTTAAGCCAGACCAGAAGTCTTTTGAAGTGGTCTAATGAGCGAACAGCAAGATGCTTTTTAATGGGCGCTGCTACTGTCTTAAGATAGGCCGTGCGTGCCATTTGAACCCCTGCTGCCTCCCCTTTTAGCACTTGATATCTGGTAATCGCTGCAATGGAGTAAAAATCGAAGGGATGATCAACGATGAGCGATTCATACATTTCTAATGATTTTGAAACTTCTTTTTCGTTTTGATTTGCCACCCAATATTTCAATCTTGGTGGCAAGTCATGATAATTTTCGATCAATTTATATTTTGAAATTATTGAAGAGATATTTTTTTCGTCGCCTTGAGAGATGGCCAAAATAAGGTGATAAAAGATTGAGTCTAAATCAAGTTCTGCACCATTAATTAGAGAATTGTATGTAAAAAGTTCTTTAGCTTCTTGGTTAAAATCGTTCATAATGAGAAAGCGTCCAGTCTTATTGAGAGTTTCGCTAATAAAACGGTCCTGTAAAAAGTCACGATTTTGATGAAGATATGAAATAAAGTATTTTGTGTTATTGCTGATATCTTCTTGGTTGCCACTATTCATCAAGCCTAAAGACATCGAATTTATTTCACTTTTAAAAGAACTAAAGTTAAGTTGATTATCCATTTTTCTGTAAATATTATTAGTAATGGCTGGGTCTACCTCAACGTTCTCAATGAGTTCATCGCTTGGAATAAGTAAATCACTGCTCATCAACTGATTAATCCATGTTGAAATTTTTTGCAGATTTCGTGTGTTGCCTTTCTGCTTTCTTGCTAGATTTACAACTTGACCTGCGTTTCCCTGAGCAATGAATTCGGTTAGATACTTGAGAGTCATGTCGGTAATTTCTAAGCTTGTATCCTGAAGTGCATAATTGAATAGATTGGATACGCACTGCTTGGTGTAAAGCGCCTTAAACGCTTTTTCCAAAAAGTCATTGCTTTCAGCTTTAGAAATTAAAGAACATTGTGCAATATCAGTCGACTTATTTACCATGAGTGTCGATAAGTTCTGGAGAGTTGTGTGCAATACAGAAAAGGGAGTATTTTTCACAGACAGTTTTAATTTATCTATTTGTGCAGACGTCGCCGTATTCTTGTTTTTCAACAAGAAGATGATGTTTTCTCCAGCGGAAATCGATTTCCGGTCAACGCGCGTCTCTGCCGATATTCCGATAGAATAAAGTATCAGCGTAAAGTATAGAATGTACTTGTACAAATGACCTCCATTTCATTGTGTACAAGATTAGATCGAATTAAATCTCTCTTGAATCTCAGTCAACTTCCTGTTGATTTCATTTAAGACGACCTTCTTGTCATCGGGAACCACCATACTTAAGTTTGCTAGGTAGGTATTTACTTCGCTTAGATATACTAAATCTTTCTTATAATTTTCCTGAATTTGTTCAAAGGTTAAATTAAATTCATCAGCCACTTCATTAAAGTAATCACCTTTGCGAAAAAATAAACGGCCCGGACTTTCGCCCGCCCGTACGGCCCTAAAAAATTTCATGAGCTTATAGAGAGGTCCTGCGATCTTGTGGCTGAAAAAGATGCAAATTACAAAAATCATTCCGGTGAAACCAACCTGCCATAAGCTCAAGACAATAAGCAATTCCCGACGAGTCTCTGGAAGCCGAGAGGCGATATCTTTTGAAACTTGTGCATTTTTTTCGATAATTTCGGAAAGTACATCGTAGATGACAAGGGGATATATCAAGCTAGAAATAAAAACGATGAAACATACAAAAAAACTAAACCGCAATTGAAATGAAGGGTTTACGAGATAAATTCTTCTTTTGTTAATACTCACCTAAAGAACTCCAGATTCCATCATAAAACACATCAGTCTTTTATATTTTAGATCAAGGGACAATTCTTAGCTATGATAAAATTTTCCCATGCAAATAAAGACAAATGTTTAACTTTCTTTTTAGGCTATAATCGCCTCATGAGTAATAATTTGGTCGATGTTATCGGGGAGCAATTCGATTTTGGTTTTACCGGAAGAACTAATGTACTTGATCGTAATTCAAATCAGTTTCTGGGGGCCATCTACCAGATCGATGGGGTGATTGTGAAATGCTCTTTCAGAGGGGTAGGAGGCAAGAAAGGGTTTTTTAAGGCGCTTTATGAATCCCTCGTTCAGGCGAAAATAAAGTATATTTCGGAGCCAGAAATACTTGACGAATCTATTGCGGAATTTCGTCTAACCAAGCAAGAAATGTTGCAAGAATTACAAGTCTTTTTGAGGGAATATAGGGATAGTCAGAAGTTGAAACCACCCGGGCACCTTAAGTTGGCCATAATCACTGAATTTTTTCTCTCTGGAACCGATGTTACCCCTTCGGAATTTGATTTGTTAAAAATGTTGACGGAATATGCAAAAGTCAGTGATATATACACCCATTCTGAAATAGCTGAGACGGAGGTGACCCAAGGCTTGATCGGGCTTCGCAAAAAAGGCGCTCTTGCCGTTGTTGGTGACCATTAGTGAGGAGTAAACATTATGAAAACACAAAAACACAATCAAGGTGAGCTAAAGTCGCTTACAATCAAGATCGAGAAGGACGTAGCAGAAACTGTGGAAAAAATGGCAAAAAAGGCCGGTATTCCTGTGGATGAATTGGTTGTTGTGGCCCTCAAAAGATACAAATCTGCGCACGCTGAACTAGAAGATAAATTGCCAAAGCTAGATTAACGAGAAATTGACTCCGTGAGCAATGAGCTGGGTTGAGAATTCTCACTTTCTCATCTCAGGGTAGTTTTTTACTTTGACATAGATTTCATAATTATTTTACAA
This sequence comes from uncultured Bdellovibrio sp., assembly GCA_964359085.1. Taxonomy (GTDB): domain Bacteria; phylum Bdellovibrionota; class Bacteriovoracia; order Bacteriovoracales; family Bacteriovoracaceae; genus GWA2-49-15. The sequence goes on along the minus strand of CAYHRT010000101.1, from coordinate 4,153 downwards.
AGTGATCAATATTAACTTCGCACAAGGAAAAACAGATGATTAAAGTTTTGAGCATCTTGGTGGGTATTCTTGCGCCGACATTGGCGTTTTCAGGTGAAGTAGATCTAAGAATCCCTGAGCTTACAAACACATTTGAGCTTTTTGGGACAACGGTAACAGGCAACACACTCTTGTTGCTTGGATTGATTGTGGTTGCGGCAGGTATGATTTTTGGAATTGTCGAATTTTTGAAAATCAAAAATCTCCCAGCTCATCGGTCCATGCTTGAGATTTCCGATCTCATTTACCAGACATGTAAAACCTACTTATTCCAACAAGGAAAAATGCTTGTCATCATGGAGCTGATGATCGGTGCTTGTATCATCTATTATTTTGGTGTTTTAAAAGACATGGAAGCAGCGAAAGTTGCCCTGGTGCTTGCCTGGTCTGTATTGGGGATACTTGGTTCCCTCGGCGTGGCTTGGTTTGGGATTCGCATTAACACTTATGCAAATAGTCGCACTGCCTTTGCCTCTCTCCAAGGGAAACCTTACTCAGTCATGGATATTCCACTTACATCAGGCATGAGTATCGGGGTCCTTCTTATTTGTGTTGAACTTGTCATGATGCTCGCTATTCTGCTTTTTGTTCCGCGTGAGTCCGCTGGCGCTTGCTTTATTGGGTTTGCCATTGGTGAGTCCCTAGGAGCGTCCGTTCTACGAATTTGTGGCGGTATCTTTACAAAAATTGCCGACATCGGTTCAGACCTCATGAAAATTGTTTTCAATATTAAGGAAGATGATGCTCGTAACCCCGGTGTTATTGCTGATTGTACTGGTGACAATGCAGGTGACTCAGTTGGACCTACTGCTGACGGCTTTGAGACATATGGTGTTACAGGTGTGGCCCTGATTAGTTTTATTGTTCTTGCGGTTGGGATGGGCATGGGGCCAGATGGCAAACTAACTCTAACGGGCAATGGCGAAATCATTCAGGCAAATTTTATTGTCTGGATCTTTGTCATGCGTATTCTGATGGTTGCGACATCTATTTTTTCTTACCTTGCGAATGGTTGGATTTCTAGAGCACGATTTGGCAACTCCGATCATTTTGATTTCGAAGCACCCTTAACATCACTTGTTTGGATCACCTCCATTATTTCAATGCTGGTTACTTTTTGGGTTAGCAATATGCTTCTCGGTGGCATGGGCGAAGGGTTGTGGTGGAAACTTTCAACAATCATAAGTTGTGGAACCTTGGCTTCAGCGCTCATTCCAGAACTGACAAAAATTTTTACTTCATCAAAATCTGCCCACGTTGACGAAATTGTAACGGCATCGCGTGAAGGGGGGGCTTCCCTCAATATTCTTGCTGGCTTAGTGGCCGGTAATTTTGGTGCCTTTTGGAAGGGGATGGCAATGGTAGGTCTTATGTACGTAGCCTATCTCACCAGTATGGCGGGTTTAGATTCGTTTATGGTTTATCCCACAGTTTTTGCTTTTGGTCTTGTAGCTTTCGGCTTTTTAGGAATGGGCCCAGTAACTATTGCGGTTGATTCGTATGGTCCGGTTACTGACAATGCTCAGTCTGTATTTGAACTTTCGCAAATTGAAACTCTTCCAGGTATCAAGGAAGAAATCAAAAAAGATTTTGGGATCACCCCAAACTTTGAGCAAGGGAAACTATATTTGGAGGAAAATGATTCTGCAGGAAATACCTTTAAGGCCACGGCTAAGCCTGTACTTATTGGTACAGCCGTCATTGGTGCTACGACCATGATTTTTTCCATTATTCTGCTACTCAACTTGAAGCTGGATCTTCTTGACCCGCGCGTGCTCCTGGGACTTGTTACGGGAGGAGCAGTCATCTATTGGTTCTGTGGCGCATCTATTCAAGCCGTTTCAACAGGGGCGTATCGTGCCGTTGAGTTTATTAAGAAAAATATCAAACTAGAGTCGACTGCTAAAGCATCCGTCAATGATTCAAAAGAAGTTGTAAAGATTTGCACGATCTACGCTCAGGCCGGGATGATTAATATTTTTGGTGTGATCTTTGCCTTCACCTTGGCATTTGCTTTCTTTGATCCAACTTTCTTTGCGGCATATCTTATTTCTATTGCGGTCTTTGGGCTCTATCAAGCCATGTTTATGGCCAATGCTGGTGGAGCTTGGGACAATGCTAAAAAAGTAGTTGAAGTTGATTTGAGAGAAAAAGGCACTCCACTTCACTCTGCTTGCGTTGTTGGAGATACGGTTGGTGATCCATTCAAAGATACATCATCTGTAGCATTGAATCCGATCATAAAATTTACAACTTTGTTTGGACTCTTAGCTGCTGAAATCGCCGTAGAAATGACCTCGGGACTTAAAACTGTCTTGGGTGTAATTTTATTATTGGTAGGATTGGCCTTCGTTATTCGATCTTTCTATGGAATGCGAATTGGCAAGGCCAAGACTGGCGCAGAAGTAAATGAAGATAGTGGCAAGAGCAAAAATGCCCATGCATCAGTGACCATTTGATTTAGTACTCATAGCGATCTTTTTTATCTCAAAGGCCCAGGGTAATTCCTGGGCCTTTTTTGTCGAACTCAGTCATGACTGTAAAAAAATAAGACAGATTAAAATTTTGACTGTTAAAATTATGGCATAGATAAAGTCTTTAAAATCACAATGTTATAGAAATAGTAAGTCTTCTTTAGCCATTCTAAGCACCGAGTGCGCTGTGGCATAAATCGTGCAGAACTTACACTCAAACGTGGAGTTTTGCATGGCCAAGGCCAAAAAAAATCAATTGCGCTCTCTCTTGTGGTTATTACCGCTTTGTAGCGCTTACGTGGCCTGGGGTATGGTTAATGATCTCAATTTTCACTCACGTCAATTTATGACAGGACAGAAGCCTCTTACTCTTGCAAAGCGGATCGATGATTCTACCAGGCAGGTTGCATCAGGACATAAAAAAGAACCAGCGATCAGATACATGCCTTTGAATTCTGAAAATTATGGCAAGATAACTGGGACGTGGCAGGTCTACAATTTTATCAATACTCGCGATGAGGATGAAGCGGTTGATATAAGAGTAAAACTTGAACTCATCGGAAATGGTAAAGTAGAACTCGATAATGATGAACAACAAATCTTTTGGATTAGTTTTTATTCTGAGCAGGAGACGATAGCGATTTTCAAAAAATTGAAGAATGGTTTTGAAATTTTAGAAGCCAAGAAAGTTCATGCGGGAAAAGCTAATACAACTATTGCAGCAGTGAAACCTGAAGCGAAACAGAAGCAAAAAACACCTGAACAACAAGACAAGAAAGGTTTGATTCTTAGTGATGTGGAATTAGTTTTAGAGAAAGCATTATTACCATCTGTGACCAATGTAATTTTAGAGGGAGATGCTGTCTTAGGCAAAGCTACAATAAGAGAGGGTGTCCTCCAGTATGTTGATGTGCGAGTCTCTGCTAATGGACAGACCTATTCAATAGAGATTCCTTTTGCAGAAATTAATGATGGAGGCCAGTTTACCGCCGATTTGGAAGGTCAGTCGGTGTCAGGTATTTTAACCAATAATGGCCAAAGTGCGTTTCGGATTCGCTTTGCAACGGGACCTATGGCCGGCGCCATATTGAGTTTTATAACTCAAAGTGAATTTGAAAGACTGCAGGATCTACGAGAAAACACAGAACAGCCAACAGCACCTGAAAATGTTGTCGAGGACCGCATGGATAACGCTCAAGATCTGGTACGTGTGAAAATGGAAGAGCAAGAACGGGCCGCCGAAGAGCGAGAATCACAGAATACAAAAGTTGAAACAGCTCCTATTGAAGAAGCCACTACAGAGACAGTAACACCAGAAGAGATGGCTGAAAAAATTCAAGCGAGTGGTTTTGATTTCGGAGCTAAATCAGCTCGAGATATTGCAAGCAAATAAAGATGGCTGCTTTCGCAGCCATCTTCGGAAACTATTTCCCCAAAAGATTTTTTAACTCTTGAGTCAAAATTGGAACAACTTTAAACAGATCTCCTACGATGCCGTAATCGGCTTTGGTAAAAATTGGAGCATCTTTATCAGTATTGATAGCAACGATAACTTTAGAAGTGCGCATGCCCGCCAAATGTTGAATGGCACCCGAAATTCCGCAGGCAATATAGAGTGAGGGAGAAACGGTTCTACCTGT
>CAYHRT010000100.1:0-13958 GCA_964359085.1 uncultured Bdellovibrio sp. | reverse complement strand
TAGGCCAGGATCACCATCAATCGGTTCTTCTCTTCTGGCATCACTAATAATTTTTGTTCCAAGAGGGCAGAGAAATTTCACGATTTTAAATCCACTCTTTTTAAATTCTTCGAGAACATTTTCCACTCTTGGGATATAACGTACGGGAACCGCCTCCCATCCAATCTGCTGCAATAAAACCCGGGTATCCTGCAAAAATAAAAAATCATCTGCGAATGAAAGAGAGTCCGTTTCCACCATGCACTCTAATACGAAATACCCACGTCTCGCCTCCAGCTTGTGCAAGACCGAGGCAAGATATTTTTTACGCGCACTCGCCTCAGTTAAACAATGGAAGAGATGGCCATCGATTGCAAGATCAAAATCTAAACTTTTAAGAAGGGGATGTGTCTCAAGCTCCAATACATCGAAGCATTCATACGTAACCTTTGATCGAGAACTAAGACGAGCATAATCTGTCATGGTACGAGAGAAATCAACACCGATTCGTTGGGATGTTTGAGGCAAGGGCAGTTCTTCTAAAATAGATCTTGGGCCACAACCTAACTCAATGGCAGACATAGGAGCATTTTTTTGCCAAAGCGATGCATTACTTTTTGTCCATTCGAGAAGTGATGGCGAGCACACCACAGGGTCTGACGTGGATTCTAGTTTTTTTTTAAACGCTTGATCGTAATATGCACTTAGCGGCCCTATTCCCATAGAGCAATACTATTTTCTTTTTAGAAAAAATCAACCAGAATTTTTTCTATCATCCAACGTTTAAAACTAGATTGCGTCTCCAAAATTCGGCGCATGTAATCTCGGGTAATCGGCATTGTATTCTGTAGGTCGGTATCGTACTCTTGATTAATCCGTTCAACAAAATTCCTGTCATTACTAAAAGCAACAGATTCTGAACTATATTTATGACCTCTTGAATCTAAGTTGTCTGAACCAACGTAGGCCCATTTACCGTCATAAATACCGGCCTTCCTGTGGAGCGTATAAGGTCCCTTCCATAAACGAATATCAACGCCGGCCTTTACCAGTTTACCGATTCGATATACCATGGCCACGAGAACGCCGGTCCCCTCATCATTTGATTCGATCGAATTCGTCATGATCGTGACCTTAATATTATTTTTTCGCGCCCATAAGAGAGCCGCCAGAAAACCATCATGCGGGACGAAGTAAGGAGAATAAAGTTTTATTTCACCTTCGCTGGCAAGAAATGCATCAACATAGGTTTCAAAAAGTGGGCGTTTTTTCGAAAATAAAGGATTGCCATAAACAGGCACTACTTTAGCATCTCCAAAAGTCTTCTCATCACAATCCTCATACGATCGATCACCGAAAAGAAAATCTTCGTACTGCTCACTTCGCCCCCCACTCCCGAGAACATCCGGAGGGGAATCCCACATACGTGACTCACGATATGTTTCAATAAATTTCTTATGGAACCAGCACGCTACGGGTCCTTGTATCTTGACATCAATATCATGAAAGAATTTATGGGCCGGTTGAACATGATGATAAGAATTCTGCATGCCATTTCCGCCTAAATGTACCGTTTCGCCATCAATAACAAGAATTTTTTCATGAATGACGTAGGCGATCACGTTCAAACCCCATGCCGGTGGATTGAATAATAGTATTCCTGCACCACAATTTCTCATTCGATCAGCATATCCATTATAGAATTTCTTAGAGCCAAAGGAATCGACCAAGATACGAACATCCACACCCTGTTTGGCCTTAAGACATAATGCTTTGGCAATTTGGAGTCCGGTTTCATCTGAGTCGAAAATAAACGTAGACAGATAAATTGATTTCTGAGCACTTCTAATAGATTCAAGACGTTTCTGTAAAAGAGTTGCACCGTCGGGTACGACCTCAATGGTATGACCCGCAATGGCCTGACGATCAAACCATCCCTTTCTCTCTGCTCTCAATCGATCCATTCTTTCATGATGTTCGCGAATTGCCTGATCCACGATGCGCCGAATTTCATCAGCACCACCTGGCCTGGGAATATCCTCAAATGGAATATCGTCGAGAATTTGGGCACTCCCAGACAAAGGAGATGAACCCAGAATAATGAAAAAAATAGCTAATAATCCATAAATTCTCATAAAAACTCCAAACTTACTGCAGATTTTAGACGTGCACGGACATTTGCTGCAAATCATCCTATAAATATTACCTACGCCCTCTATTCAGTTCCGAAAAAGAGTTAAAGTGAAATTCTATGTGTTACCTACGGAATACAATGATTATTGGAATGCTTGTACTTTCCAGCATGGCAAGTATGGCCGCCGAGATTGATAATTTTAAATCTCGTTATAATCCGCTAAAAGATGAGAAAGAAACGATCAATGCCTGGGCCAATAAGGAGTTCCAACGCGCTCTTCGTCTGGCCAATCACTCCGTAAGACCTTGCAGTGAGCGCGCCCTTTTTGCCTCTTTGAAACGTTCCTTTAAAAATCACTACACGGATCGCTTTACGCGAAAGCTTTACAAGGGCAGAGGTTTGGCATTCCGTAAAATTCCTTTCAATCGTTCCATTTATCGCGATTTTACCGGCAAAGATTCTGTCGTTATCGGCATCATGGGGAAAATTTATGACAGTGCCTCACCGATTGTTAACTACAACGGTTATCAAGTTGGTACGGATAAATTTGAACACTTCTTTGGGCGAGGGCGCGCCTATTACGACATGATTCATAAGGACGGAAAAAGTGTCCTCGATGCCCTAAACTTTGGACTATCTTCCGAAAAAAACTTCCTCGGTGCCATTATGACCGGGATCATGAGTTATGCCGATTTGGCTGCCAACTTCCGGGGCCTCTTTTTCTGGAATCACGTTTTAATGAAATATCCTGATCCCCTAGAATTTAAAAAACCATCTGGCGCTTATGTGACATGTACTGATGGAAAATGGGTGCAAAATACAATAATTGACTTTTCAATTTATGTTGATGCTTCTTGGGATGAGGCGGTGAATTGCTCAAAATTCAGAACCAAAGAAATTGCCGAGAAAGTATTCCAAGTTCAACGCTATTATGAACAATTGGATCCTGTTCACAAGTATACTTGCCCTGTTCTTCCGGAAGAGGCAAGTGAACTCAATTCCCAATTTGGTGATTATGCCCCCATGCTGTTTAATCTCGGTCCCTTATTTCTTGAATAGCAGTTCTCGCTAAGTCATTTTTTCTAATTCTTTCTTACAATCTGCGAAAATGAACACAATTTCCTATAAAAATTACATCCTCATATTTTACCAAATCGAGCTTCATGCGAGGGTCCTTGCACGTTGTTTTGGAAAAAGAAGGAGGAAGAAATGCGAATACTTACACTACTTGGAACTTTCATGCTGTTTTTTACCATGGTCTTTGCAAATGTAATGGCGGCCGAACAAACACTGGCCAACGTACAACGAAGTGATAGTCGTGACTTAATCCGACTGCAAGCAGTTCTAACCGAAGTTGGTGATCTGAAAGGACTGGCATTCGCCACTGCTTCTTCACGTATCTATGTCTCTGTTAATGAAATCGATGGGAGAAGCAAAGTTCTCTATCGCGACAGCGGTCAAGACATCCTGAGTATCCGCGCATTAAACTTTAGCATGTACTCAGGAGGTCAACTGGAACTAATCTATTTGAAGGAATACAATTTACTTTCTTCCAATGTCTATAGAAAATTGATTTTAGATCTTGAGCGCGATGGCGAAATATGGTCTCTTTATAAGGCAGGACGCAAAGTTTCTGGTCTTAAGCTCAATGTCTATCGCTGGGGTATTTCAAGTATTGATGTTTCCTACACAAATTGAAGTAACTGATTATCGAAGTAATTTTCTGGTAATGAATCGGCCAATTGTTTGGCCGATTCACATTTTATACCTTTTAATAAAATACTGGACGCCCAAAGATAAAACTCAGCTGGATGATTGGCCTTAAGATAAAGATTTTTAAGAGCGAAGGCCCCACCGCTCTTCGATAACTTGGCCCCATCAGGTGACCGGACCAAGGCATGGAAACAAAATGTCATGTTGGAAAATGAAGCTAGGTTTAATATTTTGGCCAAGAGCTTTTGGATATGAGTGGAAGTCAGTAAATCCTCCCCACGCATAACATGGGTGATCCCTAGCTGAACATCGTCGATGACTGAGACAAGTTGATATGTTGCTCTTTTATCGCGTCCGACCAGAGTGAGATCACCAATCTCCTTCATGAGGTCTTGAAAGAGGTCATCCTGGAGATATTTCATGGCCCGGCAAGATTCCAGATTGAGACGCAAGATTCCATCTCTTAGACCTTTCTCTCGACAAGATCCTTGATAACTAGCGGTACCAAATCTCTCCTCAATATCCTTTCGTGAGCATTTGCAATAGTAAGCAAAACCAGAGTCACGTAATTCTTTAGCATAAGAGAGGTACTTCTCATGACGCAAATTCTGTGAAAAGTTCTGTAAAAAATCGGCCGATGAAACAGGCCCGGCATGATACTCAAGCTGCAACCAATTAAGCGATGCAAAGATATCATCAAGGTACTCCGGACGGAAACGAGAGCGATCAATATCATCAATGCGTAATGCAATCGCCATTTTCTCGCGTCTGGCCCATGCCCAAATCAGAAAAAAATTTAATGCATTACCTAAGTGAATGTGGCCACTGGGGGTTGGAGCGAATCTCGTCCATTTTTCCATACAACTATGCCTCTTCCCATTTTCGCAACTCCCAATTATATAGATGGTGAGGTTTGAACTGAAACTTATAGCTCATACTGGGAAGCCCTTCTAGTGCGTATCCCAAATAATAAAACTGGAGCTGCCTCTCTTTGGCGATTTCAATTTCATATAGGATACTAAAAATCCCTAGCATCCTTTTGTATTCTTGCGGTTTCCAAAAAAAGTACACACTGCTCATTATATTATCAGTCACATCAACAAATCCAACGGCAATTAATCTCTCTTTAGCAAAATATTCAATCTGCATGCCATGTTTAGAAACTAAGTAAAAAGATTGGTAAAATTGCTCAACATCAATATCAGCCTTCTCAAAACGCTCCTGCTGGAATTCAAGATATAACTCAAAAATCTCTGGTCTAAAATTCAATGGCCCTGTAACCATCCTTAAATCGAAATTTCTTTTAATCACTCGCTTCTGCGAATGTGTTAAAATTAAATCAACAGGAACCAATCTTATGGGTATACAAGCAGTGCAATCAACACAATTTGGAACAAAAAAATATGGCCCAAATTTGCGCCATCCCTCAAAGAAGAGAGTATCCAAATCACTTTCAGCCACATCGATGGCGACAAAATCTCGGTAACGGGCCTTTGGCCCTTTCCCATAGGGGCATTCAAAGGTCTCTTTCAGTTGCGGTTTTCGAAGATAAATCAAACGCTAAATCACTCTTTAAAATTTATATTCAACTTCTCAATGAAAGAATCAAATCCCCAGCCATCTTGCCCTCGGTAGGTCTTTTTCCCAGATAAATACTCATATAAGACGACTGGTAACGATCCATTTTGTTCTGAGCGTATTCGCGTAGGAGGATTGACATTGGTTCCCCATACTGCCACAAAAGCATCTTTCTCATGATAGTATTCACCTGCATGCCGTCCTGGAACCTGGGAGTTGTACCCTATGCCCGGCTTGGGAAAAAGATTAACCGTCCCGGCCAAATCAGAATCATAGAGGTGAGACAATTGTGCCACCGAATCAGGACGTTCCGTGTAGGATGTCAAAAGTCTCCATTCATCTTCAAAGCACCATGATCCAATATTATTTACATCGGCCCGTCTTAGACATTTTTCCAGCAACTCGTGATAAATATATTCATCTTTGACTTTCCGATAGTGATTTAGTTTTCCTACATCCAATAGATCAACATCATCGTAGCTATAAAATATCCGATCTCCCCGCCTATAGATACTCGCCTCAACCAATTTATCCCCTTCCATTCGCCCTATTTTTACATCGCAGGATTGCGTCGTACATTTATGTTCCCTAACCACGAAGTAATCCAGAGTATCTTCCAATCTGGTTGCAACCTCATTAATCATATCGACAACCTGCCCGCTAATCAGTTTTAAGTGGCGTATGTCTTCATACAAAGGTTGACGAACCCAATTCTCAGCTTGATCCACAAAAAAATCGATCATGTAATTGCCACCCGCAGTGGAGGCAATTACCACATCAACCCCTTTCACCGAATTTGGCTTAAAGGGATGGTTTAGTTTTGGACCCTCGCCTTCATCACTGGAGATTTTGCGCACGAGGAGATCAATTCCCTCTTTTTTCATTTTGTCGAAAACCACAACTTCTGGATTGAGTAAGTAATACACAGGAGTAAGTCCATGGTCACCGGCCAGCCCCCAGATCGTTTTATCAAAGATACCGGCCCCTTTATACACATCACGAACTCGCCCTAACCAATAGTCCAAGCGATTATATTCACCTGTAGGTGAAATAATTTCATCACTAAATGGCCCTTTAAAGTGGGAAAAGTGATCTGGCCAAGCCACATACATGGCCAAGTAGGCAGGCATCCCTGCGTTCTCATGCTCGGCCAATTCGCGCACAAGTGCCCTCACAGTCAGCATTGGACTCCGCCGAGCATCATCGCGAAAAACACGACCGATTCTGTGCCATTGCTTCACCTGTTGCTCATAACCCAAGAGGCGTCTTCTAATTTCATTGGCACGTTTCTCATGTTCCATCCTCTTTTCAAGTTCAGCGAGACAGATAATTTCCCCAAAATCACGCGAAGACTCACCAACAGCGATATTGACGAGGGGATCAAAGAGCATATCCGCTCCCAAACCGAACTGATTGTTGCAATTGAGTGTATTCAAATAGGGCAAACGTTGAAAAATAGTTTTGAGCCCATTTTCGTTGGCAAGATCTTCAATGCGAAGAGCATCATTACCAAAAAAGTAATAGGCACGATCTTTTTTTCGATCAACATAATGAAAATTGGGAAGCAGTGTTCCTCCAGGGCCATCGGCTTGGGCCCCTGTCGTCGCCATGGGAATATTACGCACACTGATGGTCGGAGTCGTCGAGATACCATTCATGGCAATGCCATTCCGATATTTCAAATATAGTTCTTTAAAAAATGGCAGATACTGGGGATGGTCAAACCTCTCTGTGCCTTCCACAATAAACTTTAAAAAATCCATCTGTGTTTTGTCAGTTTCTCTAAAAGGGATATTTTTCGGTTTATACGACTCACGATTCTGATGTTCCTGATAGACGCTTGGTAAAAACGGGTCGGCCGGATTTACATTGACTAACGCTTCAGCTAATCCTCCTTGCAATCCATCCACAACGATATGAACTGCGTATCTGCGCTCATTCATTGACTCGCGCAAATAATCCCAAACCTCATTACTATCTTTTTTCTCAACCTCACGTAATAGCCAATCTTTTAAAATCTCCTCACGATGATACTGTCGAGCAAACATCTGGTAGTTGTTATAAATAGTTTTTAAAATAACTTCACTCAAAGACACCGTCAGAGTTTCCAAGCGTCGTGGTTCATTAATGATCCCTGTGACGATCTCTTTATACGTTTCCGGAATCTCAAATTCCGCTACCACTTGCTCCATCAAGGCCTTAACAGCGGGCATAGTGGCGGTTATTCTCTCGTCAGCCAGGACCGGCTTCATCCCTAATCTAAAATCGATTTCCTTAAACATAACTGCATCAACCAGTGTCACAAATTTTGCAATCATTTTTTTAGACATGCCTGGAGAGGCATCACTTTTATCCTTGTCATCAATTTTCTTTTTGGTCTTCGCTTCATAGGTAAAGAGTGAATGTTTCAAACCTGGCAGGGCTGCCGGATTGGGCCAATATTTTTTGATGTGATTCTCAAAATTTCTTTTCTTGTCTTTTTCTCGGGCCATATACATATCCTTAATGGCCAGGAGAAAAGGTATAAACTGCACCATAAACTTATGATCTTTCAACTTATCCATAATACGTTCATAGACGGCTTTATCGAGAGGAAGGTCTTTGAGAAAATCCTTGGCCTTTTTCCTGGCCACTATTTCAACAATCCACCGAATGGGAGGGAAGGCCAGAGGTCCTTTAAAATGGTAGAGCTTGGCATCCATAAAATCTTTGTTACGCATGAAGGCCAGGGCCTTAGGATCATTGGCCGGCCGGCGTAGGGCCTGCTGAGACACAGGAGTCGAACATGAAGCCAATAGAAAAAAAATCAGAATAATTTTTTGCACGGCAATTTTAGGACACATCACAGCAGAACTCCCGGTAAGTAAGACTCACCAGCTTATCGACTAAAATGTGGACAAAATTAGAAGAAACGTACCTGCCAAAAGGACTTTACTCGGGTAAAACCGAGGTTATTTATTGTGGTTTTTCATAAGCTTACGCTTACGAGCTAAACGACGACAATGATGACGATTTTTTGCTTTTTTACGGGCGGCCATGCGCTACTCCTTACCTAACTTTTCAATATACAATCAATATCAAGATCGAGGCACAGTGCCCTCAAGCGGGGGCATAATAGACCTATGCAGCTTAAAATGACAACTAAAAAAGATTATTCTCCCTCAAAATCCACTAATGAGAAGTAGGGAATACCATTCTGGCGTAATTTTTCGCCGCCCTTGAGTTCGGGTAAGTCAACTATAAAACAAGCTTCAATCAACTCTCCCCCGATCCTACGTATCAATTCCGCAGCGCCAAGGGCCGTCCCCCCAGTCGCAATGAGATCGTCCACCAGGAGCACACGCTCACCTTTTTGAATAGCATCCTGATGGATTTCGATATGATCTTCGCCATATTCTAATTTATAGGAAACTCCCACAGTTGGGCCCGGCAATTTACCTTTTTTACGAATAGGCACAAAACCAAGCTTCATCCGCACCGCCAGAGCAGCCCCTATAATAAAACCACGCGCCTCAATACCTGCGATGATATCAATTTTTTTGTTATAATAACGATCAGACAGCTGATCTATGACCATGGCAAATCCTTCACGGTCCTTAAGAAGCGTCGTGATGTCACGAAACATAATCCCAGGCTTGGGGTAATTGGGAATGGTGCGAATTTTTGATCTAATTGGCATATATATGACCTCTTTAAGATTTCTTTTTGCCTTTGTGCTCATCGATTTTTTGGAAGATGTCTGCGATTTTCTCTTGTAATGTCTGTGAGGAGTATGGTTTTACGATAAAGTTATTGGCACCTGATTTTATCGCTGTGACAATAGTCTGTTGTTCCGCTTCACCAGTCGCCAACAAAAACGGAACACTCTTCATGATTGGATTAGCACGAATGCGTTGAAGGAGTTCTTTTCCTGTCATTTTTGGCAAGGCCCATTCAGAAATAATCAGTTCCACCTTTTCATTAGTGGCAATCCCTTCTTCGATAATAGTCCAAGCACTCTCACCATCCCCTGTTTCTTTGATATTGCGAAATCCAACGGACGTTAACATTGTCCTGGTAGCATTTCTTATGCCAATGACATGATCAACGAGGAGAATTTTCATTGAAGACTTTAGGGCCATAATCACCTTTTTCCAACTCATCCCAATCTAGAGATGTATCCCACTACTTAATTGCGACAAGAAAAGAATTCCGAATAGCTTCATGCTTATGGCTTACGGCCTCATTGAGCGAGCTTCGGTCTAGAATGATGACTTTCCCGCCCGACGAAACTTTAGCATTAAAACGAAAAATATGATTGCGAAATAACTCTCTTGCACCCAGCATTGCCCCAGGCAATAAAGTCACAACCGCCTTTTTTTTTGTCATTTGCACTGTCCCTTCTGTCAACACATAAGCTGCGTGAGGGATATGCCCCTTATAAATAATATCCGATTCCGAGAGATAGGTGCGCACAGGAAAGCACTTCACTAGGTCTTCGACAAGTGCCGTATCAAGAAAATGAATTCCAGGTAACTCATTGCTTTTTTTCACTATTTAATAGCCTATATTCGCAAATTCCACCAAGCGCTCTTCATCGCAAATAACTATCGATTTACCATCCTGATCGATAATTCCTTCATCTTTCAACTCTGAAATAAAACGAATTAAAGTTTCTGTCGCAGTTCCAACAATCGAAGCCATTTCTTCACGCGATAATTTTAGCACTAGACGAAATCTGCCATCTTCATCTTTAGTCCCATGACTTTCTTTTAGGAGAAGGAGGAATTCGGCGACTCGCTCACGCACATTTTTCTTGGCGAAAGAAGCAATTCTATTTTCGGCGGCCCCGAGATCTCGCCCAAGCAAAGAAATCAAATGACAAGCAACAGTAGGTTGCTCGCGCACAAGCTTAATAATATATTTTTTGTCCACGAAGCACACAGCAGAGTCTTCCATAGCAGTGGCCGATGCCGAATAGTATTGATCGGTAAAGATGCTACGATGTCCGATGATATCACCTTGAGACGCAATTCTTACAATCGATTCTTTGCCATCAGCACTCATTTTCGAAACTTTGATGTTGCCTTCGCTCACACAAAACACCCCAAAAGGGGGATTGCCCTCAACAAAAAGGGTCTGACCTTTCTTAAAGACGTTATTTACCTTATGACCGCTTAATTCATTCAGACATAACCGTTCGAGTTCGCAAAAAATTCCTTTCCCCAAGGAAGGACATTCTTCACAATGTTCCGGACGGTTTGCTTTTTTCGACTGTGATTGCGACATCATCAAAACTTCCTCAACTAAAAATATGTTGTAAATTACCAATTTGGCCGGCAAAAAACAAGAGAATCACTGCTTTTTATTCTGTATTTTTGGATATTTATCAGCCTTTTTGGCTTAGTCAATATGTCTATCTATTTTTCAAATTCTCTCCGGACTACATCATTTCAATGACATAGATCAAGGATCTCACTAACTTTTCTAACACCCCATCGGGGATTATGATATGCTTTTGTCTTCTAAGGCCATCTATCAAGAGATGAGCCTTGGAACCACCATGCCATGGTCTTACTACGAACCTTTTTAGGAGGATACAATGGAAGTTAAAGTGCACTTTACCAATCTTGAACCCAGTGCCAGCGTCGAAACAATTATCCAAGAAAAAGTTGCTAAACTTAAAAAATATTTCGAAGGACGTTTTTCAGTTCATTGGAATTGCTCTATCGAGAAGGACAATCACACCTCTAATGTTACGCTGCTTGGGAAAAATATTGAACTCAACGCCCACGCTAAAACCGACAATATGTATAAAACGATTGATGTCGTAATGGAAAAATTAGAAAAGCAATTAGGCAAAAGAAAAGAAGTTATTACCAATAAGCACTACGACAAACTAACTTCCGTTTCTACACCAGATTAGCTTGGCGATCACGCCAAGCTAAAGCGCTTTAATGAGATTATCAAAGTGCTGTAAAGAGGAAAGATATTGGAATTTTGGATTCCGATGAAAACGGTCAATAGCAAAGTTACCGTTACCTCCGACAATCAATTTCTGAGTAGGCTTAAGCCCATTTAGAATCTCTGTGAGATAGCTATTTAAATCAGTTTCAGTATGCTCAGGCAATAGATTGGTTGTGCCAAGAATAACATAATCTGCTCCGAGGGCCGCGGTGGCCTGTATCAAGGCATCTGCTGGCATATTCATACCAAAATAGAAAAATTTATGTCCATAATGCACGCACATCAGAGCGCACAAGAGGATGCCGAACTCATGGTGATTATTTTCAGGAGTTGCGAACACAAAAACTTTATCGCTATGACGTGTATTTCTAAAAGTCCCATAGAGCAAATGGCCCACATGAAATTTTACAATTGATGAAATGGCAAACTCTTGGGCCAAAGTCATCTCACCTTGCTTTACCCGTGCACCCACTTCTTGGAGTAGAGGATAGAGGACATCAAGCACAAACTCTCTTGGATTGAGCACCCCAATGAGCTTGTTTAGCTCATGCGAAATCACATCTAACTTGTAGGCCTGAAGTGCCAACAACAGGTGAGCTAACGCATCTCGTGCCACAACCTTATCAGTAACAGAAGTTAAAGACATATCCACGACATGCTTATTATCCTTCTCTGTAAATTTTGCCAAAAGTTGCTCTAATTCTTTGGAAGAATGGTTAGCAATAGATCCTATGGAACTACCAAAACCACACAGATCATTGAGCATCCGTAGCTTTGCAATATCTTCATCACTGTAGACCCGACGTCCATTACCTGACCGTTCGGGTACCACGGCCTGATATCTTTTTTCCCATGCGCGAAGAGTATGAATCCCAACACCACTCAACCGACTTGCCATCTGAATACTGTATTCTGTCATAACATCCTCATTTATTAATAAATATCATATTATTAACCATTATTACAAATAATCATAGCACTTCAATAGACAATAGTCATGTATGTCTATGTTATGCCTAGCTTTTTTCTACATGTAATCTTTTCAGGTAGTTCGGTTTTGGTTTGAGAACTCGACCAAGTTGAGAGATAGTGCGCCGCAACATCGCGGGCCATGATGGTGTTGCTGAACAAGGGTTAGGGTGTGTTCCAAAGCAAGAATAATAATCGATCTAAAATCGCCATCGCGATTGGTGCTTTAGGACTTTGCGCAATCATCTATTTCATCATTCCTTCTCTATGGACATCGTCTGCGTCTGATCTCACAAGGCCTATCATAACAAACAAAATTCAAGTTCCCCGTCCTACGCTGCGATCTGGAATTGCCATTCGCCAATTACCTAAGGAGAAATCTGCACTCCCTGTTTTCTTGAAGGATGGCTGGTCCAAAATAGATGTCCCTCCACCCAATGAAAAACTTCTGGAACTTGCTCCTGAGTTATTACGAGATCATCCCCAAGAACTCTACGAGCAGCTTAGCTCAGGGGCCATCGGCCCACGTCACATTGATAATATGGCCACTATCTTCACACAAACGCAGGATGAGAAAATTCGCTATCGTATTATAGAAAATCTAGGAACATTAAATCTTGCCAAGGCCGAACAGGTGATGATGTCCATTTATCCCACTTCTACGCCAAATGAAAAGGCCATGCTCATAGGATTTCTTCATCCCCTCGATCATCTGGAATCACACAATTTTCTGATCCAACTTTGCAACGGTGCCAACGGCAATGAACAAAGTTTAGGACTTACTGCTCTGGCCAGTGTCTCCATTTTCAGTGGAAATACAAATTTTAACCAAATAACACTATCGCGACTTTCACAAGCATCAAGAATCAAATATGCCAACATTCAAGAAGGTCTTAAGAGTTTGACTTGGACAGAACATACGCACTAAGGGGGAAAATTGCCATGAATACCAACATCA
Organism: uncultured Bdellovibrio sp.; assembly: GCA_964359085.1. Classification (GTDB taxonomy): domain Bacteria; phylum Bdellovibrionota; class Bacteriovoracia; order Bacteriovoracales; family Bacteriovoracaceae; genus GWA2-49-15. The sequence continues at coordinate 681 of CAYHRT010000100.1, read as the reverse complement.
TAAAAGGCCTGTTATGCATCACTCTTTTCATTTCATCAGCGCAAGCGTTTGAGATGTCATGCCTCACAGGTGAGTTAAAACCTTGCACGGAAGCCGACCTGCAGAAAGCTGATGGCCATTTGCAAATAGTGCTTTTGCCAACAGGATTTACTCAAAATGACAAAGAAGAATTTCAAACCGCCTTTCAAAATTATGCCAGCAATATGGTGAGTGCTGGCGCAGATGTTTATTCGCAAAAATATAAGGACAAATTTTACTTTGTCTCTTACTGGATGCCTGGCGAATCACTTGAGAGCAAAAAGGCTACTCTAGGCGCCCAAATCATTCCCCACCCTATTCGAGATAACTTTGGAATTGTACTCGATGAAGATAAAGTTCACGAGGCGATCGTCGATATTCAGAGGGAAAATGGCCGATACATTAGGCCATGGTGTACTGTCGCAATTTTTAACACTACCGCCGACACAACGGCCAATGCCAAAACACCCTCTTTTATCAAATCCCCATACGGTATTGTTTTAGTAACAAAAAATGATGTTAAATCCAACTATCTTGTCTCTCACGAAACGGCCCATGGCGGTCTAAATTTTCTAGATGAATATGTCGAACCTGGGTTTGCAAACCTCAACATCCATTCAGTTGATGTTCTCAGCGCATTTGCCTCTTTCGGCGAGGGATGGG
>CAYHRT010000099.1:10383-14100 GCA_964359085.1 uncultured Bdellovibrio sp. | reverse complement strand
GGCCCTCGAGGATGTGCTTCGTCTTTCTAAGGGGATGACTTATAAGGCTTCAGTCTCAGGGCTGAATTTAGGTGGAGGTAAGGCCGTCATCATTGGTGATCCAGAAAAGGATAAGAGCGAAGCTCTATTCCGAAGTTTTGGCCGCCTGGTCGAGAGCTTAAATGGTCGTTACATCACTGCTGAAGACGTCAATATCAAGGTTGAGGATATCGAACATATCTTCACTGAAACCAATAATGTGTGTGGTGTTGCCATTCCCCACGGAGGCTCTGGGAACCCTGCACCCTACACGGCCCTAGGCGTAATGAAGGGCATGGAAGCCAGCTGTTTAAAAGTTTACGGTGATCGCTCTTTGCGTGGAAAAGTGGTGGCCCTACAGGGGGCGGGTTCTGTTGGCCGACACTTAGGTGAGTTGCTGGTGCAGGCCGGTGCCAAAGTTTTTGTTTCCGACATTAACGAGAAAAACATCAAACTCTTTTTAGAGATGGTGCCTAATTCAGAAGTTGTCGCTATTGATGCTATTTATGGAGTGAAGTGCGATATTTACGCTCCTTGCGCATTAGGCGCCACAGTCAATGATAAGACGGTGGAGCAGTTTAAATGTAAAATCGTCGCCGGTGCCGCGAATAACCAGTTGGCTGAACAACGACATGGAGATATTTTACGTTCTCGCGGAATTCTATACGCTCCAGACTATCTCATTAATGCTGGTGGCCTCATGAATGTTAGTATTGAATTTGAAGGATGGTCGGATAGTAAAGCGCGACGAATGGTAGAAACCATTTACGATACGACTTTGGAGATTTTTAGAATAGCTGATAAGAACAACACGACCACCTATAAGGCCGCAGATATGTGGGCAGAAAGCAGAATCGAATCTATTCGACGCATTGGTGCTCGTTTTATGGGTATTTCTCAGCATCGTTTCCCAGGTAGAAAACGTCGACACTCCAACGGTTAATGTAAATTATTCAAAGACTGATTTAGTCGGTTTTGTATTTTACAGGTTGTTGTATGGAAAAAATCTGTAATGCTTGAGAGCAGAGTATTTTGTCATATAATTCTTTTATGAAGAGAACGTCTATATTTGTTATTTTACTCATCGCTATGGCACCTTTTGAAGCCTTCTCACTGATTCGTATGCAAGATGCGGTGGTACCAGAATTGGCGGTTAGCGGTCGCGCGATGGCCATGGGAAATGCTTATATTTGTAAGGTCGATGATGCCACAAGTATTCTCTATAATCCCGCTGGACTTGGTACTGTTCGCAATACCCATCTTCATATGAGCAACTTTTACTTGGAGGCCAACAAAGGCTGGCTCAATGTCGGGACGAGCGGAAAAGCTTCTGATGCTACCAGTAATATCACAAAATCTCTCAATATCGAGGACATTCGTTTACTAGTTAAAGAGCATCGAGGCGAGATGGTGAATAGTCGTTTTTCTATCATGCCAAATTTCACCACCAGATATTTTTCTCTCGGATATCTGTATTCCAATCAGGTTCGGACGACTTATGGAAGACAAGAAGGGGCGTTATATGAATATGCCGAGCGTCTTGATCATGGTCCCTATGTAGGAATGAATGTTTCTCTCTGGGGCGGAGTTTTGAAGTTTGGCGCTACTGGAATGTTTCTTGCTAGGAAGGAACTGATTGGCGAGCAAGATATTGATCAGGAAGTGATTTTGAGTTCTGAACAATATAATCAGGGTTCTGCCTTTATGCTAGATACGGGGATGAAGCTCACAATTCCCATGAGTATGTTGCCAACTTTTGCTGTGGTCATGCACAATACGTTGAATAAGAATTTTTCTGCAAAACAGGCATCGCCAGGCAATCCTACGAGAATTGAACGTTCGATTAGTGCGGGGTTTGCACTTACTCCTCAGGTAGGTCAAACCACTAGGATACATTTTGAATTTAACTTTAAAGACGTGGCCCATAGCTATCCAGGAGTTTCAGGACAGCGGCGATCGACCCTTGGCATGGAAATAGATATGTGGCGGGCAGTATTTGTGCGTTTTGGATTTGGTGACGGTTACGGCTCCGCAGGATTGGGACTGAAGTCTCAGAAGCTGGAGTTAGATTTAACCACCTACGCTGTCGATTCGACTTCTTCAGAATTTCGTGGAATCGAGGATCGGCGCTTTGTTTTTGCTTTTTCTTCGGGCTTTTAATTTGTTTATTTCGCGAATATTAGGACGTAGATATGGAACATCTTTTTCCCTTCTCAGAATGCTGGGTCTTTTATCTCTGTTTTGTCGCCTTCATTCTCTTGGTGCTTCTCCTAGATTTAGGTGTCTTTCACAAAAAGTCCCATGAGGTTTCGTTCAAGGAGGCCGCGATTTGGACCTGCGTTTGGGTGAGTATTGCCCTCATCTTTAATTATGCACTCTACCGTTACGGTCTTAGCACCCTTGCACAAAACCCTCATGTGGTCGCAGGTACTGACACACAAAAGTTAGCAGGCCAGCTTGCATTGGAATTTTTAAGCGGATATGTGATGGAACAGGCCCTTTCCGTCGATAACCTATTTGTCTTTGTGGTGGTTTTTAAATTTTTCGGTATTGCCGCCCAATATCAGCATCGTGTTTTGTTTTTTGGCTTTTTAGGCGCCATCATTTTTCGCGGAATCTTTATTACTCTTGGTTCCGTATTGATGTCTTATCAGGGAGTGGTCATTTTCTTTGGAGCTTTTCTTATCTTTACCGGAGTTAAGATGCTCTTTGCACCAGAGAAACCGCTTGAGCCTGAAAAAAATCCTATTATTAAATTAGTGAGAAAATTTCTTCCAGTCGCGAGTCAGCTTCATGGTCAAGATTTTTTTGTGCGCGAGAGCACTCTGATCAAGGCCACACCTCTTTTTGTTTGTTTGCTTTTTCTTGAGGTGACGGACATCGTTTTTGCCGTTGATTCTGTCCCGGCCATTTTTGCATTAACCAAAGAACCCCTCATCGTGTTTACCTCGAACGCTTTCGCCATACTAGGCTTAAGGTCTATGTATTTTATGCTAGCGCGGATTATGGATAAATTTCATTATTTGAAATACGGCTTGGCCTTTGTACTCATGTTTGTGGGAGTAAAGATGGCTTGGCTCAATGAAAAATTTGATGGTCATTTTCCCATCAGTGTTTCGCTGGGAATCATTGCTGGGGTCATCATCGTCTCTATTGTGGTCTCTTTTGTTTTTCCAAAGCGAGAAGCCATCACTCAGTAAATCTTGTACATTGTACATAGCTCGTCTAAGTTTGTGGTCTTGGCTTCAAGCTAGACTTGCGTTACATTCATGCCAACAATTATGAAAAAGAGTGTTCAAGAAAAAATGGAACTGGCCCGACGCTATGGTCTAACCAAGAGTATGATGCGGGAATTTTTGCGCACAATCGTCCTCTCAAGGAGAGTTGATGATGCCGAAATAAGTATGAAGAAGCAAAATAAGGCCTTTTTTCAAATCGCCGGCGCTGGCCATGAAGGAGTCTTGGTGGCGGCAGCATCAGTTTTGAAGCCATCCTATGATTATTTTATTTCCTATTATCGTGATCGCGCCTTGTGTTTAGGGCTTGGAGTTACTCCCTACGAAATGCTCTGTCAGGCCAATGGGAATACGGGCGATACTGCTTCCCATGGCCGTCAAATGCCATCCCATTGGGGCAATAAAGCGCTCAATATTGTGAGCAAAACTTCTTGCACTGGAACGCAATTTTTGCATGCCTGTG
>CAYHRT010000099.1:0-10283 GCA_964359085.1 uncultured Bdellovibrio sp. | reverse complement strand
CTCAATATTGTGAGCAAAACTTCTTGCACTGGAACGCAATTTTTGCATGCCTGTGGTGTTGCTGAAGCCGGAGAGTACTTGGCCCAGCTAAAAAAAATGGGCCTGAATCCCAAAAATCATCCCTTCAACGACGACGAAATTATCTACGTTTCATCAGGCGAGGGGACAACTTCTGAGGGTGAGTTTTGGGAAGCTTTAACCACGTCATGTGTCAACCGTTTGCCGGTCCTTTTTATGGTTGAAGATAATGGTTACGCCATCTCTGTTCCTGTGGCCACTCAGACCCCTGGGAGTTCTATCTCTAAGACCCTCGCACATTTCCCTGGACTCAAAGTTTTTGAGGTTGATGGTAATTGTCCGATTGAGAGTTATGCCATTTTAAAAGATGCAGAAAATTATCTTCGCCAGAAGAAGGGGCCAGTGTTGGTTCATGCTCACGTCACTCGCCCTTATTCTCACTCGCTCTCTGATGACCATGTCATGTATCGAAGTGCCGCAGAACTTGAGCAGGAAAAGATCCAGGACGTCATCAATTCATATCCCAAAACATTATTAGAAGCAGGGGTAATAACCCAGGCCGAAATAGACAAACTTATCGATGAAGTGTCGAAAGAGGTCAAGGCGGCCATGAGTAAGGCACTCGAAACACCATGGCCTGACTCCAAAGATTCCTTACGCCATCTGAGTTCTGAGACGATAGATATGACCAGCGGAAAATTTGAAACTGCACCATCTTTTTCAGGCAAGAATGACGTGCCTATGGCCGGCATGATCAATCGAGTATTGCGCAACGAAATTGAGAGAGATAATTTGATTCGAGTATTTGGTGAAGATGTGGCCGATTTTGGGAGTGTTGATAAATTACAAGACTCAACTTTAAAAGGTAAGGGCGGCGTTTTTAAAGTGACTTCGGGTTTGCAGCGAGCCGGTGTTCCGGGCCAAGTTTTTAATTCTCCCCTAGCTGAAGCCAATATTATCGGTCGTGGTATTGGTATGGCCCTAAGGGGACTCAAACCTGTGGTTGAAATTCAATTTTTTGATTATATCTGGCCAGCTTATATGCAACTGAAAAATGAAATGGCGACGATGCGCTATCGTTCTGGTGGGGATTTTAGTTGCCCTATGGTAGTGCGTGTTCCCATCGGTGGTTATTTGCGTGGCGGGGCCATGTATCACTCGCAAAGTGGTGAATCACTCTTTACCCATATTCCTGGGATCAAGGTGGCTTATCCTTCCAATGCTCTTGATGCCGCCGGCCTTCTTCGCACTGCTATTCGCGGTGATGATCCCGTCATGTTTTTGGAACACAAGCATCTCTACTATCAAGGATACAATCGCACTGCCGATCCAGGCAATGAGTTCATGATTCCTTTTGGCAAGGCCAAAGTTGTTCGGGAAGGGAAGCATGCTACCATTGTGACTTGGGGGGCCTTGGTCAATAAATCGTTAGAAGCGGCCAAGAAATTACAAACAGAAGGGCATGAAGTGGAGGTGATTGATCTTCGCACTCTTGCGCCTTTTGATATGGAAGCGATCAAGACTTCCTTGGCAAAAACCAACCGCATCCTTATTGCCCATGAGGCAACGCGAACCTGTGGTTTTGCCGGTGAAATCGCTGCGCGAATTAATGAGGAGTGTTTTGAATTATTGGATGCACCAATCTTGCGCGTGACTGCCAAGGATTCCCATATTCCCTACTGCCCATCTTCGGAAGATTTCGTACTTCCTCAGATTGATGATGTCTATAACGTGGCCCTGATCCTTTTGAAATACTAACAGGCCGTTGAAAAAGATGAAAACCGTTCGCCTATCGACAGTCGTTGGCGAGAAGTTGCCGGTACCGTAAATACTAACGGAACTAACGGTGCCAGGAACTAACGGGGAACTACTAACGGTGCCATGCTCTTCTGTCTCTAGCCTTCTAGCCTTAGGTGCCAGCCGACTTTTGAGCCGCATTGAGTCCCAGAAGTCGGCAGGTACAGGGCGATAGAACTGCTAAGACATTTATTGATATGTATGTCTGTTTTGTATAACATTGCAGATATATGAGCAAGGAAACGAATATCAATAGGATATGCCCCCTCCCTGAGAAGCAGAGTTTTTTTCTTTTTGGTGCGCGCGGGGTGGGAAAGTCGATGTTACTCGAAGATAACGGTACCATGCTCTTTTGTCTCAAAGCTTGAGGCGTTCCAAGGTTTTTTGTGAGGGGATTCTAAAGACTGGTCTTTTTAACGCCAGTTGTGTTTTGTGATCTTCAATTGTTTCGTTATTTTCATTCATCCAAATAAGAAACGATTGTAGGTTTCCAAAAAATGGAGAATAGATTGGAATACAAAATTCTTCATTTTTAACGATATAATAAAGTGTACTATATTTGTAATATTCGCAACGCCGTACAAGAGAGGCGCGAACTGGATTTTTGTAGATGTATTGAATAATTCTGGAATAATATGAGGCATCTTTCACGATCGACCATTTGTATCGATCTCCAAAAACTCGATTTATTCTTCCCGTCGCCTCTCTCAAATATTTAGAAAGGCCCCTATTAAACTCAAACATAAATTTATCCAGGTCACTATTCGGAGTCCAAATAAGAAGATGATAATGATTTGCCATAAGGACAAATGCCTGTATGTTTACTGGATATTTTTCCCACGCCGTTCTCATTGCATCCAAAGAGTAAGACCAAACTCGGTCCAATGGAATCGAAAACCATTCGCAGTTGTTACACCTTAGTGTGACGTGATAGGGATGTTCAGCAGATCGAATTAAATTTTTTCTTGGCATTCCTGTAGATACTATTTTCGCTGCAGAAATCAATGTATAGCTTATCTAGAAGAATGTATTTTTCAGGATTGAAATAGACAAAGGAGCATGGCACGCATTCATGGCACGCATTCAAAGGAGCATGGCACGCGTTCTTGTGCGCGTTCTTGCGCGTTCTCCAGTTGAAAAAGATGAAAACCGTTCGCCTATCGACAGTCGTTGGCGAGAAGTTGCCGGTATCGTAAATAATCATTACCCAAACCATTGATCATCGCATCGATATATTGGGGACCAGTGAAAGACATCGTTCCACCTAGCGTTTCTTGTGTGGGAGCATTGGCACGTGCCAGTTCGCAGAGACCAACCATAGGAAATGGTCTTCCCAGTGGGGGGTTGTAATTATTTGCCATAATTATATCAAGAGGATATTTGCCTTTGGCCGGATTGAGTGTGGCACCTTTTTCAATAAGCGTACGGATGGTTCCTCCTTGATCGGCCTTGGTTGCCATGACGACAAGGGGGTCTCCGTCATGTTCGGCGTCGGGACTAAGTCCATGATCCAGCATGTATCCGAGCAATCGCTCTTGTCCGACCTCAATGGCAAGTTTGCCAATCATCGTCCTGGTCTTTTCGTGTTCGGGACCTTGAAGGGCGATTATATTGGATTGAATTTGAGGGGTGAGAATTTCAAGAATCTCCTTCTTTTGCCCCTGTGTCATTCTTGATCGATTTAAAATATGGAAGATGGTGGAGGTGCCACTCTCATCCTCACTGCCACCGAGGGTAAGGATGGAGGCCCCATCAGCGATAAGACGGCGAACCGCATTCACATTTCCTCCTCCAATATTTTTGATCAACTCTCGATCTTTCATCTCTTGTGCAACTTGGGGATTACGGCGAGCTGTGACAGGGGAATCATAGAAAAGCGCTTGCTCGGAAAATCCTTCAGCCCTGTAGATCTCGGCCAGTTGTTGCCGGAGTTCGTTGTCGTTTGGATTGAGAAAGAATGCCAAACGCATGAGCTTCAATGCCTGCTTGCGCTTATCGCAGGCGATCTGATTGCAGCTCGATTGGGTGCAACTATCGGCTTCCCTAAAGAGGCTGGCGGCCTCTTGCCTTTTTGTTTCAACTTCTGCTGTGAATTGGTAGGTTTCGTTGTTATTGAGAGACTCACGGCTGGAAGGCCAGCCTGCTTTCAGTTTCATGGCGACACGAACCAGCGCATAGGCATTGATGGATCGCGAGCCGTCCGCAGTAGGTATGCCTGTTTTTTGTAACATGGCTTTTAGTTCGTCAGCAGTCGGTCTTGGCAAAGGAAGAATGCTCATTACGTTTGTGAGGGCCCCGGTGACCACGGGAGTGGCGGCACTGGTTCCATTAAAGGTTGTATAGCCAACTGTACCATCACTGTCATCAGCAATTGTCTGGAGTTCGAAACCGGAGGGGGCCGAGATAGAAAGATGACCATCATCTTGTCCATAATGGGATTGGGTTCCATTGGGATCCAAAGCCCCCACTACTATTGCCGGAACGGTGGGATAGTTGTGAATTTCGATAGAGTCTGGAAAGGAGTTCCCGGCGGCCGCAACGAGAACAGTTTTATTTGTCAGTTTCTCAAAATTGGATTTCATGACCATGTCAACGGTAGACTGCCTGTGATTCACCACCTTCAAAGTTTGAGGCGTGGGAAGCCCCATGGAAAAGCTCACTATTTCAGGAGCGTCCTCACCACGAGGGCCAAGCATGTTCGAGACTCCATCGGTATAACCAGAGCGCCAATCACTAGAGGCCATCCGTTTAACTCTGGCCTTTTCGGCCAACCCCACCGGGGACTTACCGGCCACCAAACCTAAGGCCTTAGTACCATGGGCCCCCGGTCCAAAATGCCTGCCGCATACTCCCCCTCTACCTTCAACACAACGTTGGGCCTCTGGAGAGAGATTCATGCCAACGTAGACTTGTGGGTTATGGGTGAAATCTCCATCCATGATTCCTATATCCACCTGCCGAGAGGTGGCATCATGGGCCACGGCTTCTCTTGCTTCCGGTGCTCCCACGGCCTCTTGTCCCCAAAATGGGGTAAGAGGATTTCCCATTTTACTTTTTATAGGTGGAGAATCCACATGGCCGGGATAGGGAACGCAACTTATGCTCTGGACAATTGTAGTTGTATGTCTATCCACCAGCATTGTAAGCAGGGGAAGTCCATTGATACATGGTCTGGCCATCTGCTGTTCTTTACCCGTCACATTTATGCTACAAGCTTCGACCTTTTTTTCCTTCATGTATTTTTCACATAAAAGATTGAGGGTATGGGAGCTGATGTTTTTTACCGGATCATCTATTTTCAGGACGTCAACGCGCAAATATTCCGATCGGAAGGCAAGTTTAACTCCCAGCTTTTGATGAAGAGCGTCCTGATTTTTTTTATTAAAGGTTTTAAAAAGAACTTTTATCCCATGCAATTGGCGTGGCCCCTGTTTGGGAAGGCCATCATCATTGGTATTGATGCCGAGATCTAGCGGAGTTTCAAAAAGATTTGAATCCTGCCCAAACAAAATGGCCGGAGTTAACAAGATAATTAGGGCAAAGGGACAAAGGAGCATGGCACGTACTACTTTTTACGAACTACTTTAGAGTTTGCCCAGCGCTTTAACGATGAAACTCATGTCGCCGTCGAACTCGGTAAAATATTTTTCTAGCTTGGCGACTTTTTCCTTCGCCAGAGTACCGTTTTTTAGATGGCCCTGCAGAATATCACAGGTGATAATGGCGTAGTCGTAGGACTGGGGATATTTTTCTAAGGTGGGTGCGCACAGAAGTCCATCAACCCCCTTGCGACCTTTTACCAAGAGTTGCAGCAAGTCATATTCAACCATGGTATCAACAGTATCACTGTGGAGGACTTTGTTCTTGTCGAGCATCTTGAGCGCTTTATCGTATTCACCGCGTTTAAAGAGGGCGTAGAAGTTGTGTTGCTGGGCCTTCAGGTGTAGTCCGGTGGCCGGGCCTTCAGGCAGAGGCATAGTTTCAGTTTGTTTTGCGGTTGCCCAGAACTCGTAGAAATTTAAAATATTTTTAACATCGTTGTCCATAAGATCGGAATGGGTCTTGTAGTAAGTACGGGCCGATTTTAGATACTTACTATTTTTGCTTTGATCTTTCTCCTTATAAGAGATCATCAGAAGATACATATGGACTCGCGCCTTGTTTTCACTTTTCTCATTAATGGGGGCATCAAGTGCTTTCAAGAAATATTGTTCGGCGTAATCGTAGGCTTGATGTGCGTAGAGACTTTTTCCTGCCAACATGTAGAGATAGTAATGCTTGCGCTTCTCCGTGGTCTTGAGCTTGGCCAGAAATTCGGCTTCATATTTTGGAAAATTATCTGTGGCCCATTTAGTTTCTTCGTCCGTCAGCTCGGCATGAGTGCTCATCCCCCAAAAAAGAATTATGGCCAAGACAAGAAGTTTAGTTTGCATCGGAACATCCTCTTTCTCTTAAACAATTTTGTGCGATTCTTGGAATGCTAAGTACGGCACTACGATGATCAGCTTGCTTATAGTGATGAACTTGGTAGAGCGGGCGATCAAGCATGGCATCTTCGTAACGAACAGTGGTCTCAATGCCATCTTCATCCGTTACCACTCTTGGGGGATCAAAATAGCTACGAACTTTCGCCAGATAGGTGGTCTCGCCGTTAGGCTTAACCACGATACTTGGAAAACACGCCTTGGGAGGGTCTGCAAAGGGAAAATGGAGACTGGGAGCTGTGCCCGCAGATGGCCCAAGATTAACGGGATAGGCCGGAAGATTGGAATCATGGACGCAGATAACATCATTATCATTGGCGTCTTTAAAGGTATTGTAGGCCTCCAAGGCCTGAGGAGAAACTTTATCGGTACTGGTCGTTTTAAATCCAAAGGCCATGGTGGCCGAACCCATTTCAGTAATACCTTTTTTCACATCACTCAACATGCTCTGGGCACTTTCTGCGGTCATGACGTTTTTGGGATCGACTCTCTTTTCTGAGAAAGGATCATTTCCGACTGCCCGATCTTCCCACTCTGACGCGATTTTTTGTTTGAGATAGCGTTGCACGAGGGGATCGGCCGAAAACTCGGCAAGGTTACGGTAGCCAGGAATGGCGGCCGGTTGATTATCAAGAATATTATCTATTTTTTCTCGATAGTAACGCTTCTTCTCTGCTTCATCGCCGTGGAAGTTGGGAAGAGGTCCCGTGTTGAATGAAGCCATTTCATTAAATTTTCTACGGGCGGAAATCATACCTAGGTTGTAGCCAGGAGATGGAACTGAATTTGTAATGGCATCACGATCCAGTGGTCTGACTTCGTTAGGGAAGACATCAAAGGCCGAATTTAAGAAGGAAAAGTAATTGCCATCAGCGGTAACGGGCGGGGCCTTCACCTTGTTATTTTTCAGCATTCCAATGTCTTGGGGACAAATTTTGGGACACTGAATTTCCCGTGGACAGATATTGACGTTACAGCAGGGTTGGCCGGTGGGACAGCTTGCAACCGGAATGTCCCAAGGGGAACAGGCGCAACTAAGGGCAATGACCTGGGCATTTAAGCTTGCCAGAGCAGCGGCGGGGTCTGCGCCAGGCACTCCACCTTGGCAGTTTGATCCCGAACCCGATCCGGAGCTTAATCCATCCGTGGGAATGGGAACAGCGTTGGCCGCAGCAGTTCTGGCCTGGGCAGCGTTGACGTAGGCCTGGTAACGTTCTTCTATGGAACTTTCATTGGTTCCATTGGCAAGCTCGGCCAATGCCCGAAAAGGGTACGAGAAGAAATTACCAATATGTCGCATATTCACATTGGCCTGCTGGGAACAGTCGTTGACTCCCATCAAGACCAAGGCCAGTAAACAAATAAGAACCACATGCCCCAGATTCAAATACCGTTGCCTCATAGATTCCCTCCACCTCTTCTTTAAGTATGACAGAACCCGCCAAATATTGAATATCCATACGAAATTGCCTCCCCTATCAGCATCATCGGTATTGGCCTGTAAAAAGTTCAAGATGGGCCGTAACAGAGCAATATCTATGATATATTGCGTGGCGTTATCTACGAATTAGAGAGTAGGGGTGAGGTTTGGAGGCCAGTATGCATGGATATAATTTCTTCTACATCATTATTTTATCTATATTTGTAACTTATCAGGCCTTAGGCGCGGTCAAGTATTCAACTTTTGATAACAGGACCAGCTATCACTGTAGTCCCATGCCAGAAGTTGAGTGCAAAGGATTAATGAACAGTCATAGTGAGGGGCAAAACCAGGTCTTTACCTTAAAGCGTGGCGTAGATGCATTTACTTATCGAGTGAAACTGATCCGCGAAGCGAAACGTTCGATTAGAATGCAATATTTGATTTATAAAAACGATGAGGCCGGTCGTTTCATCGCCAATCTCTTAAAGCAAAAACATGACGAAGGTGTGCAAGTAACTTTGCTGGTGGATATGTTGGCGAGTTTTGGGTTTGGGGTATGGGATTTTTTTCGCGATTTAATGAGATACGGAATTGAAATCGCATCCTATGAGGAGCCTGTGACTTTTATTATCAATGAAATTTTTGGAACCAATCCCGGAAGCCTGCTTCATCGTTATCATGAAAAGATTATGGTGGTGGATGGAGAAGATGCAGAAAAGGGAGTCGCCATTATGGGTGGACTCAATATTGCCAACGAGTATTTTCGTATTTCCAAAGAGGCCATTCATTTATGGACAGATATGGACATCGGATTTAAAGGCACGGCGGTCAAAGATGCCATGGAAATGTTCGATCGCGATGTAAACTACTTTAGACGTTTAACCCGTACGGGGCACTCCCAACCCAGCGGCGAAGATATTTTTGACGACGCTAGTTTGATCACTCGGGCCAATAAACGGCCAGCTTCTTCTATCGAGCACGGGACATTGATCGATGAAACGCCCAAGACTGACTTAGAGAAAATGACCGTGGAATATGCCAATCTTCCCTTGAGTGCACTGAATTTGGCCGTTTATACCGATGCCAAAATTCGTCTTTTTCAAGGCCGTCCGCGCTTGAAGGAAAACTATATTGAGGAAGTCTACGTCAATATGATTAATGAGTCTGAAAGAGAAATCATCATTGTGAATGCCTACTATATTCCTTCTAATAATATTAAAGAGGCGCTTCGTAACGCTGCTAAGCGGGGAGTTAAAATTCATATTCTCCCCAACAGCTATGGCTCTACCGATATGGGCGGAACAATCACATCGGTATCCCAGTATTACTATCACTCACTCATGAGTGTGAATTTCGACCCCATGGCCATTTGGAGCGGAGGGCAAGTCAGAATCTACGAATGGAAGGGTCGACCGATAGGTGAGGGAACTGTGCACGCAAAATGGGCCAGCTTTGATAGGAAGCAGTCGATTATCGGTTCCTATAATTTGGCACCACGTTCGAAATATTTCGATGGAGAGTCCATTGTGGCGGTTCAAAGTCGGTCTATGGGGCTTGAACTTGCAAAATTTTTCCATGAGGAAATGCTCGCCTTTGATAAAACAAAGGGTAAGTTTACCAAATCCAATGAGATTTCTCCTCGTCAGGCCGAGCGGTTCTTTAACAACATTCTGTCTGAGCAAATTAAGCTATGGTTTCAACGCTTAGTGGAAATTCATTTGTAGACCAATTAATGAAATTTCAGATCCATCATAATGCCGAAATGATCTGACAGTCGTGTGCCATTGATGTTGTTGAAGATCACCTTATAGTTGGTGGGATGCATACTCCTCGGTCCAATATCTTTTAGCCAGAAATAGTCCAACCGTCGTTTATAGATAAGTTTGATGATGTAGGTGTAGAGGACATTGGGGTCATTGCTATATTCTGGATGATCGTTCAAATAGAGATCGAGTGAATCTTCAAAGTTCATATTATATTGGACATAGTTATAGAGTTCCGAGCCAGGGGCGAAGTTCATATCTCCCATGAACACAGTACTTCTCCCACCTAAATGGGCCTGAATAAAATCCCAGGCCTCGACAAGTTGAGAGGTCTTGATCTTGTTACTGCTCCCGGCATTAGTGTGAGTGTTAAAAACGTTAATGTCGCCAATTCCAGGGACATTAATTTTGGCCCACATGATGCCTTTGTTGGCAAAACAATCAAATCCTCCACATTTGGAATAGATTTTGTAATCACTTTGGACGATCGGATATTTTGAGAGAAGCAGTAAACCTGAGTGCAAAATTTTGAGTTTTTTTCCACCTTTGGGGGGCCCATAGAGACGATAGGGGAATTCAGCAATTTTACTCAAAACGTTAGCATGTTTCGTGAACGTTTCCTGAAAGGAGACAATGTCAGCCTTGAATTGACCGATCTCTTTGGAAATTTTTTCGAAGCGGCCCGGGCAAATTAAAAAAGGAGTGGGGAGTCCCCAGGTGTTGTAACTGACAAGGCGAAGATTACTTTGCTCACCGGAAAAAGTAATTGCCGGGAGAATGAGCAGACAAAGAAAAACA
>CAYHRT010000098.1:365-14110 GCA_964359085.1 uncultured Bdellovibrio sp. | reverse complement strand
ATGCTATGATGACGGGAATGTTTGCTTCAATTTTCCTTGATGATATGACTTGGTCTATGCCAGAACATCAACGCATCGTCCATATGGCTGCTATGCTGATGGACATGGAAATCGCATCTCTTGATGGAATTCTTGCACGATCCCAAAAAGACTTTGATGGCCTAAAACTTTTACGTGGAGAAAAATTCGCCATTATAAATCATGCCAAGATTGCTGCTGAAAAAATTATGGGGATAAAAAAGATTCCTGAAGATGTAGCACGATTAGTAAAATGCCATCATGGAACAAGTTCAGGTGTCGGTTTTGATTTGGCTCCAGAAGATCAAATTTATAGCTTTGCGTGGCTTTTTGTCTTCGCAGAAGAGTTATCGCATTTTACTTTGAAAAATTATCGAACCCTTTGGGATGGTTCCAACTTGCAGGGCCATTTCCAAAACAAGTATCCTGAAAATAAAATTATTCAGAAATTGCTGGGTAAGGTCCTCCTTGAAGCATCCACTGCGTTGTAGTGCTTGAGGGATTTGTCGATGGAGCATGGGGAGTCAAATTTTTCACCATGCCCGTCAAATCCCACTCTTTGGGGCTCACATAAGGCCGCCTACCCTTAAAAACGGGACAGGTAGTCAAAAATTTTTTCCAGCTTGCTGTCCTCAATCTGGTCCAGCTTGTCGTGGCAATGCTGACGAAGGCCGGACCCATTATTCTCGACTTCTTTCCCCACGAGATGTTCAAAGTCGGCCAGGGTGTAATCGAGGGCTTGCAAGAATTTTACAACGTACTCAGCCGTAATATCGGCGCGGCCACATTCCATTAAATAAGGGAGCTGCTTGGATACCAGCATGAGGTCGGCCAGCTTTTGCAGCGACATCTCACGCTTTTGACGCAACTCCTTGAGTGCTTTTGATTCAGGTGTATCGTGCACAATTTTGTTTCTAAGGCTCATCAGTTTTCTCCTGTTGTTACTCATAAAAATGAGCGGCTGACGACGAAAAAAACTGCCAGATACCCCTAAATCGTAAAGCGGCTATCGAGCGCTGGAACGCTGACTAGGTCGATGTTCCAATCGTGATGCGCCGTCAATTTTGATGATTTGGCTTGCGTGCTTTTAAGCCATGTGCGTAAAAAGCCAAATTTGAGCCAACAAAAGCCAATCTGAGAAAACTCGGGAAAGTTCAAGAAAGGTCACTTCAATCAATAAAACAAAGCTGAACTGCAAGCGCTTGAAACCTCAAGTGTTTGATAGGATAGAAAAACATAAGATCATCGTCAGGCCCTTGGGCCGTCATCCGCTTTTTGAACTTTTTTGGGAACTAAAGAATGGAGGAGACGATCGGATTTGAACCGATGGCTTTACGGTTTTGCAAACCGTTCCTTTGGACCGCTCAGGCACGTCTCCCTTACGTATTGCTATATGCACGATATAATGGGAGATAGCTGCAAATTTGTCAATTTCATAATGGTGGTGAAAAGTTACTAAAGTCATCCCGATTAAATAGAAATCCTGTGGCGCAAAGTGGGGGAGTCCTTCATAATGATTAGTATATTATGTATTTTGGAGGCTTTTTATGTCTGAAGATTTAAGAGCAGAAGTTGAGCGACTCAAGGCTGAAAATGAAGCCCTGAAAAATAAGAAATCGGCCCGTGGGGTTTTGTCTATGAAAGTCAGTGAAAAAGGGGCCTTATCTGTTTATGGCATGGGCCGTTTTCCTGTGACTCTTTACAAGGAGCAATGGATTAAGCTCTTGGGGATCGCCGAAGAAATAAAGCAATTTATTAGCGACAACGACAGCAAACTCAAGGCCAAAGAATAGATCCTTACTAAAGCCTAAGAATGGCTTAGCAAAAAAGTCTGAAGATTTTCTCGTGTCATTTCTATTGCGAATGGGACGGATTTGGCTAAAATTATTTCATATCAAAGATTTTATTTCTTTCATAGATAAGGAGTATCTACATGAAGAAGACAAGAACTAGTAAATTAAAAGTGTTCTTAACTCTGCTGTGCCTGTGTGCCGCCACTGTCTTGATTTATAGTTGCGGTCAGACGAATGGTTTGGGCGTTGGTGGGAAAGTCATTATTATGGGTGCAGGAAATTAAGAGGAGGGCCTATGAAAGTATTTCAAAAAATTATAGTAATTATTTTTCTAGTTACGCTAGGTGAGGCCTGGGCGGCGACATCGACAAGCGAACTCTTGATTAAGGTTTATCAGGTGGCGGTATCGGCATCAACCGATTGTAGTGGTCCTCAAGTTATTTTTACTTCTACTTCAGGTACAGAAGTAGATTTTCTTAAAAACCCCATGCTGGGTGGTGGCAATATTCCCGATGGGACCTATCCTTGCATTATGATCAACATGAGTGACGTTATTAAGTATCGTCCCACTGCCAACGATGGAACTCTCTGTGTCGCTGGCACGCAATATTTCTCGGATGTCTGCCGTTCTGATAGCTCAGAATCTACCGACCTCTTTAATGGCTCGACCACTACGAACGTTGCATGCACCGGCATTAATCCCCCAACTGCTGCAAGTGTGGGCGCTAATCAGGTTACACTTTATCTTTTTACCACTAGTCCAAGCACTGGTGCGGCCTTTAGGAGTGGTGCCGCCAATGGTTTCTTGTTAGGCAATCCCTTTGTGGTGTCAGGTAGTTCTACCGGCACTTTTGTTGTCGATGTAACAAATAAGGTAATGGATAACGGCAGTTACTGTGAAATGGATGCGCCGACATTTAGTTTCCGTTAATCTTAAAATCAAAGAAGGATTATATGTATAAAGCATTATTGGTATTGTTGGGACTGTGTTTCGTATCACTTTCCGCCTTTGCAGAAAATAGCTTTGGCGTTCGTGGTGGTATCAGTTGGGGGTATGGCGAGATGGAAAATGAAAATCAAACCATCAAAACCCGTGATATGAATACCATTGAATTGATGGCGCTGCCTGGTTATAAAATTTCTAGTATTTTGGTTGGCCCTTTTCTAGACTATCGTAAGGTTGGGCAGAATACCAAACCTGAGGAAGTGAATAACCAAAATCTTCGAGGTAGCGGCTATCTCATAGGTGTGGGGTCTTCCTACTCTTACTCAATGTTCACCTTTTTGGGTGCCGTGAGTTTTCTTGGACAGCATAAATTGGCCAATAAAGATGTCAGTGGCAACGAAGTGACTTACAAAAAACCATTGGGATTTCATTTGGGTGCTGGCTGGGCGTTTATGAAATCGTACAGTGCGGATCTTACTCTCAGCTCAGTGAAGTACTCTGAGGACGATTTAAATGGCACTACCAGTGATGTATCTACCAATAAGCGTTCGCATTGGAATGCAGGCTTGGGGATCAGCATGTTTTTCTAAGAACGACGATTAGAACGACAACATCTCATGGCCTGTTTATTAAAAATGGTCCGGCAAATGGGCCATTTTTTTTTACCTATAGGAATTTTTTTTCTGAACTATTCTGGCCCGGAGGCAGATATTCTCTTCCAAAAATAATCTGTGAGAGCGGTGTATTCTGGATGAAAGCCGAGTGTCAGCATTTCGTCATAGGCCTTTTGTGGCGCCCATTTTTGAATTAGCACACGATAGAGCCCAATCACCAGTCCTGTGCGATCTTGGCCATGTTTGCAATGAATGAAAATGAAATTAAAATTGGAAGATTTGGCCAACAAAAGCGTCAAGATTTCATCAATTTGCTGGTCAGTTGGACTTACACGCCAATCCATGGGAAGTGACACATAACCAATCCCAATTTCCTTGGCCCAGGTAGTTTCTCTGGTGATGGCCTCAGCATTATTTTCAATATTGATGATGAGTGTGGCCCCATTTTGAAAAAGTTCTCGAAGATCATTTTGAGTAGGCCTTCCACCCCTGGCGATCTTTTCTGTTACTCGGGCGAAGTGGGGGATTTCAAAGGCAAAGCAGGTGACGGAACTGAATAAAATCAACCAAGACAAGAGGGGGATAAAAAGTTTCATAAACACCTGCGCTCATTGTGAGTGAAAGAGTCTGGCTTACGTGTATGTTTGCGTCAAGATACCCATGTAAGGTGGCAACTTTTGGTGCCACTCCAAAACATGATTAAGAAATTGCTGACATTCTTAAGTGCTTAAATTTATTAAGTTATTGCCATAGAAACGGAAACTCATGCTTTTTTAGGTGTCTAATAGACCTAGAAGATAAAAGAGAAAGATATGAAAAGATGTTATCAAATGGCCATTCGATTACTGCTCCTCTTGGTGGTGTGTATGACGGCTTCTTGTGGGAAGGGTGGTGCCACCGCAAAGAAGTCCGTGAGTACGAACACCACCAATGTATCGAGCGGAGGAAGTTCCGGTGTGACAAGTTCAGTCGCGCCCAGTGTTCTTTCCTGTCCTTCGTCTGCCTATATCCTAATTCCCGAAAATCCGAGTCTGGGGATTTCTGCCTTTTGTGTTATGAAGTACGAAGCCAAGAATGTTAGCGGAGTGGCCATATCGCAACCTGCTTTAACTCCTTGGGTTCCAATATCACAAATCAACGCCAAAAATGCCTGTACTGCTTTAGGTGTGCACTACGACCTCATTTCTAATCCTGAGTGGATGGCCATTGCCTATAACATTGAGAATGTTGCCACCAATTGGAGCAGTGGTGCTGTAGGCCTAGGTGCCCTCTTTCGAGGACATAGTGATAATGCTCCAAGCGCTTCTCTGGCCGTTAGCAATTCTTCTGATCCATACAGCAATACCGGGAACAACTCATCCCAGGGGATGGGAACAGGCAAGGAGCAGAGGAGAATCCTGACCCTTTCTAATGGTGAAGTTATCTGGGATTTTGCTGGCAATGTTTGGGAATGGGTAGATTGGACATTGGGTGGCGATCTCACTTTGGGGCCTACAACTTGTTCAGGAGGCCCAAATGTAGAATTGTCGACTGTAAATTGTGATGCTCTTGCTTCTGCTGATTATTTGCCAGACAATCCAGCAAATTTAAACCCAGTGGCTTACGGTTCCAATTATGGGCTGGGGCGTTTTCAAGGTGGTATTGGTGGTGCGACCCTGAGAGGTGGCGCCTGGACAAATGATTCAACTGCAGGTGCTTTCGCGCTTCTTTTGAATGTGGTTCCCACCTTTCAGAGTGTGTTGGTTGGATTTCGTTGCGTATACCGACCATAATAGACTAAGCTGCACGACCTTTCCTCACCAAGAACACAGTAAGTGCCATTAAGGCAGTGATAGCGGACAGCATGAGGAGAATCCACAGCACTGCCACGAGGGTGCCACCGTAGCCACCACTCATCATCCCTGGGCAACCCATGCCGTTCATCATCCCTTGTCCATTGGGAGAATATTGAGTTAAAGCTAACTGAGCAAATACAGGAATCGTCTGCCAGAGCAAAAGTACCACGAGGACACCTCTTAGTTCTTAGGGAGAAGTTTTATATCTCTATGAAACTTTGCACCAGTTTAAATTTTCTGAATATGACCTCTCTTTGTTCATGCGTTGATTAGGGACATCAAGACTGAGCATCGCCCTTTTAATGGCCGATTGAATCAGGATGAATGACTTTCTCCACAGATAGATGCAATCCCTTGAAACGGTCTCCGAAATAACTTCGAAAGTCAGTGGTGACAAGCTGGGGATTCACGGCGACCGCCAACATACAGATGATATTGCTTGGACCGGCATGCCATGCATGGAGATCAAAAACGCGGTGGCCATCCTGTTCGATATCTTGCTTGATCTTAGAGAGGGACATACCCCTTGGGTGTGCATCAAGAAGTTCCCGGGCGGTTGCGCGACTGAGGGAATAGGCCCATTTCAAAATGACCACTGAACCGACAATTCCCATCAGGGGATCGGGCCAGGTTGCGGAGAAGTATTTTCCAATCACCAGAGCAAAAATAGCCATACAGGAGGTTAAAGCATCGGCCAAAACATGAACCAAAGCACTCCTATGATTGTGGTCCTCAACATGGTTCTGGGAATGTTCATGTTCACATGATTCATGCTGATCGTGCTCTTCATGTTTGTGGCCGTGGCGGAAGCCGAGGATACCGGCGCTTAGAATATTTACAAGCAACCCAACGATAGCGATCAGAATCGCTTCATTGAATTCAATTGAGACAGGATGAAGGATGCGTTGAAATGATTCAAAGGCCATCCACGTGGCAATGATGCCAAGACCGATGGCACTCGTGTATCCGCCCAGAGGAAGGAGTTTGCCAGTTCCAAAATTAAGTTTCCTGAATAATTTATCAGATCGTGCTAGACGATAGACAAGATAGGCGATACCAAGTGCTCCGGCATGCGATGCCATATGGTATCCATCAGCAAGCAGCGCCATCGATCCTGTCATGTAACCTGCTGCGATTTCGATAACCATCATGACTGCCGTGATCAGAACAACCCATAAGGTGCGTTTTTCATTGCTTGAGATTTCGTCAAAATCCACCGCGAGTTCATGGGCCTGATTGCAAAAAAATAATTCCTTCGACTTCATGGATTCATCTCCAAAAACTTTTCATGATCTCGATCGTCTGTTCACCTGCTTCGCTTGCATCCTTGGCAGTCTTTGCGGCGACGACGTGTTCCCTAATATGTCCCTCGATGATCTCACCGATCAGTCCTTGTAGAGCCCCGCGCGCTCCGGCCAGCGTTTGCAGGACGATATAACATTCATCCCCATTTTCGAGAGAGTTTGAGACAGCACCGAGTTGTCCCTGAATTCTCTTTATGCGGGCGAGGAGTCTGGTTTTATTTTTTGTAGTGTGCGGCATAGTATAGTGGGGTATACTATAAGGTATTCGTTATGTCCATATTCAGATGAGCCCTAGACCCATCATGATTGCAATGCCCACGAGCATCACGGCCACAAGGAGCTGGATTGTGCGCAAAGTGACTTTCTTCACCAATCGGGCCCCAACAAAAGAACCCGTGAATGCCGCCAGAGTTGCCAAGAGAAGCATGAGTCGATTTTGTTGGAATCCGATGACGGAGAAATTGGTCGCGTATACTGAAATGCGAGTCAGATCCACCAAGAATGCGATGACAACTCCCGTTGCGATGAAGGCCTCTTTTGTTAATCCGGCGCGTATCAGGAAGGCGGCACGCATCGCCCCCTGGTGGCCGGTGAGTCCACCAAAGAAGCCGCTTATAAGTCCACCTAATGGAAGAAAGCGTCTATCAAATTCCAGACGCTGAAATTGCGGAAGGACTTCGATCAATGCAAAGGTGATCATGATGACGGCGACCACGAGCTTCACCCCCGTGATCTCGAAAGTCTGATTCCCTAGTTGGTAAGAGGTAAGTACGGGAAGCTTCGACACCCATACCAACAGTGCGGCACCACAGAAGGCCGCGATGATGGCCGGAACCCCGAATCGCAGCGTGACATCACGATCGGCGTATCTTCCCATGAGGGCGAGTTTAAAAAGGTTATTGAGCATGTGAACGACGGCCGAAAGCGCCACGGCAAGGCCAACCGGGAAGAACAAGGCAAATGCGGGCATGAGAACTGTGCCTAGGCCAAACCCGGAAAAGAGGCTGAGGGTCGCGGCCAATAAAGCAACAAAGGGGATGATAACAAATTCCATACTTACTCCGCTCTTTTTTTAATGGAATTTTTCATCGCAGTCTCTGCTTATTTTGTTTTGCTAAAACCACTTCTCGGTGAAGCTCTCGGATTTGATATCTTGAGCATTGCTTAATTTCCAGCAGGCGATAAGGTAACTTATTGATAACTCGTATATTTCCGTTGGCACCGCCCTTGCTTTAATAGCTGGCAAGAGGAGATCACCATGAAAAAGTATTATTCTGAAGAAACCTTGAATTACAAACAACTCAAGAAGCAGTTTCTAAAAAAAGACCTGGAAATCAAGCTTGCTGACAGGTTAGGCGAGGAGAAAATCATGAGTCACGGGGAGCAAAAGCAAGTCCCTGTTAAGTATTGCCATTTCATGGTTCGTTTGGAAAAGGAAACTCTTCTTCCTTGAGAGGTTAGCGTTTGATGAAAAACCGGCGTCTGAGCACCTAATCAAGCTGGCATAGCGCCATAGTCATAATCATAAGCTTATCGAAATTTCCAAGATCCTTTTCATCTGCAATTCTCAGTTCAAGATCAATGTTGGCATCAATCATTAATTTTTTTATTTTTTGGATCTGTTTTAGGTTGGAAGGAAAGACCATGTGTGAGAAAAAATTCTGGGGGGCGCGAAGCTCTCCTTTTTCAATGGCCTGATTGATGAGTGTGAAATAGCGAATGTAGCGCCGGGACATCTGTTCAACATTGGCATTGGTTCTGAACAAATCATATTTATTCATGCGATAAGATGCACCATAACGATGAATGGTGTCGCTTCGAAGCAGCCCGCTCAAAATCTCTTTTTCTTCTGCCAAGGTTAATCCGAATTTTTTGGCGAAATGGCCTTCGAGACATTCTGTTTTGGCCTGAAATTGTTTGGTATGGATGGTATTTAAGATGAGACTTACTTCGGGGTATTTGTAAGTAATTTCCTCTCGAATTTTGTGTTTAACAATGACGTCCTGTAAACTGGGAATGTGCCCAGTGCCGATAAGAGCATCGATCAGTTTAATTAGCTGACCAGAATGATAGTGAAACAGAAAAAACATCTGTTCTAATGAGGGATCGGCCTGCCCTGAGAGCCATTTGGAAACCGATTTTCTTGGAAGCTGATATCGTTTGCTAAATTTATCGATGACCATATTCCCCATAAGTGCATGAATCACATTTTGAGAAAGTAAAGGATCTTTGTTTTCCTCGGCGAACAAAGCATGGGGGCCCTTAAAGATCTCAATTATTTTTTTCTGAAGAGGAATGTGGCATAGTTCACAAAATTGGATAAACTCAGGCCAACTAATTTTTGTAATTCCGCGCTCCCAGCGATAAATCTGATTAAAGGAAAAACCAAAGGATCTGTTTAGCGCTTCCTGAGATCGTCTTCCCCTCAGCGCCTTAAGCAGTTCTTTGATTACATTTTTAAAATTTATTTTTTCCATAGTTAGGATGTTCGATCTAGCGCCAATCCGGATCAACTATATCATAGTATTACTGCTATCACGTCTTTTTACTTATGAAATCACCCAGACGAACTCATATGGTGCAACAGACACCCGATAAGCGACCAACGCTGTCTTGCGGCCCAAGCAAATTGATAAGAAAAATTATTTTCCACCCGCAATTGAACAACTGGGCCCGGTCTGTTGTGTGGCATTGCAACCCATGAGTTGGCGTACTGAAGAATCACCTGCCAGCAGAACCTCTATTCTAAAGCGCCCGCTTGGATGTGAGCTTTCTCGCTGCTGGGCATTTTGTCCAGGCAATTCACAATAACCACCATAGGACTGGCGCAGGAGAAGCACTTTTTTGTCATAAGAGAGATCTCCTTTCGCTTTCATGTAACGTATCATCGCCTGAGTGGCCCAATGGTCTGCAGTGCACTCGCCTTTTCGATGAGGAAAGTACCCGTCAGTGCCGTAGTTTTCACTGGCGTTTTCATAGCAGGCAAGCAGAGGTTGGTAAAATTGTTCGCCTGGATTCCCACGCTTGGCATCGATGGTGTGGGCGAGTTCATGAAAAAGCGTTTGCGAGAGGCCGTTTTCTAAACTTTCTTCTGTTCCCATTTCGGCATCAACCGCCATGGCGAGCATGGTGCCGGGGCAGATATAAATGCTATTTTTCTTGTCAAAACCTTGGGCAAACGCATTATCTGACATTCCATCTGAATCACAGATGCTGGCAATGGAGCTTTCCATCTGTTCGCGATCTTCTCCCTCCATGAGATTATCGATATTGGAAGGAGTAACCCAACTCGTGGCAAAAATTGTTTTTTTCATGCCTAGTAATTTGGTTTGCTGCTCACGATAAAAACGTGTTTGTTTGGGGACCTTGGTTGAAAATTCATCTTCCAATGAATTCATCAAAGTCCATTTGATATTTGTTTTAAACTTATCAGAATGAAGAATGGCCTCCACTTTTTTAATTGCCGGTCCTGCCACTTTTTCCAATGACAGACGCAGAAGCATTTTTAGGCGAAACTTTGTGGTGAGATTTAGATTGGAAGTAGCGGTAGAAAATAAACGGGTTGAATCAATCAAGGATTGGTAATCAGTCAGGGAAGCAGCTTGTTCGTCATTTAAGACACCTTGCTCTTTGGCCATGGAAATGGCATAGGTGGCCGCGTCCTGGCGATATTTTTCAATTCTGCTTAGGCGCTCAGAACTGTGATTTGCGCGGTCAGAACAAATGGCTAGATACGGGTCCTGGCAGAATTGAGACTGCTCCAATGCTTGAGCTTGGCCGGCGGCCTGATTAGAGATGGATATATCTGTGCAGGAGAGTTTAGGTGCTATGCCGGTGAATGTTTGCATAAGCCTCAGACCTTCACGAATATTTTGAACTTCTTGTGCCTCCAGTGAATTAAAGGTCGAATAATTCAAGGCGAGAACTGAGATTAAAATATTGAAATTGTTTTTAAAAACGTGCCACATAAAACCACCTCCAAAGCTGTTGTAATGGTTGAATGAAATTGCACGATGAATGCCAGAAAATTCTTAGGCAAATGGCTCAAAGGACATAATAAGAGTGTTTAATTTTTATCCACCGGCTAAATAAAAGTCAGTAATTTTAATATGTTATGGCCTAATTTGGGCCGAGACTGAGCCAAATTAGGTGAGTGCTCCATTAGAAATCAATGTCTGTGGCGATGGTGGATATCTGGCAAATGAATATGGGTGTGTGCCAAAGTTTTGTGAGTATGGGCATGCTCGTGAGGCCCTGGACCTTCAGTACCATTGTGTTGATGTTGGTGATGTTCGTCATGAAGATGTTTATGTTCATGAGTCGTGGAGGTATGCGTGTGAAGATGAGCATGATTTTCTTTATAAAGGGCCCAAACACCTATGATCATGAAAAAAGCGGCAATCCATTGATGGGACAGAGGTTGCTCGCCCAGTAAAAGAACAGAAAAAAGCATTCCCAAAAATGGGCCAGTCGCAAAATAACTGGCCGTTCTTGAGGACCCAATTGATCTTAGTGCGTTGATAAAAAGAACCAGGCTCACTCCATAACTAATGGAACCAATGAATAGAGTTGCAATGATTTGATACTTACTCGCAGTGCCTTGTCCTAATCCAAGAGCTAAAAAAACATTAAAAAGACCTGCGATTAACCCTTTTATTCCTGCCAATACTGATGGCGACAGATCATCAACATCACGAGTGAGGTTATTATCTAGACCCCAGAGAATACATGCCGCAACAACAAGTAAAGCGGGGATTGAAAACCCGCTTCCACTATTTGGTTGAAGAGTGATAATTAATCCCCCAAAGATGAGCAGCAGCTTCCCGGCCCAAACTCGCTTCCCGACGTGCTCATGAAAAATTAAAAATGCAATCAAAGTAGTCGTTACTGATTCAAGATTTAAAAGAAGAGAAACTTCAAAGGCCGAAGCAAGTTGAATTCCATAGACCAGGCATAAGGGGGCCAGAACTCCACCTGATAGAATGGCACCTAGAAATTTAAGTCTATGGGGCGGAGTCAGTCTCCGAAGTTCGGCAGACACGCTCTTTTTTTGAATTACAAGGAGCAACAACAGCCCTAGGCCCGAACCTAGATAAAGCAGCCCGGCCACCAAAATCGGAGACATTTCGCCAAGGACGCTTTTTGTAAGCGCTGGAGACATCCCAAAAAGCGCTGCCGATAATAAGGCCAATACCGGCCCAAGGTTTTTCATAAGACTCCGTTATTTACACCGAAATGAGACCCTCAATGTTTGAGACACTCAGAAACTCAAACATTCATGTGGTCAATACATCCGCAAAATGAATATTATCATAGCTCAACAGGAAAAAGTAATGAGGTTACTGCTTTTGCTATTTGCCATGAGTACCTGTGGCACTGCCATGGCCCATGGGATTTCCGCCGCCGACAGACAACGGATGATCGAAGGTGGATACTATCAGTATATTGAATTAGGTGCCGGTCACATGCTGACTGGTTATGACCATCTTCTTTTCTTGTTTGGTGTTGTGTTTTTTCTTACGACCTTCAAAGACATTGTGAAATTTATAACCGCCTTTACTCTCGGGCATAGCATTACTCTGATTATTGCGACATTTTTCAAAATCTCGGCCAATTACTATTTGATCGATGCGGTGATTGCGTTAAGCGTCTGTTATAAAGGTTTTGACAATATTGATGGATTTAAAAAGTATTTAGAAATCGATGCACCTGATTTACTCAAGGCCGTTTTCTCATTTGGACTTATACACGGTTTTGGCCTTTCCACTCGATTGCAGCAGTTGCCTATGGGCGACGACAATGTGGGAATATTCTTACGCATTATTTCGTTTAACCTAGGCGTTGAAGTAGGTCAGATCGCCGCCTTGAGCGTCATGCTCTTAGTCCTGGCCTCATGGAGAAAAAGCGAGAGCTTTAGAAAATTCAGCTTCATTGCCAACAGCGCTGTCATTTTTGTAGGAATCATTCTCTTCTATATGCAATTGCACGGTTTTGTCCACCAAGTTGCCGTGGACGATTTTGCCTTCAGCGAGGACAGTCACGATCATGCACACCAAAAAATGAAGGAACGTAACGCCTTAAATTTGCTCAAAATCAAAACTGATAATAAATAGATTGAGGTTGTTTCATGAAATTATATTTATCATTGTTCGTCATTGTGGCCGCAAGTGTTTTATTGGCCAGCAAAGTCGTTGCTCACCCTGGTGGTCATGGTGGCGGCCCACCACAGGTGGTGGAATGTGAGAAACCCCAAGATTGCTCTCAGGAGGAAGTGCAGAAAGCGGTTACGCGTATTTTACCTCTCATCGTACAATCAAATGAACTTCCTCCAGAATGGGCCAAAATCCCGGATAAGGATATTACAGTCGGGCCTTTGCAAGAGCCAAGACTGCCTGGAGGGCACGGGTGGTTAACCACCATAAGAAATGAATTAGAAGTAAAAGAGGACAAAAAAACTTTGTATTTTGTTATATCAAAAGACGGATATTTCTTAGGCATGACTTATGAGCGCCCTGTACCGAGTGATGGAAGATCAAACCCACAATCAGCTAACAATAATAGAACGATATATTTTGGGATTACCCTGGTTGTTGTTTTGTCCGGTCTTGCTTTTTTTATTATGAATCATTTATCGAAGAAAAAATCAAATAGCGTGGATAAGATTTCGTCGAAAGCATGACTGGAGGTGTCTTATACAAGGAAGACTTAACCCGAAATGATCTGGTGAGATGGCCTACTTAAGCCCATCTTGAATGACTTTCCACAGCGGATTGGCTTTGTAGATTCCAGATTTCTCGCAAGAATAAGTCTTCGAACATTCCCAGTAGATGGCCGGAAGTTTGCCAGTGCCTAATTCATAGTCCATTTTTGGGAAACCATCGTCCTCACGATACGAATAGAAGGACCAGTGCCATCCTTTTGAGTTGAAGAAATCTATGCTGTCTTTGAAATATTCCACGAGACCCATGGCCTCGCGGTGGCCGCCAAACTCTGCGAGATAAATTCGATTTGCCGGAATCTGATTAAGCGCCATCCAGTCGGTTACGACCTTGAAATAGCTATCGAACTTCTTTCTGTCCCAATGTTCTACCGGAGCAAAAGGAGGTTGGGCATCTTCATCATCTTGTCCGTCCAGCTCACCAGTAGGAATGTCGCCGGGATACCCGTATCTTCCTTTGTTCTGGCCAGTTGCAAAGTGCGCAGGTTCATAATTGTGAATTGAGTAGAGCACTTTG
>CAYHRT010000098.1:0-355 GCA_964359085.1 uncultured Bdellovibrio sp. | reverse complement strand
AGTCGCCAATAACTTTCGGCCCAAGAATTTGAAATGCGTAGGGGTTAGCGTAGAAACCAGAATCTAGAATGATGGGAGTGTTTTTGTCGACTTCGCGAATCGCCTGTATCACTGTCTTGTAAAAGAGATTCAAGTCAGCAGGTGTATCTTTCACTTGTTGAGACCACTGCTTATAGTCCATCGTGTACCAATCTCGTAGCTTGAGTGGAGTGCCGCGCTCAGGACATGGTTCGTTCATGATGTTGTAACCGACAATCGCTGGGTGATCTTTCAGTGCTCGTGCGAGATCACGCCAAAAGTTTGCAGCCTCCTTGTGGTATTTAAAGTCTCGCCACAAATCATATTGCTGGGTGCA
>CAYHRT010000097.1:10194-14136 GCA_964359085.1 uncultured Bdellovibrio sp. | reverse complement strand
CATCAAAACACTGTATCGTAATGCTGAACTTCTCATTCTCGACGAGCCGACTGCGGTGCTGACTCCCCAAGAAATTGTAGATTTTTATCGGATTGTGCAGAATTTAAAACGTGAAGGTAAAACGATCATCATCATTACCCATAAGCTGCAGGAAATTAAAGAAATTGCCGATCGATGCACCATCATTCGCAAAGGGCTCTTTATTGAAACGGTTGATGTCGCAACAACAAGTGAAGAGGACCTAGCTTCAAAGATGGTGGGACGATCGGTTAACCTTAAAGTATCCAAGGCCCAAGCGACTCCAGGTGAGATAGTCTTTAGTGTTGAAAACCTGATGGTGTTAAATCATAAAGAAATGCCGGCCTTGAAAAATTTTTCTCTTGCCATCAAACGTGGTGAAATTCTCGGATTGGCCGGGATTGACGGTAATGGGCAGAGTGAATTAGTCGATGCTCTCACTGGTCTTCGCAAGGTTACAGGTGGTACCGTGACCATCAATCAAGAAAATATCACCAATAAGACGCCCAAGGAAATCTATCACGCCAAGCTTTCAACTATTCCTGAAGATCGGCAACGACGTGGCCTGGTGATTGACTTCAAAGTCAAAGAGAATTTTGTTCTACAGACTATTGAAGAGAAGAAATTTTCCCGCTACGGACTCATTATTGAAAAGGCCATTCAGCAATTTGCAGTTGATATGATGGAACGTTTCGATGTGAGACCTCGTAATCTGGAAATTAGGGCGCGTGACTTATCCGGGGGTAATCAGCAAAAAATAATTTTAGCGCGCGAGATCGCGAATTCGCCTGATGTGCTGATTGCTTTCCAGCCCACACGAGGGTTAGATGTTGGGGCCATTGAATACATCCATCTTGAATTGATCAAGTTGAGGGATCAAGGCAAGGCGATTCTCCTGATTTCTTATGAACTCGATGAGATTCTAAATTTGAGTGATCGCATTGCGGTCATCTGTGATGGATGTATTTCAGCCGAGATTCCTTACGCAAAAATTATTTCTGAAAAGAACATCAAAGAAGAAATTGGCCTGCATATGGCCGGCGGCGCTGCGGTGAAAGGATGAAAGGATGAAAATCTTACTCTCGGCCTGTAGTGTGGTGGCCGGACTTTTAGTCGGAGGGATAATTTTAAAATTATCCGGAATCTCTGCTCTAGAGGCCTACAGAGTCATGTGGGAAGGTGCAGTTTCTAAGCCGCAATATGTGGCCTATATCATCATTCGTTCGACTCCTCTTATTTTAACCGGTTTATCGGTGGCATTTGCCTTTCGCACCGGCCTTTTTAATATTGGTTCGGAGGGGCAATTTATTATTGGTGCTTTAAGCGCAGCTTTCTTTGGATATAAATTCCATTTTGATCCCATCATCCAGATTCCCTTGATTATTTTTCTTGCAACTTTTTTTTCCGGTTTCTATGGTGGGATTGCCGGATATTTAAAGGCGAGATTTGGTGTTCATGAAGTCATTTCGACTATTATGCTCAACTGGATTGCTCTTTATTTTTCTAATTATTGTGTTTTTTTCAAGGGCCTTCATCGACCAGACACTGAGACTACCGAGTTTATCCAAAATTCAAGTTCCATTACTCTTTTTGAACAATGGAAGGAGTCTGAATCTGGCCTCGCTTGGCTTGAACAACATGAATTTTGGCAACATTTTCTTCGCCCCCCGGTTAATCTGGGAATCTTCTTGGCCATTTTGGCCGTCATCATCATCTGGTTTATTTTAAACAAGACCACTTTTGGTTTTAATTTAAAGGCTGTGGGTTTGAGTCCTGAAGCTTCTCGTTATGCAGGCATTAATGTTGAGAAGAAAATAACTCAATCGATGATGATCTCGGGGGCCTTATCTGGTCTGGCAGGTGCAACGCATGTGTTGGGGGTTTCAAAGAATATTGCCATCTTGGCCGCTCATGAGGGATATGGATTTGATGGAATTGCTGTCTCCTTAATTGGCTCAAATACTCCTTTTGGAAGTTTGATTGCCGGTTTCTTTTTGGGCGCACTTAAATATTCCGGTCAAAAGATTCAATCTGCGCTTGAGGCGCCGTCTGAAGTGATCAGTATCATGATTGGTTCGATTATTTTCTTTATTGCTATTCCTGCTCTTTTTGAAAAAGTTCTCTCGCTCATTGGGAGAAAAAAAATATGAACGAAATATTTTTTCTAATCAGCACAACCTTGATGTATGCCACGCCTCTCATCTTTACCGGATTGGGAGGTTTAATGTCTGAAAAAACTGGCATCGTCAATATTGGTCTGGAAGGCATGATGACGATTGGCGCCTTTTTTGCTTCTTATGTCGCCTTGAAAACGAATCAACCTTGGCTTGGTTTTGTGGCCGGAGGTATGGCGGGCCTTACCCTCGCAACATTGCATGCCCTTGCATCCATTAAGTACAAGGCCAATCAAGTGGTGTCAGGCATGGCGATAAATTTTTTGGGCGGCGGGCTTTCGATTTTTCTCTGTCGCCTCTTTTTTGATGGAACAAGCATGACGCCGCCGCTTGATTTAGAAAAGAAAATTCCACTTTTATTCAATCAATATGCCACCGTTTATCTTGCTTTTATTTTAACTTTTATAATTTGGTTTATTCTCAATAAAACGGCTTTGGGCCTGCGTCTCATTAGCGTGGGAGAGCATCCTAAATCTGCCGATGCCGCCGGATTCAGCGTGGCCTCTTATCGTACCATGGGTGTTCTCTCCTCCGGTTTTATGGCAGGTCTTGGTGGTGCCAGCTTGTCAATCGCCATCGTTTCTAATTTTCGTCCAACTTTAATTTCTGGCCAAGGATTTATTGCTCTCGCCGCCATGATCTTTGGTAAGTGGCGTCCCATTGGGACCCTGATGGCCTGTTTGTTTTTTGGTTTTTCACAGGCCCTCGTGGTTTATTTGGGTGGTAAAGAGAGTTTGCAAGTTTCTTCGCAACTTCTTTCCATTTTGCCTTATATCCTAACGCTTATTGTATTGGTTGGTCTGATGGGAAAAACCGTGGCCCCAACAGCTTTGGGTGCCCAGGATTAGCCCATGTAGCTTAGTTTATTTTTTTGTTAGACATCTCGGCCCAATTAGCTTCGGAGCAAGCCGGCCATATTTGTGGACCATGGCCATGCATTGTTCTGGGGAAACTGGACAGCGCGAAGGTCGGAGATGTTCCTCGGGAAGAGTCGCAATGGTGTTTAGGACGGCGTTTTCGTATTCTGCGCTCTGATATTCACTACAGTTGATTCCCTCATCCCAGGCAGGATCAACGTAATCTCGGAAATTAAATTGTCGAATCTGGACCCATTGTTCGCGGACACATTTTAGATAGCGTCGATCGTGTCTAAATTTTGATTGCAGGATTTCCGACCAGAAATGCATACCGTGATAATTGGCCACCAGGTCGGCATAGGATTTCACGCCGCCTAAGGCACGTCCATAAATACCTTCCTCCGTACTTTCACTATTAATTAGAACTTCATCAAGATTTGAACCATCATTTTTAAGATCGCCATAGAAACGATGGCCCTCATCAAAAAAATGGCCCAATTTATCAGTACCGATGAGTAGTCCATTTTCATGAATGACATTTCCAAAACCAAAGAGGGATTCTCCAATACTCATGAGCATAAAATTAATTTGTGGAAGATTGCGATAAATCGATTCATCAAATAAAACGCGAAAGCGTGGAACAGTTTCAGAGGTATTGGCGAAATTCTCAATCTGACCATAGAAGGGACTAAGCAGCTGACCACCTAAGAATGCTTCTAGGATGAGAGTGTTGCAAGAAGACACCTGGTTTGCCATTTCTAGGGCAGAGGCGATGCGCTGATTGACTTCCCGATTGATGGCAGGCAGCCCATCGGGGAATTGTTTAAATCTGGGGGTAAAAGAATCGATTTCGGCCGCATGGCCCCAAATGGATAGAAAAGGGATAAGAACCA
>CAYHRT010000097.1:0-10184 GCA_964359085.1 uncultured Bdellovibrio sp. | reverse complement strand
TAAGAACCAACAGAGCTAATAATACTCCATATCTCCACATACAGTAAGGTTACTTGAAACGGCAGAAATTACAATTATTCTTTATCCAAACCCCTAAGATTTGAATATTTTTAGCAGTCGGTTCAGGGTTCCTTTCTCCATCGCCATGATCTGCTCTAACTCATTGGCGTCAAGCCAGATACCTTTACAGGCAGAACATTCATCGATTTCGATCCCTTTATAATCGAGGGCCATGAGTTTCATACCGCACTTGGGGCAGCACAAATAGTGAAGATCTTTTAATTTTTTTCGTTCCTGAGCTTTGATTTCATGTTGCTCTTCTGCCTCTCGTTTTTTTTTGAGTTCCATTTCTAATCTGTGAAAATACTCTTCTTCTTTCAGACTTGGTGCGGATGGCATATAAACCTCTATTTTTTAGATATTTGTTTATTTTATGCGAGAAGAAACAAAATTGCGATCAGGGTGAGGAAAAATTGCCCAATACCTGAGGTCTTTCATCCGCTTGTAAAATTGGTCGGGAAAAGGTACACAAAGGCATATTATATATCGGGAGAATGGAGGGTGTTATGGCCACCGTGTTACATCGTTTAAAGGTTTGGGCAGATGAGCATCCTCAGGACGTAGCTCAGCGTTTTAAACTTCAGGGTGAATGGCAAGGCATCACGGCCCAAGAATATTGTCAGCGCGTGTTTTGGTTGGCCATTTTTTTGGAGTCAAAAGGTTTTACTGCATCCGATGTAGGGGCCATTCTCAGTTATAACTGTCCAGAGTGGGTGCATATGGATCTGGCACCTTTGTTACTGGGCGGAAAATCCGCGGGACTTTATCCTAACGCTAGTTTTAATGACATCACCTATGTCTTAAACGATACCAAATGCAAAGTCCTGTGTTTGCAAAATAAGACCTATTTTGATAAGGCCACTCACCAAGGTCAAATGCCACTGCCTGACCATATTAAAATCGTCCTGGTCTTTGAAGGTGACGCCTCTTTTTGTCCGCAAGCTGTGAGTTATACCCAGGCCGTGGCGGAAGGCCAAAGACTGGCAAGTCATTTACAACTTCAAAATTACTTAGATCGATTGAATCCTAAACACGGTGCTTTTCTAATTTATACCTCGGGCACAACTGGAAATCCCAAAGGTGCCTTACTGTCCCATGATAATTTGGCCTATGCTTCTTCGATTGCCATGCCGGTTTGGGGAATAACTAAACGCATGGGGAATACATTTTCTTTTTTCCCCTTTGTCATATTGCTGAAAAGATTCAAAATATTGGTGCCGGTCTCACGTGCCAATTGCGGGTGGATTATTGTTCAGGTTTTGACAATATAGCTGCCGAATTGCAAGAAGTTCGACCTGTTTTACTGTTATCAGTACCTCGTCTTTGGGAAAAAATGGTGGAAGGTGTTAGGCAAAAACTAGCAATGGCCACCGGATTTAAAAAAACATTGGCGGAATGGTCGTTGCAAACGGGGCAAAGAGTGGCCAAGAAAAAATTTGCCGGTGAACAACTGAGCATATTCGATGACGTGCAGTTATTTTTCGCTCATAGATTGGTTCTTTCAAAAATAAAAAAGGCCATGGGTCTGGATCAGGTGAGATTGGCCGCTTCGGGGGCCGCTTCGCTACCGGCCTATGTCTCTGAGTGGTTTGCCGGTTTGGGTATTAATATTTTGGAAGTGTATGGTCAAACCGAATCAACCGGTCTGATTAGTATGACAAGGCCCGGTGCTGATTGTGCTGGGACAGTTGGATTTCCCGTACCCAATACAGAATTTAAGATTCTAGATGATGGTGAGATTTGCACGAAAGGTCGCCATGTCTTTTTGGGGTACTATAACAAACCTGAGGCCACCGCCGAGACCATTATTGATGATTGGTTACTGAGCGGTGATCTAGGGAAATTCGATGAAAAAGGACGCTTGAAAATTATTGGCAGGAAAAAAGAAATTATGAAATCTTCGGGTGGTAAAATGGTAGCGCCTGTCCCCATTGAGGACAGAATCAAGACCAGTCCTTGGGTGGCCCAGGCTTGCATGGTAGGCGATGGGCGGAAATACTTTTCAATGCTCTTAACCTTGCCCGAAGGCGTAAAATCAAGTCCGCAGATTGAGCGTGATATCCAGCTCAAGATTGAGGAAGTCAATAGAGAGCTTGCGGGTTATGAGCAAATTAAGTATTCCAAAATTCTGGATAACGACTTTTCAATTGAAAGAGGGGAGATGACTCCCACCATGAAAATGAAACGCGCCACCATTGAAAAAAATTATAAAAGTGCCATTGATTCTATGTATCCATCGCGCGTTTGAGACAGGAAAAATGATGCCTATGAAATGGCCACTGAGTACTACTCAGATGATCATAATTTTTTTTGCCACCACTATTTTTGTCATGCTGTATGTCGTGTACAAGGTATATCAGCACCCGAAGGCCCCTTTAACGGGGCAGGAATCTATACGGAAAAAGATTGTTTTTTTTGGCGACAGTCATATCCATGGTCGCATCGGTGATGATGTTGTCATGGCCCTGCAAATTGAGATGCCTCATTTGGAGATGGTTAATTTGGGTAACAATGGAGACGTGGCGGCAGATTTACTTGGTAGAATTGATGGGCCCAAAAAATTATCGCCTGAACAAATTTACATCTTGGTTGGGAGCAATGATGTTTTTGAGTGTCAAACCTGCCAGTCCCCCCCATCAGAATTTCAAGATCAGTATAAGAAACTGGTGGAGTCTTTAGCTCCAAATACTAAGCTTTTTGTAATCTCGATTCCTATGATCGGGGACGATGAAAATGATTTTATCAACACTAAAATTAGGCAATATAATAAAGCCATCGCCAGCATTTCCGCCATCCATGGTGTGAAATATCTTCCACTCTACGAAAAGATGGCCGCCACTATTAAGGCGCTCAAAGTAAATAAAAAGCCGTATGATCGTCCATCTTTTAGTCGTGCTGCTATCGTCGCAATCCGACGATATCTGCTTGGGCAAGAGTTGTCCTCTATCGCTACGGCCTATGGTTTTGCCTTAACTGTTGATGGATTACACTTTAGCCGTGAAGGCAGTCAGATTCTCATGAGTTTGATTATTCCAGAACTTCCCCTATAATACCGAGAATGGGGAAGGTCATGGTTTGGTTCGCGCGAGTTTCAATCATTTTATTGAGTATTCTGGCGATAGTCTTCTCGGCCTATTTTTTAAGGGAGCAAGTTAAACCCTATCGTCTCATTACTGCTATTTCTTCCGACCATCCTCTGCGCAAAAATTACGAAACTTTTGTGCATGATTATGATGACGAGAACAAACTCTACATTTCTTTGCGTATCCAGGAAGGTACAGCTTGGCTTGAGCTGATCCATGCGCTCAAGAAAATTAGGGCCGATCTTTTAACCATACGCTTTGTCGATGATGTCCATGATCTAACAAGTGCCCAGTATCCTAAAGCGATAGGGCCGCATTTCAAACTTGAAAGTTTTTTAGACGATGCCGGACAGTTGCGGCCGGAAAGTGCGGGTTATCTCGATAATCAGCTTTTTCAAGGTATGTATGTCAATTACGCGAGAAATGCTTTTCTCATCACCGTGGTGTTTAAGCCCAATTTTGACAGGCAACTCAGTAAGAATATTTTAACCGAGATCTATAGCATTCTTGATTTACACAATAAAAAGTCTCTCTACCATTATCACCTTTTGGGTGATCTCTATCAACAAACACAGTTTCAACTCGAGATTCAAAAGAGCAATTTAAGAGTGCTACCTGTCTTCATTATAATTATCCTTTTGTCCTTTTATTTTTTCTTCCGCTCTTGGGGAGTATCGGCTGCGGCACTTTTTATTATTGGCATGGCCTACCTTGGGACAGTCCTTTTTATCGCCTGGTGGGAGAAATCTTTGAGTCCCCTGGCGAGTATGTCTCTCTTCTTCGTCTTTGTCATTGCCACTTCTGATTTGGTTCATTATTTTACTGCTTTACAGCGGTCAGGTGAGGCGGGTGCGGCCAAGGTGTTTTGGCCGTGTTTTATGACATCGCTGACGACTTTTGTTGGACTGGCTTCACTTCTCTTTTCTGAAATTGTTCCCGTCCGTAATTTTGGATTATATTGCTGTTGCGGAACGGTGGTGGCCTTTCTAAGTACCTTCTATTTTCTTCCCACTCTGATTCAAATTTTTAAGATCAGAATTATCCCTCTTAAATCAAACCGTTATTTGGTGCAACCGCATCTCTTGTTTAAATATATTAAAACTCGCAAGGCGAAGATTGTAGGCGCCTATTTTATTTTGGGTATCTTATCTATCGCTTCTCTGTCTCGACTGACTTTTCAAGATAGCTTTTTAGAAGTGTTTACAAAAGATCACCCACTTACAAAATCAGTGAGCGTCTTTAAGCAAGATTATGGTTTTGCTGGCAACCTTGAACTTCTTCTGCTGGCCGAGAATGAAAAACTGGAGTCAGTTAAGTCTCAGCAACTTTTACAAGAACTGGATGAAGAACTAAGGGCCTTGGATAATGTAACCGGGATTGCCAGTACTACGGTTATTCGTCAGTTCATGCAGGCTACCACACCCAGTGGGCAAGGTGATTTTGAAAATTCACTGCGTGCCATGCGTGATTCAGGTCTGTTTAAAAATCTTTTTCCCTTCTTCAAAAATCAAATGCGCTTGATTGTGCGCCTTCGCTCTCTCAACTCCCAAGATATTGAGAAAACTTGCTCGCTCATTCGCAATATTCTTGATCGGCCCAAATATGCTGGACAGTTTCGCTATGAGATCACTGGTTATACTAAAGTTCGATTGGGTGTCATGGTGATGATCTTTGAGAGTTTTTATTCCTCTATTCTTCTCACGGCCTTGGGAATTTTTCTGTGTTTCGTGTTTTGCTTTAAGTCTTTTCGGCTTGCTCTGCTTGCTATGGTTCCCAATATCTTTCCCTTGGTGGCGATGTATGGACTTGCTGCTTATTTTAATGTTCCGATTGATTATAATTTGATTATTTTGAATTCCGCCATTTTAGGGATTGGGGTGGATGATACCATTCATTTTTTGCACTGTTTATTAAACACAAATGATCAGATAAGGATCAAAAGTAGAGTGAAAAAGTCGCTCTATTTGATGTATGCTCCTATGACCCGCAGTACTTATCTCTTCTTATTGGCCTTTCCTACTTTTTTTCTCACAGACTTCCAGCTCTTCCATAACATGGCGATCTTTTTAATGATTGGTCTGTTTTTGGCCTTAGTGGCCGATGTTCTTTTTAATCCGGCCTTTATTATGCTTCTTCCTGGTGGCAAATTTTTACAAAAAAAAATCAGTCTTTCTTCCTAAACTAAAAGCGCATACCATTGATGGGTATCATTTAATTAACAAAGGATTGTTAAAAATGCGAGCATCATGGATTTGTATTGGAATACTCCTTGGGATACTCATTTTATGTGCGGCCTGTGATGGGAACAGAGGGAATAGGGTAGGAGAAAATTCTAGCACCTCGATCAGACGTCCGGCTTCGGGGCAAAATTCAACATTGACTGCACAAATTGATGAAAAAATTAAGGCGGTTCAATCGGTGGCGGATGTCAAGGAAGTGGTGGCCTTAACCGATCAATTGGCCAAAGACAATCCGGGTGATAAAGCATTACAAGTCTATAAAGGCATGGTTAAAGTGTTCAAGGCCACCGAAGGAATTGTGGATCGTTTGAACTCTGGCGACAACGGCCTGTCTCGAAGTGAATTAGTTTCGGTCGGTCTCATAAGAAAGTTAAATACCAATCTCTATCGTGTTGGTCCCCATTTTGGGCCGATTTTCGATTATGTCTTCGGTCAAACCGATAAGAGCGATTTGAAAAAGATTAAAAAATATAGTGATCTGCAAAACCACTACCTTAATAAAGTTTATCCAGAAGTAGAGTCGGCCATCCAGATTTTAAATGATGCAGTTAAGGGGGATGGTGCCGATGACATTAATAAAACCATTTTCTCTTTTGACCTGGCACTCTTAATCGGTGAGCAAAAGGCCGACAAATTGATCAATCCGAAAAATCGCTACCTCGAAGTTACGACTGAGCATATTCATTGGGTTTTGGCCGATCTCCATCGTTTCCAGGCGGTGATGAGTTATTGGGCCAGCTATAACTTTGATGGCATCGATAAATTGCGTAAGAAATATCTGCGCAAGTATGGGGTTCGGAGCATTGTCGATAAGATATTTAAAACTCATTACACCGAAGCTATCTTGGCGCGAGATTTTTATAAAGAAATTACCAAAGACCAATATCGTAACTTGTTTACCATGCGTGATACCAAAGTGAAGGACAAATATCTTCTGGTGCACTCGCGTGATCATTCTTTGGCTTCAGTCAAGCATCGCATTCGTGCAGTAAAGGGGCTTGAGGTTCAGAAAGATTTTGGTAAAGACAACAAATATATTGTTTCGCCTCGTTGGCTTTTAACTCTAACCGTTGCCAATAAGGCCAGCTTAGAGAAGCGGCAACGAATCTTGGTCTCTACCGGCCCCCAAATGTTCAACGATCCCTTCTTTACTCAATCTTTTGAGTTGAATCTGGCCGAGTTATACAATCCGGCCAATGCTTCCATTCGAGATTTAAAACGTTTGATGCCTAGACCTGAAAACTTCAGGCGAGCACGTTCCAAAAAGGATAGTTTGCCACTCTTCCTCTATGGCGATGCTCCGGATTCCTTGCCCGATTACACTATGGCAGGTATTTTCCCCAAAGCGCGCTCGATGGGAGATTTGAAATTGGCCATGGAGATTCTCTCTCATGACAATGCCCTTCCCCTCTTCGGCGGATGGATGGATCTCTTCTTGTAGTGTTAAGGGGAAATTGTGGGTTTATTAACTGGAAAAAAAGCGCTGATTCTGGGTGTGGCCAATCAGCGCAGTATTGCTTGGGGAATTGCGCGTTCCTTTCATGCGGAAGGGGCCGCTGTTCGTATCTCTTGTCAGGAGGAACGGCTCAAGCAAAAAATTGAGCGGACAGAGGAAGGCCGCCTGGTGGAAAAAATTCACCTCTGTGATGTCTCTTGTGATGTCGCTGGCGAAAATTCTGTGAAAGGGCTTTTTGCTGATCTCAGTAAGGATTGGTCAACACTTGATATCTTGGTGCATTCCATTGCTTTCGCTCCCATGCAGGCCTTGGAAAACCGTTTTCATCTAGCTTCCAAGGCCGATTTTCTTTCCACTATGGCCATCAGTGCCTATTCTTTAATTGAGGTCTCCCGTTATGCCCGGCCTCTCATGCAAGGCCAGGGAGGGAGTATTTTGACCCTCTCCTATCTAGGGGGTGAGCGCGTTCTCCCTGGTTACGGCATCATGGGCCCCGCCAAAGCGGCGCTAGAAAGTTGTGTTCGCTATCTTTCTTTTGATTTAGGTCCAGAAAAGATTCGTGTGAATGCCATCTCTGCCGGCCCTCTCAAAACTCTGGCCTCATCCGCCTTTGGGAATTTTAATGAGGCGCTAAAACTAATCGAAGAAAAAACTCCCTTGAGACAGAACATCACGATTGACGACGTTGGTGGTTTGGCGGCCTTTCTCGCCAGCGATCTCTCTAAGAGGGTGACTGGTTCGATTCATTTTGTGGATAGTGGGGCGCACATAATGGGGGCGTAGCGCCTGTGACAGCTTCTATCACTTCCCTCGGTCTAAAAGTTACCGTCAAGAATTCAGTCAGAAGAAATAAAAAAACAAATTCGCCAATTTCATGTCCAATAGCACCCAAAAAAAGATCACCCACTAGACGATTTAAGATGATCTCGAAATAGGTATAGCATAACATGCCTGCGCCAAAGAGAATTGTATTAAAGCCAATAAGTTTTGTAGCGAGTTTTTTTGACGAGAAGAGCGTAATGCCGGTCAAAACGATGATGCCGACAATGCTTGGGAGAATTTTATTCTCTAAAATTTGTGTACTCGTTGGCAAAAAGAAGGCGACTCCAATAGATTTATAATTTGGATCGAGCGACTTGAGTAACGGAATGAGGGTGAATTCGTACCAGTGATTAATACTTTCAAAAGGGAGAATAAACTTTGCTGGGTTGGCCGTGATGACCTCGGTGGAAACAAAGAGGGGAGGGAAGATGGCCAAGAAAATAAAAGTTCCGAAAATTAAAACGGTTGAATTAAATTTACAAGTTTCGCCCGCCAGGAGAGTGCAGCCCTTGCACATTTTGTTTAAAGCGCATTTTTTTTCAGCATAGAAAATAATTTTTTTATCAAAGAGCAAATACAGTCCTACCGCAAAGAGTCCCATTCCAAAACTGGAAGACAGAGCATGAATGGCCCGCATGGTGGCATCCGAACGCATCAAGATCCAGGTTTCAACCCCACAAAATGTTTCGGAGATAAAAAAGAAAATGAGGGAGTAATAGAGCCACTTGAACTCTTGGCGATGTTCTTTCGGGATGACCGCCCATAATCGTTTGGGAGGTGAGGCATGAGTCGCTCGATACATCTTATAAATGAGACTGCCAGCGATCAGCATGATAGGAATTTTAAGTCCTATGCTGACTGTCAGGGCCAAAAGTACTGCACCGAGATCCATATTTTTATTCCTTTGATGAATTGCATGGCCCATTCCCTGTCAAAGTTCAAGAATTCACCTGTGAGGATGTTTTTTTTACAGGGTGTAACTTCCTGTAAAAGGGGGCAAGCCTTTGCTTTTTAAGCCGCAGATTATTTCTCTTCCTTAAAGAACACCGGATAGGCCGATTTGAAATAGCGAATGGTGATCATCTTGAAAATATCCTCGGTATTTTGCTCAACTATATCATTCTTGGGAAGATCAAATTTCTGCTCTGTTGCCAATCTCGCCAATTCTTGATCTTGGGTTTCTCCTTGGTAGTCATAATTTGCTTTGAGTAGATCATCGATTTGGGCATTACTGACGCCGACAGGGAGCGTGCTCTTGCTTATGAGATCTTTATAGGCCGTTTCAGTGCTTTTGCCTTTGACGAGTTCCTCAGGAGGGGCCAAATTTTTCATTTGATCCGTAAAGGAAGCGATTTGGGTGCTTTCCTTTGGGGCAATTTGTTTTATAGCATTCTTGAGGTTATCGGAAAATAATCTCTCATGGCCTTCAAAATCGATAGGTTTCTGGCGTGCCTCGATTAATTTGCGGTTGAGGAGGGCCCTCAAATCATGGGCACGCTTTCGCATACCTCGGGCAGCAGAAGCCAGGGTATTCACATTATTGAGATTTTTGCGATCTGTATTTTTTTGACCACTCATACTATCAGTTGATTTGGTGGCCAATCCCGCGGCCCTAAGTGTTTCGGCGTCTAGTCCCAATGCAGCCAGTTCTGCTTGCGTTTGTCCTGTGGTTTCGAGGCAGTTTCCTTTTCCATCTCCACGCAAACAGGGAAATGGATTTTCTTTTGCCAAAGGGACTTGGTTTAGATCTTCGAGAGCGGAAATATCGATTCCCGTGGCGGAGATTCTGGTAACGTCTGGGGCAACCGCGCGTCTGCCTGGACTAACTGTTCTATTTAAAATGGCATCAATCGTTCTAATATTTTGTTGCAGCGTTTGTTCAGTAACGAAACTCAATCCCGCCGTGGCCATCGCTGCACTTCCAATGACACCAAAGCCTATGGCACGGACAAAAGGCAGGCCCATATAGTTATTAAAGAAGTTTGGCCAGAGAAATTTTGCCAGAAGACCTGCTGCAATGCCTAGTCCTACGAAGGGGAATCCAAGGGCCATCGCAATAGCATTCTCAGTTTTGTCGGCAGATTTCGAGCCATCACCGATTTTAGTTGGGTCAAAACCTGAGGGGGGAGATTGCGCCCATCCCTCCTCTATTAAAAATCGAGACCAGGGATTATGCTGAAAAACATAGTGTGGTGTTGGGGTAAAATTATTTTGCACAAAATTCATACCAGTTGGGCACTGATATAAGTCTTGCCAGGTAAAGAAATTGCTGGCTTCACATACCGCTTTAGTATCGAGGGCGTATGTCGGTGCATGTCCGCCAATGCTTGTCGCGCTGGAACCGGCAGCTCCAGTACTTTTTTCAGTTCCTTCAGCTGCTGCCGGCGCTGCTGTTTTTGCAGTTGATGCAGTCTGTGAGGTAGTTGCGCCACCTGAAGGTGGAACCATTAATGTCGCTGCTAGGACTTGGGATATCCCTATTTCTGCCAGCATTGCCGCCTTACTTTTCACCGCATCCAAGGC
>CAYHRT010000096.1:0-14177 GCA_964359085.1 uncultured Bdellovibrio sp. | reverse complement strand
GACTGGCTGAGTTACAATGATATTAGTGTGGCTGCATTAGGCCGATATCGGACAGTCAGTCCCAAAGGGGTCATAGAACCTTCTGGAAGAGGTTATGCAGCTAAGTTTTTTAAAAACTCTGAAAGTTCTTCATTGAACTGCTTAATCAGTTTGTTATTTTTGGAGCTGATTACCAGCGCAAAATAATAGTTCAGCAAAGAATCCACCTTAAATCGAGCTATTTGGCAATGCAGAATTCGGCTGATGATGGCCGGCCCAATGCCAATGATCTCTGCTAGCTCAAGATTAGAATAATTATTTTCTCTTTTGAACTTCAAAATTTGCTGGCAGACATTAAACTTCATTTTATCCATGGGCGAAGCTGACGCAACAAGGGCTTCAGTTGACTTGATTTTTCCAGATTTTATTTTATCAAGGACTTTAAAAATTCTCTCTTTGTCTGGGTAGCTCATGATTTCCCCCTTTTAATCTCGAATAATGTTATAACACAGCCAGCATCTGGCCTTTTTTGATCAATACAAAAAACAACGCGATATTTTTTCTGTTGGTCAAAAAAAACTTTATCAACCACGAAGTATTCCCAATCCCCATCACTTTCAGAATTGATTTCTAAAAAGTTTAAAGATTCAAAGAATGAGACGATATCCTCAATCTTAAAATGAGACCTGGCCTTTTTTCCATATCCGTTGGTCTGACTTAGACCGTAATTGATATGTCTAAGATCAACTTCTATCGCCTTTATGAGATAGGAATTGATGTGTGTCGGGCGTATGGAACAATGAACTAGATCGGCTGGTTTCATATCTGTATCTTTGGTTCAGGTTACACGTGATTGACTATAAAGTCAATAAGCATGACTACGTGCTCTGGTTGCTCTGATTGATTTTGAGCAGATTCAGTTGAAACATAAAATCTTTTGGGAAACGGTCAATGTTTCTTTTAACCTGTTCATTTAGCCTTTTGGTTTCAACCCCATAAAGTCCGGCCAAATCTGTATCAAGCATGATCTTTTGGCCACGGATACAGTAAATCATCTTTTCAATTCTCGCGATTGCGCTATCGCTCATGAGTTACCTCTGGGAATGATACTCTATTTAATTGCGAACCTTTTTTGTGACAATGAGAGCGATAACAGGTGAGTCAGAAAATTCATTTATGGAACACAAGGAGCAACGCAGTCAGTCCCAAAGGGGTCATGGAACCTTCTTCGATGGAACCTTCTTCGCAGAACCTGCTGGCGCTAGGTAGCCCTTTTTTTAAATA
The DNA here is from genome assembly GCA_964359085.1 of uncultured Bdellovibrio sp. Taxonomy (GTDB): domain Bacteria; phylum Bdellovibrionota; class Bacteriovoracia; order Bacteriovoracales; family Bacteriovoracaceae; genus GWA2-49-15. The sequence continues at coordinate 12,914 of CAYHRT010000096.1, read as the reverse complement.
CAATTCTTTCCAGCTTTTGTATTCTGTCCTCAAGTCTATTCTCGCCAAGAACAATCTGTCTGAGTTTCGTATTGAGCCATGTTAAATAGCCAACACCTTCTTTTTTTGCCATTTTCTTGGCAATCTCTACAATTTCCTTATCAAGTCGAATTGAGGTTAGTGTTTTCTGTTCGCGCAAAGCTTCATCAACTTGAGATTTAGATTTGATGGTTCCCTTAATCACGGCCGCCTTTGAAAAATCATAATTGCGTTTCATAAAATTTTCTCTCCCTTTTATTAGCCTTTCGTGCGGAAATAATTCGTGTAATTATCTCGTTCGGGTATGCTGCAACAACCACAAGAACGTTTAGTTTCGTACACATACCAAGATAGACGTAACGATCTTCATTATTGACGTAATCTTCTTTCAGTACAATGACAAGGCCACAATTCAAGGCCTGCTTAGCATCTTCAAAAGAAACTCCATGTTTCTTAATGTTGATTGTTTCTTTTTTTAGATCCCATTCATAGCGCATAGATGAAGTGTATTACATTGTAGTACGTATGTAAAGGAAGCCCCAAGGGACAATAGGGAGGGGGATAGGCGTTATACTCTCTAAGTGCACAATGAGAATAATGATTTGTGAGTTAGAAAATTCATTTTTGGAACACAGGTGGCAACGCAGTCAGTCCCAAAGGGGTCATGGAACCTTCTTCGCAAAAGTCGGTTGGCACCCACAAAGTACTTCTTCGTGGAACCTTCTTCGCTAAGGACAAAAGGGGTGAGCTGAATCAATTGACAAATCATGTTCACCCGGCTGGCCTGCCGTAGCAGGTGTGCCTCCACCATTTCCAAGTGCTCCCCCCGAAATATTTGAAGTCTCGGTTCCACCCAAATTCATACAACTTTGGATTAAAATTTTGCCACCGCCTCCGCCACCTCCGCCCTCTGTAGCTCCAGCCGCCCCTGCCCCACCTCGTGCACTGGTTGTGAGATTGACATTGCTAAATTGAGTGAAAAGATAGACACTCCCGCCCGCTCCCCCACCTCCACCATTAAATCCAGCGGCCATGCCCGCATTACCATTGGCTTGGAATGATCCAGATCCAGAAGAACCTAATATTTCTCGGGCAGCGATTAAAATAATGCCTCCGCCAGGCCCACCGGTTTCCGTGCTACTGATAGTAAGGTTTTGACCATGTCCTCCTGATGCCCCCATCATAATAAAATGGGGAAATAAACGCAGGGTTAGTTGGTTTCCACCTTCACCCATGCTAGCACTAGCTTCACCACCATTACCGCCGGCACCGATATGCCCACCACCGCCTCCACCGGCATCTCCACTATGGCCAACACCTGCTGCCATCCCAATAGGTGACTCACATCCTGGAATACATGGCCCTTGAGTGAACCCATCTGGCCCCACTCCTTGGAAGGTGACAAGATTAGGTGTTACGCTATCGCCGCCAGGATAACCGCTGCCATTTTGATCAACTGTCAATGTAGCTCCATTAGCGATGTTAAGCTGATCTTTCACCCGCATGACGATGATCCCACCATTGCCGGTTGGAGCATTTCCAGCTGTTCCGAGACTAAAGGCATTGGCGGTTAATGTAGGGTTGCCGGTAATGCTTAATTGTCCAAAATTAGGGACACGAATGACCTGCATGACACACTGGGGAGGATTGGTGATATTGCCTTTGATCAAATTAAGACTGAGGTTAGAAACTTCTGCCGGGAATACGTGATCAATGCCGATCGTGAACGGCATTGTTGTCTGCACGCTTGTGACATGGGCAAAACCATAACTTCCACCGACGAGATGATAAGGTGCTCCGACATCAGCATCACAGGCAGTAAGAGTATTGGCGATAGATACGTGCCACATCACTTCATCTCCAATAGCAAAATGAGCAGGGGAGGAGAATGCGGCGACAGTTAAAATCGATGAATTGCTAGTGCTGGAAATATTTGTAATGCGTCTCCTGGCCGAGATGGTTTTGCCTCCCAGAGGGACAATTGAAACATCAACATCTGCGGCGATGGTCTGAATCCCATCCGCCCCATCGCCAAAATAGGTAGCGAGATCGCCTTTTCCGGGCGAAGCTCCGTGTTTCATAAAGAAGACAGACCTATTTGTCGCATTATTGTGGAAAAGTTTGCCTTGAGGCGCTTTGGCGCCGATCAGACCGAACGGGTAGGGCTTGACGACGTGATTCTCTGATGATGAGCAATTATCGTCGGTAAAGGCGGAGATATAGACACGAGGAGAATCGGGGCCGCCATCGCCAACAGGGATGTGAAGTTCCGTGTCGGTGGGGGTAGCGCTGATTGCGAGGCATTCGCTTCTTAGAGAGTCTAAGGAGCCATCTCCAATCTCTAATTCACCATGAGGTGAGTAGGAGGGGAGGATGACGCGAAAGGATCTGGTCACACCCTCATAAGCATTTTCACACAAACTCCCTGGCCCAGTCGCCAGGGCAACCGAGCGACAGGTGACCAGTCTTAGAGGTTTGATCTGATTATCGGTAGAAGTATTGGGCTCGGTGTAAATAAAATTTTCTCCACCGGAAAAGAAGGGATGGCTGCAGTCGGTTGTGATGTGAATGGGCACGTCGACATCACCGCTTTGGAATGCGATATCGGGACTGTATCCGCAGCGAGTGACGCCTTCGAACATGTTGGCCCCGCTCCAGGCCATAACCTTAAAGTCCCAGATGCCTGGTTTTAAGGGGAGTTCGATCTCTCGTCCGTTGCCGGAAATGTGCGCACCAAAGGTGAGACCGAAAGTTTTATTGTGACCCCAGATGTAGGCGGCGGTGATTTCCGGGCCTTCGGCCACGGCACCTAGGTTGATACGCAGCTTGCCTGAAGGAGTGGATTTGCGCGTGCAACTGGTTTGAGTTGCGAGCAACATCAAAGACAAGATCAGGAAGAGGATGGGCCTAGAACGCATAACTCACCCCCGATTGAATGACGTATTGGTCGTAGGAGTAAGATGATTTTTCTTTGGAAATTCGTTTGCGATAAAAGATGTTGGTGTTCATGGCCCAGCGCTTGCTTATGCTGTAGTCCAAGGTGATGCCGGGATTGAGCAGACTTTCCCAACCCCGGATGTCTTGTTGTGCCATGGTGTCTTGAACCTGAAGGATAAAATAGGGCGATACCCGCCAGCGTTTTCCGGGCAGAGTGACTTGGAATTGATATTGATAAATGCGGGTGTCATTGTAAGGATCTTCCGCCAACTGGTTTTGCATTTCAAGGGCATGATACCACTGCGTGCCTTTTTTGGTAGTATAGGAGTAGGCGATACTGGGAGTGTAAATATTCAGCGCACTGGCCTCTTGATAATTTTCATAATGCTGGTACTTGATCCCCAGATAGAACTGAGAGTTTTTGGAGATTTCCATTAGCTCGGTGAAGTTGACGCCGTAATCTTTGGAAAAATATTTTAGCTGCTTCTTGGATTCATGATCTTCGTAGGAATAGTCACCATAAAGTTCGTAGCGGGCCTGGGATTTTTGTCGCAAGAACGAGTGCCGCCAAATGATACTTTCGGAAAGGCCCAGTTGCAGAGAATCGTTTTGATAGATCGCCGGTTCATTACGTTTGGTATAACGGGTGTATCCGGCGTTGAAGCTATGTTGTAGCGCCGAGTATTCAGTCAAACTTTTAAAATATCCCTGACGGAGATTGGTGGTAGTACCAGGCGAGGCCTGATCGGAGGAACTAGTTTGAGTATCAGGACCACTCAATAAGACGTTGGAGTCATAGAAGATCTGTTGGGCAAAGCTGAACTGGTGTGGCGATATCGCAGCTTGACTGGTTTTGGCCTTGATATCTTCCAATTTCTTTTGAATCATAGTTTGAATGAAGGGGTCTCTGGTATTGGCGAGCAACCTTTGATAATAGGTCTGTGCCAACTCGTAATACCCTTCACCGAAGTAGGCATCACCCTGGTCCATCAGGGCCTCTTCAACCAAACTCATATCCTGGCCTACGACACCCTTACTCGCGACTGTTAGCGCTAGCAAGAGAGCGAGTGGAAGAATGGGTTTATATGGACTAAAACGTTGCATATTTATTCCACCGTGATCCTGATACGTGCCCGTGGTGCCATGATAGTTCCGAGTCCACCATTATTAATCAGATCGGCGCCTGGGGGCTTTGGAATGCAAGGGAGTCCTGGTACACAGCCAGGCATAGCTCCATCAAGTCGTTCTATTCTCGGTCTGCGGTCCCTCTTCTCTTTCTTTTCTTTTTTATCATCTTCATCACGGTCGCCTTCATCGGTTCTTACATGGGCAAAGTGGTTGGGGTCGGCGGTGCGGGTGGTTGCCCCTTCATCGGACTTGATTCCAATTGCAGTGAATTGTCCGTTGGCCTTGAGTTCCCAGCCGCGCGGGGCCTTGTATTCTCCCGACTTCAAATCAATTTGTCCGATGTCTCCAATCGGTAGGTAGTGACCAGTTTTTGCATCCCGAATAGAAGAGCCACTGGGCTCCACGTAGAGGGCAGTTTTTAAGTCCAACATACCACCGGCCTTCGGCCCTCCCGCCTCACCCTCTACTTTGGCAATGGCCAGATTGGCCTTGGCACCCTGGCCATCTTCCTTCAGTTGGGAATTCTCTAAGAGTGAGAAAAATTGGATGCGGTTAATTTGGGTGGGCATGGTGGCCGTTTTTTTATTGACGAAGGCCTGGGAGAGTTGCCCCTCACCAATCACTTTGGCGAGAGTGTTGTTGTCCAATCCTTTGACCATCAGTTCACCGCACTTGCCGGGATTTTGGGTACACAGATCGTTCCAGCGCTCGGGCGTTTTCATGAAAGAAACGTGGCCGGTGAAGGTGACAGCAGAAGATACTTTGTTTTCAGGATTGTAGGCCATGAGAAAGTGCGTCCCGCGCACTCCAAGGGCGGCCGTATGAGTTTTGACCACCGCCTTGTAATCGCTGTTCTCTCCTTTTGAGTAGCGCGATTGCACCTGACCTTTTAAAAGCGAGATGATGTTGGCCTTGCCATTTTCCATTTTGTCCAATTTCATACTGGATTCGGGGCCAACAAACATGGTGCTACTGTTGGAGAATTCGATTTTGACCAAACTCCCTGGACCCGTGGTGATGGTGTCCCCTTCCTGTATAATGTCGCCTTTTTGCAGGGCCGAGGACGGTCGGGCACTGGAACTGACGACACCTTTCAACATCACAATTTTGCCTGTGACGGAATTGTCAGCACCGAGTCCGATAGTGGGATACACCCACATCATCATGAATATGACGAGCATTACACCAACACGCATAACTAAATTGTAGGTCCGGCCTTAATTTCTGTAAAAAATAAACAACTGGGCATTAATGATCAGTTGGTAGGGTATTGGAATCATGGATAATTGATATCCTATTGATTTCCTTGTTGGTTTTCTTAGAAAAAAGTGGATTTTAAAAAGTGGCAATAAGGTTGGGCGGTTGCTTGCCTAGGGAATTGGAACCTCAAAGAAAACAGATAAAGGCCAAAGGAGAAAGGCCGAGGTAATGGGTATGGTGAGGTTATCGTCTAGGCGCAAGGGGACCTGCTCAAAGAGCGCCATGAGCGTGGCATGCCAAAAGGCCAGGGCGAGACGCGCGCCAAAAGGTCCTTGATCAAAAATCAGCATGACGGCAAAAAAGCACGCCACAAAAAAGGCCCCACTGCCTTCTAAACTTTTGCCACTGGCCAGGCGATGATTTCCATACTTGATCCCAACAATGGCCGAGAGGGGATCGCCCAGGGCCAAGATCATAATCGAGACTAAGGCCACAGGTTTTGGAAAGGACAGGATGGTGAGAAGTAGCCCCATGATAAACGGTAGTGCCGAACTCTCTTTTAACTCCTCTTCCGCCCGCAAGAGCGAGGAGTTGATAAAGTGGCTTTTCTTGGTAATCTCAGGGTATTTAATGCGGATTTGTTCGAGGATGTACACCAAGGATGAAACACCACCAATGATGTAGACCGCTTCTTGATGGGCAAGAAATTGTCCGTATACCAAGGCGACAAACATTCCCGCGCCCATGTGCCAAAAGCGTCGGGTTAAATGCAGGTCAGAGCGCACATGAGTTGGTCGCTCATCATGAGTGCTGGCCATCTTTTGGTCTTGCTCCATCGGTCTTGCTCCGGTCGAAAAATAAACACAGTTGGGCAACGCGCAATGGCGTGCCTTCTCCACAAAAAACGTCTATAAAACGCGCAAACGAGGTATAATTGAGACGACAGTATGGGACAGAATACCCCCTATCATTTTAAAAGCAAAAACATTTTTCAAAACTTGCTTCATGAAGCCGAAGCCTTACAAGGTCTAGAGCGTATTGAAGAGTTAGTGGAGAGTGGTGGGCCATTGAATCATGTGCCATTACAACCTTTGTACATGGCCTTGCGCCAACTTACGCCCGAACAGGTCGGTCCCATTCTTCCGCGCTTGAGCGAAGAGCAGCGCCAGGCCTTCTTAGATATAGATTTATGGAAGCGTGATGAAATTGATATTCAGCAATTTGAATATTGGATTCGTGGTCACAATGCCTGCCCGGATGATGCTGTCCGCTTGGAATTTATCAAGTCTTCCCAATTTGCGCTTTTTTTGAAGGCGCGGTTTAATGTTTGGACCTTTGATGTTGATGAACCTGAATATCCCGAACATGATAATTATTTTCTGACTGACGATAGTTTACTGCTGTTTGAATTCGATGAAGATTGTCAGTATGTGAGTGAAATTCGCCGTTTCATCATAGAGCTTTACGGTGATCTAGGAATGGAAAACGCCTATTGTTATCTCTTCAAAATTGTCTCTGAACCTATGAGTTCAATGCTCGAGGATGAGTATCGCATAAAGAAGGGACGCCTTTTGGATTTTGGCCTAGTGGATTATTACGATGCCTTAGAACTCGATAACACCTATCCGACAATTGAGTTTATGCATGGGCAATTGAAGAAAAAGAGAATAGTTCGTGGGCAGATTGATCCCATTCAAGCTGCCCAAGGTCTTCATCATGCCGCTGTCTCACCTTTTGTCCGCATTACTGAAAAGTTTCAAGATGATTTGCAACGTGTGAAAAGTGATGAACGTTTGGCCTTTTTACAGTTCAATTTTATTAAATTGGTAAATGCCCAGGTGGCCTTGAGCGATGCCGGACAAGAAGACAATATGGTCATGGCGCAGGTGGGGCAGTTGGTGAGGCAGAAACTGGAGTTAGGCTTCTCCTATCTCTATTATTTGATCGAGCAACGTCCGGACATTTTGACCTTGGAGAGCGGGGAATCACTTTTTGAAACTTTCGATCTGACTGAGGTTTACCGGGTGGGTTTGACCTTATGGCGAATCAATCAGCGTGAGTTAAATCGTCTCTTGCACTCATCGGAATTTAATGAACATAATGAAAGTTTTTTAGGACAATTTTGGAATAATTTTCTCGATGATGTCTTAAGCAATCCTCCCAAATTATATAATTACGAAGGGCCATCGATTGATGTAACCAATACCGAAGTCTATCTTAACTGGGTAAAGTGGTCGCAAGTTTTTCAGCATCTCTTACCCTTTATCAAAAGTTTCCACGATAGTTTCACGGCGCTGGTTGATACGGGACGCTTGAATGATTCTTTTTATATGAATTATGCCGTTGCGGACATGGACTTTGAGGCCATCATTTTAAGTAGTCTCGCCAACCATTGGCTGGGAGTTTTTCATGCTGAATCCAGCGGCAAAATGGGGCTCACCATCGATGAGTATCGCAAGTTCTTAGACATGGCGCTTTTTCCCACGGGTGTTTTGAGAGGAAAAGAAAATATCATGGAACATTTGAAGGCATTTACCAAACAGTTTGGACTCGACGTTGTTCCTGCCATTGAAGATTACTTATACATCTTGCTCAAAATGCAAATTGAAGGGAACAAGATTAGCACCCTCAAAGATGCCGACTATCGTCATGTGGGCGGGCCGATTATTTTAAATATCCTATGATGAGAAGAGAGGTTCCCCCCTCTCCTTAGATCTCATTCTTGGCAACGGAAGTATTCCATAAATGTTCTAATCGGCGCATAAAGGGTGAGTTGGGATTCCTAAGTATTCTGACAAGGTCTTGACGTGCTTGCTCAAGTTTAACTCTCTGTATATCAATCAACTGCTGGGTGGGAGAATAATTTTCAATATTGGACATTTTAGTAGTAAAAAAGAGATCGAGAGCATTCAGTCGCACCATTTCGCTTTCGAAATAATTATATAATTGGTAATTGTCATGTCCCTTGTCCGAGGTAATGCCACCTTTGCCCTCTTGAATGGTGACTTTTTCATCAAGCAGATCCAAGGTATCTTCAAAACCTTTCAGTGAATTCAATTTATCAGGGGTAAGAATAATTTTTTTGGCCATAAATTCCCACTAAAGTAGATCTTCGTCGGACTTTTTTAGTTGCTCAAGGATTATTTCGTAATTGTTAAGTTCATGGCATAAGCTAGATAATTCTCGATTGAGATTTGCGTGCTTTTGTAAAAAGTCTAGCTTCATTAGGACATCAAGATTGCCAATTTTTTCTGCCGTGAAGATCACTTTGGAGAGAAGAAGCTCTTCTTTGGGCTTGAGACGTTTTACTTTTTGGAAAAAATGGATGGGCAGTGACTCTATATTTTTCTCTATATAAAATCGCGGATGGGTGGTGAGGTCATTAGAGATGAGATAAAGTGGATAGGGAAACCGCTCCGAGAGATTAAGTTCATCTAAGGCTTGCTCTAAGAGAGTCATAAAAGATAACAATTCCTGCGAATTAAGATGGTGGGTGATGATATAGGACGGGGTCAAGCCAACGCGTGCTTTTTGCAAGGCCTTTTTGATATCATTTAAATTCATTTGGTCAAGGTTCTCAAACGAAACCTCAGTATAGATAGGAATTTTCATTTTTGCTTCTAATCCCAAATTAGAGTTACAATGCTATGGATATGGCCACAAATCTATATTTACCTTTTATTAGTCTTCCTCATTATTATACCAAACTTTTAGTGAGTAACAGTCATTCGAATCCAGATTTTTTTTATCGGACAATACAGTATGCCTATGCAACGCCGGTCTTAAATGGCCTCATTCGTGCTTGGGTGCTTGATAATGCCAGTAAAATTCCCGCCGATGCGCAGATTAAGGCCATGGGTTGGTTGGGATTACGTGATCGCTTGGCCCTAGTTTTTTTAGAACGCGAGCGGTCGGGAAGATTTTGCCTTCCGACCGATGAAACGCGGAAAGCAATGGCCGAGATCCTCGACTTTGAGAAGAGAGCACGGGACATTTCAGTTGAAGGGTATTCTCGGTCTTTTCTCTTGGCCCTTTATCTTAAAGTGATTCAACTTCGTCAGGGAACGGAAGCATCAGGGGCTGAAAAAGGAAATGAAAAGATTCTTGGTATTATTCCAAGACCGCTCTTGCAAATGCTTTTAGCGGTCAAGGCGCGTGCTATTCGAATTGATTGGCTGTTTCTTTTTTGTCTGCACTTGTATCAATATCGTGGGCCGGAAAAATTCAAAGAACTCATTCAGGGCAATGGGAGAAAAGGCAGTATGGGAGGGGCCGTTTTTATGAAAGTGTGGCCTACCAATGAAGATGAATTGACGGATGAAATTATTAGCAATCTATTACGTTATGGATCTTCGATAGGGGAGCAGGATTTTTTCTGCAGTTCTCTCGTTGGCGGATTACAAAGGAGTCTAGAAGGTGACACAACCAGCACATGACAACCCGGTGTGGAAATTTTTAGATGAGATTGCCACCAAAAAAGGCATTACTGAAATTGTCATCAATAGTCCGAAGTCTGTATTTGTGGAGCGTGAGGGAAAGTTCATTCAGTTAAATGTGTCCTTTAATAAAAATGAGGTAATGGCGTTCATTCAGGAACTGGCGAAATTTAATCAAAAATCCTGTGATGCCGATAATCCAATCTTGGACGGCAACCTACCTGACGGTAGCCGAATAAACATTATCGTGGAACCTTTTAGCGCTGGAAATCCGGCCATTACCATTCGTCGCTATTTACGCAACATTAAAAACTTTGGAACCTCTCCCGGCGTGTTCTGCCTGTTTGAAAAATGGATTGAATTTTTCAAGGCCGCGGTTAAGGCGCGTTGTAATATTGTGGTGGCGGGAGGAACAGGAGTAGGAAAGACCACTTTTATGAATCTTCTTTTGCAAGAAATTCCCCACGACGAGCGCGTGATTACTATTGAAGACACTTTGGAACTCAATTTTGAACATCCTAATTTAGTTCGCCTAGAGGCCGCGCGTAAAAACTTGGCCAGTGAAAAGTTGGTGACTTTGCGCGACCTGGTGAAAAATACGCTGCGGATGCGACCCGACCGCATCATCATTGGCGAGGTACGAGGGGGCGAGTTGTTTGATTTGCTACAGGCGATGAATACTGGCCATGATGGAAGTATGACCTCGGTTCACGCCAGCAGTACGGGCGAATGCATCCAGCGCATGGAAACACTTTTTTTGTTAGCGGGATTTGACGTTCCTCACAAGGTTGTTCGTCAGATGATCAGCACCGCCGTGGATTTTATCGTGCAACTTTCGCGATCCAAGGATGGTAAGCGCATGGTGGCCGAAGTCATTGAATTGACCGGAATGGATGGTGATACCATTTTACATCAAACTATTGCTTCTTTTGATGTGGATGATGGTGGGCTTAAAATTGCCGATGTAGCTCCTCAATGTCTTGCCAAGTTACATGAGCAAGGCGGGCTTCCGTTAACTTTCTTCAAGTAGCAGGGTGAGGGCTACCAAGGTAGCTTATCGCCCATATGAAAAAAACCACTTGTTGGTCCATTATCATCGAGTAAGGCCAGATCTACCCCTGTTTTGGCCCCATCTTGGACACTCATAGGAGCGTGTTCGGTGCCCAAGTCTGTTTTTACCCAACCTGGATGGGCCGTATTGACTTTAATTTTGGTATCTTTGAGTGCATGGGCGAAATGTATGGTTACAGCATTGAGGGCGGCCTTACTGGAATTGTACGCCAAACATTTTGCATCATAGACGGGTGAACCCGGTTGAGCATGCAGGGTCAGTGAACCGAGAACACTTCCAAGGTTAACGATTCTGGCCGCTCGGGCCTTCTTAAGCAAGGGCAGAAATTGTTGGGTAACATCAACCACTCCAAAGACATTGGTCTCATAGGTTTTTCGCATCACCTCAAGAGAAACGGTGGCGGCGTTGTTTTCCATCCATGCTCCGCTGTCAAGCATGATGCCTGCATTATTAATTAAGATATCTAGTTTCCCTTCCCGCTTTTCAATGATGGCAACAGCGTCCTTAATCTGCAAACACTTGGTAACATCACATAAGATAGGAACAACATCCAAGTTTAATTTTTTTAAATCATTCACGGCCGTCTCAACTTTCTTCAAATCGCGACCCGCCATGTACACCCGAATTCCTTTCGTGGCCAATTGTCGGGCCATTTCAAGCCCGAGACCTTTATTGGCACCAGTGATAAATGCAACTTTTGTTTCCATAAACATGACCTCCGATTTTTTCTGGTAACCCTAGCAGTAATCACAGGTTTTGTAATCGCGATTTTATGGGAGTCAAAGAAGAGAAAAGCCGATGGCCAAGGACGTTAGGTGCTAATGTTTGCCTGGCAAATACCATTTGTCGTAAGTAACCATGAGCTGTTGGAACCGGTTGTCGCGCTTTAACTTTTTTGCGAGTTTTTTCGCTTTCAATTTTTCTTTTCCCCTGATTGTGAAATCAGCACCCTTTTCCATGAGTAACTTTGTCGTGTAGTAGTCATTGGCCTTTATCGCGAGATGTAAAGCAGTATCACGCTGAGAATTTTTCTTATTGAACTGCACTTTAGGATTTTGCAGCAGGGCGCGCACCAGAGGATATTTAGCATTTTTAGCTGCGGCCATAAGAAGTGTCTGGCCTTGACCATCGGCCAAAGTGACATCCGTAAGATTGGTTGCGAGCGATGGTTCCTTATCAACAAGATCCTGCATTTCTAGTGCCACGATATCCACCGCTGAAATTCTACTCACACTTTCACCTTCACAGATGCGATTCTCGGTGTCCATTTTTTCGCAACGATTTGAAAGGTAACAGCCACGTTCCCGATCGAAGACATAGTCCTTGGCGCCTCGAACCAAGATCCCTTCAACTTCACCTGTCTTGGCATTGAACACGGCGCTACCACTGTTGCCACCATAGGTGTCTAAATCAGCTTGGAAGTATGCTGGATGTTCAACTTGTTGAACGGTGGCACCATCCGCTATCTTGGTAGGAAGCCCACTTGGGTGACCGATGACAACAAGGGAGTCACCAAGTTTTACAGAACCTTCTAGCCGGAAATTAAGGGGAGCACGATTAGTAACCGGCCGGTCGAGTTGAATCACGGCATAATCATTCATCGTTACTTGATCAACAGTTTGTTTCAAGATTTTTTTACAGTTATAGACATTTTCTTTGGAGAGTTGCGAGTCCTTCATTTTACCTTCGGCATAGTCAAAGGCCCATACGAAATTTTCACAATCTGATTCGCTATCCATACAGTGGCCGGCGGTAACGAGTAAGTCAGAAGAGACCAGAAATCCTGAACAATTCCCCACCGCCAACTGTGTGGCAAAGGGCTCGTCATCGCAAGCATTGATTTGCTTTTTCAGCGTTTCTGTTGCCTCCAGTTGCAAATTGCCATTTGGCAGAAGCGTAAAATAACTTTGCTTGATTTGCACGGCAGTGGATAGCGCCAGTCTTTGAAAGTCGGTTAGGGGAGAGTCCTTAAGATCTTGGCGATTATCATTACCATAGATGACTTTGCTGATCGTTGAGTCGATGGCCATGGAAGAAAAAGAAAGTCCTAAAAGCACCGAGATTGTTAAACCTTTGACTGATTCGATCTGCATATTGACTCCCTATTTTTAGGACGCGATCTC